>JAKSSY010000009.1 GCA_024402845.1 Candidatus Saccharimonadota bacterium | reverse complement strand
GAAGATGGTTTCGTCGTAAAAGGCTCCGATACGGCAGAATTTCTCGAAGAAAAGCTCGCCAAACTTGGCTTGAATGAGCGCGAGGCGGAGGAGTTTATCATCTTCTGGCTTCCACAAATGCAAAACAACGCATATAACTATATCCACTTTGCGGATGTATCGGAAATCGATGCCAATATGCCACTCGAGGTTTCTCCGGCTCCAACTACGACGATTCGTATCAATATGGAATGGAAAGCGCTGGAAGCTCCAATTAATATCAAAGAACAAAAACTCCCGGCAACGCCAGAGCGCAAAGGCTTTACGCTTGTCGAATGGGGCGGAACTATCTTAAAATAAGGCCATGAAAAAGATTTTGATCATCAACCGCAAGGTTGAAATTGAAGATAGTATTGCGGAACTCAAACGAGTTGCCGAAGAGACTGGCGAAATCCAGGTTTCCACTGGCTGTTTCTCGGACATTAATCTCTTGATTGATGGCGAAAATACCTGCATCAAGAATGAAAAAACCGGCGAAGACCTCGCAGATTTCGATAAGATTCTCTGTATTACTACCGCGCCGTTTGAACGTCGTCATATCTTCAATGCCTACGGCTGTTACTGTCGCAAGAAGGGCGTGATTATGGCGGACGATACTTTTGCGAACGCATCCGGCAAGCTCTACGAAATGTGGCGCTGCTGGGAGCATGATGCTGTTGTGCCAAAAACCGCCTACGGCACGAAGGAATTTCTCGGCAAATGTCTCGTCGAAAACTTCGGTGGCATCGGCGTATTTAAGTCTATCCGTGGCACAAAAGGCCAAGATAATTATCTTGTCCATTCCCCAGAAGAAATTGCCAAGATTGTCGACGATAATCCAGATATAGAATATATCTTGCAAGAATTTATTCCGAATGATGGTGATTATCGTATCGTAACGCTTGGATTTGAGCCGTATATGGCGATCTATCGCTCTTCCGGCGGCAAGGATCATCGCAACAACACTTCTCTCGGTGGCTCAGCAAAGATTATCCCTCTAGAAGAAGTTAATCCGGAAATCCTCGAGATGTCCCGCATCGCGGCTAAAGCCACTAATAAGCGCTTTGCTGGCGTAGACGTTATCACTCATCGCGATACTGGCAAAAACTACATCTTAGAAGTGAACCATACGCCGCAAGTCGTAACCGGCGCCTTTATTGAAGAGAAATACAAAGTATTGCGCGACTACTTCCTAGCCGACGGTCAATAATCCAAGCCAGACATAATATACAACACGTTGCGGTGTTCGGCGCCAGAAAGCGTGTTGTATTTTTCTGATCTGCGTTTATCGACTACGAACGGGGAATCTTTTAGTGATTCCTTGCATTCCTTATTGATGTCGGCATAGATATGTGCGGGCTCGTAGTCGAAGATTTCTTTGTTAATCCTGCAGCAAACCAAGAACTCAAGCTTGGTATCGATGGTAATCTCGTCAAAATGGTTCTCAATCATCTGCTCGCATTTCGCTAGCATTTGTTGCGCCAAATCCCAATCTTTTCCGCGTACTTCCTTGGTATAGAAGTTCGACATACATAAAATAATGTGCGTATAGGCATAAATAAACTCCGTGCGCTGTTCTGCTTCGAGGTAGCGTTGAGTCAATGTTTCGTAGATTCCATTATCCCGTGGAAAGAGATTTTCTGCCAGGCAGATCTCATTCACGGCGTAAGTGGAGAGCGCCGCTAAAGCCTGATCGTCCTGCAGTAAGTCGTCGCACAGTTTATACAGTCTTTCGCGAGGATATTCCCTCAAAAAATCCTCGCGCAAATCCACATCATACTCAATTAGAAGGCGATTAATGCGAAAAAGGCAGG
The DNA here is from genome assembly GCA_024402845.1 of Candidatus Saccharimonadota bacterium. Classification (GTDB taxonomy): domain Bacteria; phylum Patescibacteriota; class Saccharimonadia; order Saccharimonadales; family Saccharimonadaceae; genus UBA2834. Next base: position 14,644 of record JAKSSY010000009.1, on the reverse strand, counting down.
CTTCGAGGCCATATAACTCGGGATATTTCTCGAAAAACGGTCGGCGCGCCTCGAGATTATTGACGCCAGAATAATCATTGTTCGCAAGAACGGCGGCAAGGTCATGGCTTGGCTCATTCGCAGCCAAAAAATCATCAAATCGCGAATCTTTAAACCAATATTTAATGCGTGTAGCAAAATGTTTTTGCTTCTCGAGTGGTAATTCATCAAAATGTTCAAGATAATAATCCCTAACGCTCATGTAATTATTATACCAAGATGCTATACTATAACCATGAGCAAGTTGAATTTTGATGGGCCGGTTGTTCTCGTTGTTATGGACGGCGTTGGCCTTCGTGATAATAGAGAGGGCAATGCGGTAAGGCAGGCGCACCTCGAAACATTAAACTACTTAATGGATAAATATCCAACTGCAAAACTCGGCGCAGCCGGAGAATATGTCGGCGTACCAAAGGATGATATGGGTAACTCTGAAGTCGGCCATAATGCTATGGGCGCAGGCGAGATTGTTTTTCAGCGTTCCGCTGCGGTCGAGAATGACGTAAATACTGGAAAGATTTTCGAAACGCAGACTTGGCAAGATATTGTTGCGCGCATTCATGAGCGCGGTTCAACCTTGCATTTTATGGGTATTTTCAGTGACGGAAATGTCCACTCTAATATTGCTCATCTAGAAAAAATGCTCGCTCAGGCTCAAAAGGACGGTATTAATCGCATCCGCGTCCATACGCTAATTGATGGTCGTGACGTTCCGCCGCATAGTGAGCCAAAATACATTCAACGCTTAGAAAAATTCGTTCACGACCTTGGTGATCCGGATTACAAGATTGCGTCCGGCGGCGGCCGCATGGTTATTACTTGTGATCGCTACGAAAACGACTGGCCGATGGTCGAAAAAGGTTGGCATACACATGTGCTTGGCGAAGGTCGTCAATTCGCTAGCGCCACCGAGGCAATCGAAACCTTCCGCGCCGAAAACAAAGATCTCCAAGATCAATACATGCCAGCATTCGTAATTGCCGAAAATGGTCAGCCAATCGGCACTATTAATGATGGTGATGCGGTTATTTATATTGATTTCCGCGCCGACCGCGCCGTAGAGATGGCGCAGGCCTTCACTTATGACGACTTCCCGCACTTTGACCGCGTACGTCGTCCAGATGTCTATTTTGCCGGCATGACGGAGTACAACGAGGATCTTCATGTACCTGCTCATGTCTTAGTTGGTTCGCCAGAATTCAAGCATACCTTGCCAGAATATCTCGCAAGCAAAGGTCTGAAGCAATATGCTATCTCCGAAACCGTAAAATTCGGTCACATCACTTATTATTTCAATGGCAACAGCTACCACGTGCCGGATGGGGAAGTCGACGAAGAAGTCTCATCCTATACGGAGCCATTTAATACGCGCCCATGGATGAAATCTGCCGAAACCACTGATAAGCTCATCGCGGCTATTGAATCGAAGCAATATGACTTCCTCCGCATCAATTATCCTGGCGGCGATATGGTTGGCCACTTTGGTGAACTCGAGCCGACAATCAATGCGATGGAGTCTATCGACATCTGCCTAAAACGCATCGTAGAAGCGGTCAATAAGCTCGGCGGCATCACGGTCATTACGGCTGATCACGGCAATGCCGAAGAGCTTCTCAATCCAGACGGTACGCCAAAGACCGCCCATACCACTAATCGTGTCCCTTGTATATTTGTAGACGATACGGCAAACGCCGAAAAATATCGCCTTAGCTTAGGTGACCGCGGCCTAGCGAATATTGCTTCTACTATCGCAGTATTACTTGGCCAGGAACCTCATGAATCATGGCTTCCGCCAATCATAGAGGAAGAATAATGACCCCTGTTATATATTCAATAATCGTCGGTTTACTAATGATTTTTGCAGTATCTGCTGCGCTAAAACTTTTCGATATCAATAGCGATTACTCGCCGGTTATCCGAAAAGTCAGTATTCCTGCGGCTGTAATCTTGTCTCTCATCTTAATAGTTTACTCTGTGCCAACTATCGTCAACGAAGAGAAGTACGATAACGGCACCTTTTCGCTCATTGCGACGGGGTCCTTTGTTGGTCTAGTAATTGTTGGCTGGATTATGTCCAAGATTATCGATTCTATCTTTAATAAGAGAATTAAGGGCAAAAAGAAAACCAAGCTCGCATTTGCCCCACTCCTTATCATTGATGTGCTCGGCGGTATTATTGCGGGTGTCGCATTTAGTGGTTGCTTCTTTAGCTCCATCATCTGTTATCTTGCGGCCGTCGCTCTGGCTCTCTACCTCATTATCGAGAAAGCAGCAATCGTGTTCCGCTATCAAGATGAATGGCCACGTAATCAGATTGTTGCGGATATCGCAGCTTCGCTTATCGCAATTCCGGTCACTTCTACGCTCATCATTTGGCTAGTCGGCGAGAGGTTTGAGATCCTAAACATCCTCCTCGCATTCGGCACTGGCTATATCTTATACCGCTGTGTTTATCATCTGTTTTTTATTGTAAAAACGATGAAGAAAAGATAGAATATAGAAAACTATACGGAGATTTCTCTAATGCAGATCAAAAAAGCTATTATTCCTGTGGCTGGATGGGGAACGCGTCGTTTACCGGTTACAAAAGTAATCGAAAAAGCCATGCTTCCAATCGGCAACCGTCCGTTGGTTGATTATGTTGTCGAAGATTGTGCTAAGGCCGGTATCGAAGAGGCCTACATCGTTATTGATGAAAAACCATTCTCCCAGATTAAGGCTTATTACGAAGGAAACGCCAAGCTAAACAATTACTTGATTGCTCGCGGCAAGGAAGATAAGCTCACCCTAACCGATACTTCTCGTGATGGGCTGACGCTTCATTTTTATGCCCAGAAAAATGTCGACGAACGCTACGGCAGCGCCGAACCAGTAGCTCAGGTCGTAGAGGAATTCGGTATTAACGAATCTTGTGTTGTCTTGATGGGTGACGATTTTGTCTACAACAAAGACGGCTCTTCTGATCTTGCGCGCTTAATGGAACTCGTCGAAAACGAAGATGATTCCGCAATGCTTGCCGTCGAAATCCCAATCGAAGAGGTTGAACGCTACGGTGTATTAAAGGTTGAAGATGGTGTTTTGACTGGTATCTACGAGAAGCCAAAGAAAGAAGAAGCTCCAAGCAACCTTATCAATATTAGCAAATACATCATGTCTAATGAGCTGCTCCAGCGCATCGTAAAGTATTGCAAAGAGAACAATTTCGGTCCAAAAGACCAGGAGTATCTAATCACCGATCCAATTATCGAGCATATCAAGGCTCACAAGAAGATTCATGTTTTGCCAATTCAGGGCGAATACCTTGATGGTGGCTCCGTAGAGGGCTGGCTCCACGCAAATAACGTAGTTTGCGGAGAAAAATAATGCGCATCTCCGTCCGTGTCAAACCTGGCACCAAAGGAGCAACGCGTCTTGAAAAGCAAGAAGACGGCAGTTATGTCGCCTTTTTGCATGCGCGCGCCCATGACGGAGAAGCAAACGCGGCACTCCTAGAGCTTATTTCTGACGAATTCCATGTCGCCAAGACTCAGATTACGATCGTATCTGGCACAAAATCACGCCAGAAGGTTCTCGAATGGTGAAGTTCATCTGGCACGAGGCGCCAATTCCGAATAATCTACCAATCACTCAAGTCTACGGAGTGCTTTTTACTGATGACGGCCGCATTATGCTACGCGTCGATAATAGTTTCCATGGTTTAGTTGGTGGCACGCCAGAACCGGGTGAAACTTACGAGGAGACATTGCACCGCGAAGTTTACGAAGAGGTGAACTGCAAGATTTTGACGGTGGCAAAATGTGCGAGCGCATCCTAGTGCCCGCCGAAGAAGCTGGCGATGTCTTAGACTATGGAGAAGAAGGAAAGAGGATCGTAAGCGCCGCCATAAAACTAGCCAAGAAACATAAAATAATCCCATAACCATACACGCGCTAGGCAATTGCGCATAGCGTATGATTATGGGAGAATCTTTGTGTCTTTGATCTCGTCAGGCAAATAATTCTTATCTAGATGAAAGCCGGCTTCCCATTTCTGCCCTTTGCCAAAGCCGAGGTCTTTCATAAGTTTTGTTGGTGCATTGCGGAGCCAGATCGGCACCGGGAGATTCATTGTCTTGTTTGCTAAATCCTGCGCGGCGTACCAGGCATCGGTCGTTGCGCGGGATTTCTTCGACTTTGCGAGTGCCGTCGTTACGTGTGCGAGAATCAATCCGCTCTCTGGCATACCGATCCTCTCAACGGCCATAAACGCATTCAAGGCCAAGCCGAGTGCGCCATTTCCAGCCAAACCAATATCCTCGGAGGCGAAAATTACCATGCGACGCGCAACGAACTTCGGGTCCTCGCCGGCATTAAGCATGCGCGCTAAATAATATAGCGCCGCATCGGCATCGCTACCGCGCATCGACTTGATGAAGGCAGAAATATTGTCGTAATGTTTATCGCCTTTTTTGTCATAGCCTGGCACTTTGCGGCCGGCCGCCTCTTTGACTTCCTCGACGCCAATCTTGTTACTAAGGCTTAGAGCTAGTTCTAGATCACCGAGGGCAGAGCGGGCGTCGCCACCAGATAACTCCGCGAGGTAATCAATCGCAGCTTTCGATACGCGCTTCGTGGCTTTTTCGGCCTTGATTGCGCGCTTTAAAACCTCAATAGTGTCCGCCTTGGATAAATGCTTCACAATCACGACGCGGCTACGGGAGAGAAGCGGAGAAATCACTTCGAAGCTCGGATTCTCAGTAGTTGCGCCGATCAGGGTAATCAGGCCACTTTCGACGTGCGGCAAAAATGCATCCTGCTGCGCCTTATTAAAACGGTGGATTTCGTCCACGAATAATACAGTGCGTGTCTTGAGATTCCAGTTTTGTTTTGCGCGCTCGACGACTTTTTCGACATCTTTTTTGCCAGAAGTAACCGCAGAAATCTCAATAAAATCCGCCTTAAACTCCTTCGCAATAATGCGTGCGAGGGTGGTCTTGCCGGTTCCTGGTGGCCCCCAAAAGATAATATTGACCGGTTCCTGCTTCTTGACGATTTCCGTCAAAATCTTACCCTCGCCGATAATATCGTCTTGGCCTAAAACATCTTCAAGTTTCTGCGGGCGCATGCGCTCGGCAAGTGGTCGTCTCTCGTCCATTATTTCTTGTAGATTTTCTTCGCGTGTTCCAGCGCGTCAATTTCTCTTCTTGTAAAGAAGTATGCGCTATAAAAGCCGACTTCTTCAAGCTTAACCGATTTTAGTGCGTCAATTGCGGCATCAAAACTATCAAACCATTCAAGCGTATCGCCATCTTCGATTTCATCTTCCATTTGTTGCTTGCCGACAAACTCTCCGGCGCGGCAAAGATACATCTGTGCTTCGGCGGCCATCTGCCAATCGTGGCGTACATTGCGGCAAACGCCTATATTCTGAAGCACGTCTGCCTTGTAGCCAGTCTCTTCGATTAGTTCACGCTCAAGATTCTCGCGAGCAAGCTCATCTTTTTCGCGACCGCCGCCAGGCAACTTATACCAGCCACGGTTTACGCTATGAATTAATGCAACTTGATCTTTGTTATTGAGCAGAATCGCACGAGATCCTAACTTAAAGGAGTAATCTTTGCCGGCCTCGCGCTTTTTGTTCGCCAAACCGACGTCTTTGTCATCGATGTCGTCAATCAAATGCTCATCAATAATGTCAATCCAGAAATCATCATATGTGTCATCTTCATTAAAGTGGAACCAAGCCTCAACTTTCTCGCCGGCCAACACATGCGGGTACCAATGTTCGTCATCGCACCACATTTTACTGTAATCGAGTTCAGATATCTTTACCCAATGTGGCTCAATTTCGTCGCTTTCAATCGGCTCACCCTCCCACTCGAGGCCAAAGAATACATGCATCATGTTACGCTCGGGCACACCCTTGTAATAAAGGTTGTCAAAAACAATATCCGCAACATGCTCCATCTTTGTGAGCTTGACGCCGATTTCCTCTTCGGTCTCGCGGATGGCCGCTTCTTCTACAGTCTCGCCCGGCTCCAACTTGCCGCCTACGCCATTTAATCTGCCTTTACCAAAGCCGCGTTTCTTTAATCCGAGTAGGATTTCGTCGTCTTTTTTCAGAATAATTAGCGTAGTATGCAGCATTACATGTACCTTTCGTAAGTTTTTTGAGTTATTGGACGGGCGCGCAGGACGTAAAGAATACCGTTATCGTAGGCCCAGTCCACACTGACAGCCTCGCCAAGTTTCTTCTCAATCTTGCGTATCATATTATAGAGTCGAGATATCTGGTTTGGCGTGAGACAAATCTCGTCTTCGTCTTCGCTCTCGAGGTCGAGTGCGCCGGTGTTTTTGTTCACCAGAATCATATCGGTCTCGGACTCGCCGGTAAGAACCGTGTTGTTCATCCAAAGGTTGGCCTCGATTAGAATTTCACCATTATCAAGCGTTACAGGGTTATAAGAATGAATCGTGCCGGAGAATTCTGCATTCAAATCCTTCTGTACGACCACGGCAACCTTATGGCCACGGCGTAGGGAATTGTTTTGTAAGTAATTAATCGTATCAACCAAGACGTCGCGCTTGACGCTGCGGATGGTTTCGCTAGAATAAATATCCATTTCAATCGGAGCAGCGCGTAGGGCAACGGATTCTGCGTGGAGTCGATCAAAAGCGCGGAGTACCTCGCTGCTAAGGCCAAATTGTAGCTCTTCGTCTGCGGGGATAATAAAGCCATCGACCACGCGAAAACCAGCCCGCTTTAAGCGAGCCAAGTATACGCCAAGATTACCGACTATAGTAATATCTGTACTGGCGTCGATGTCTAATAATTTCCCCATATCTATTTCTATCTTAGCATAAAAGTTATAATAAATGCTATCATGTTATTGACAAAAAAGCAAAACTTTGATATAATATACTACGGATTGCTACCAATAGGGGTAGCAGCCAAATATTCTACCGCAAAAAGCGGTTGTTCTTTAGGAGGAAAGAACCATGATTAGAACTACATCTCTTATCAATCTTCTCACTGGCCTGAACGTGACTCCCGAGACCAAGACTGAGACCATGCGCAAAGGGCAGGGTTTCAAGGAGGTTAACGAGAACACTATTCGCGTCGACCTGCGTCATCTGGACGACCTGTTCATGCTGGATGGCTCCGCGCACAACGTCCTGATCGTCGATCCCGAGAACGCTGCGTTCTTCGGCGAGAAGGTTACCGTCTATGCACTGGCGGAATCCGTCGGCTGTGGCAACATCAGATGGATGTATCCCGTCACCGACAAGGAGGGCAATATCATCGAGGAGATGGCTCTCTGGACCTGCGAGCGCAGCGAGACCGTGATGGATGGGGTTATGAGCTTCCTGACCGACAAGGCTCCCGCCGAGGGGCATGCCGAGAAGCCGGTTGAAGTCCACGCCAAGAGGCCCGTCGAGGTCGAGACACCCGCCAAGCCGGCCACTCTGGAAGAGCTGATTCGCGCTCCCCGCTCCGCCGCCAACAACAAGGCCCCCGCCGACACGCCGGCACAAGCCCACGCCAATAGGCCCGTCGGCCGCAAGGCTGTGATCCACAGTCCCGAATAAGGCGCCCCACAGGGAAACCTGCAGTATCATTCGTTTTTTCTCAGACTTGCCACCGCGAAAGCGGTGGCATTTTATTGCTTAAATTTATTCCGTTAATGCTATAATAGATTTAAGAATTAAGGAGAAAATATGCCAGGAGTTGCATTTGCCATAATATTATTTGTTATAGTTTTAATTATTTTGCCGGGCGTTCGCGTCGTACGTCAGTTCGAGCGTGGCGTTGTATTTACTCTAGGTAAGTTTTCCGGTGTGCGCAATCCAGGTCTACAGGTAGTTATCCCATATCTACAGACCATGACTCGCGTAGATGTTCGTTCCACGCCTATCGACGTACCAAAGCAGGAAGTTATTACTAAGGATAACGTTACTGTTGGCGTAGACGCTATCGTTTACTTTCGCGTACTTGATCCTTCCAAAGCATTGCTTGAAACCACGAACTATGTCTATGCAACCACGAACTTTGCTCAGGCTGCTCTTCGCGATATTACCGGTAACTTCGAGCTTGATGAACTTCTTTCTAAGCGTGATGAAATTTCCGCTCAGATTAAGGAAATCGTCGACAAAGAAACTGATAAATGGGGTATCGATATTGAAAACGTTAAGCTTCAGAACATCGAGCTTCCAGGCGATATGAAACGCGCAATGGCAAAGCAGGCTGAGGCCGAACGTGAACGCCGTGCAGCGATTATCGCTGCAGATGGTGAAAAGAGCGCCGCTCAGGCCGTTTCCGAAGCTGCCGCCCTTCTTGCTCGTACTCCAGGTGGTATCCAGATTCGTACTCTTCAAACCCTCGAGAAAATCTCCAACGATCCTTCCCAGAAGACCGTTATCGTTCTTCCGAACGGCGCAGAGAAATTAGCACAACATCTTCACTAATTCACTCTTAAGAAGCTGAACGAAAGCTAAAAACATAAGCAAAATTAACACTATCGTATCGATAGTGTTAATTTTGTGTCCCCCCCCCAACCGTCAGTGCTGAGAAAATCGAAGAAAATGAGGAAGAGAAGGATGGCAAGATCATTCGCCAAGAACGCTTCTCTGGCGCCATCCGTCGTAGCTGGCATGTCGGCGAAGACATTAAGAGGCAAGAAATACATTGTCATCGAAGGCTAATATGTTCATAAAACCGTCAAAGAAAAAGCCACCTTTGCTCCAAGGTGGCTTTTTGTAGAGGTTTATTTCTTGGTTGTTAGGCCGGCATCCATGAGGAGCTTGACCTGTTCGTAGTCGCTGGTAGTATTCCAGTTTCCAGCAAAGCCAGAAGTCTTAAACTTGTCGAATACGAAGTATGGCACACCAGAGAGAACGCTGCTAGCGCGATTAGTGTTTACATCTAGCGTATGCTCCATCTCGTGATTGTCGAAGCATGCCTTAAAGCGGTTAATTTCTATGCCGGATCTTTCGGCGATGTCGTAGAAGTATTCATTCTCGAGGTCGCGAATCTTTGGCGAAGTCTTATCTACGCCGATACCTTTGGAATGGAAATCTTCATAAAGTGTAGAAAGTGCTTCGTGGTAGAATTCCCAGAACTTGCCTTGGTCGGCTGCACAATAGACCGCCTCGCCGCCCGGCTTACTGTTATTGGAGTGGCCACTCTTGTAGTTCATATCGGTCATGCGGATTTCGAAGTAGACATTCTCGTCCTCGATGTAGCGTTTGTTAAAATCTTCCATATTCGCCTGGACGGCATCGGAAAACTTATCGCAATAAGGACAGAAGATATCGGTATACATAATAAAGTGATGCTTGGCGGTTTCTTTATCGCCCAGCGTCATCGCCTCATTCCATGGTGTGTAGTCTACTGGTTTGGTTGCGTTGTAGATGATTAAAGATAGCAATAGTCCCACCACCGCTACGATCGCAATAATTCTAATTGCTTTTTGCATGATGCTCCTTTTTCTTATATTTTTCGTTGCTTAAATTAATGAAGGTAATGTAGCCGAGTTTAATAATTGTGTATAACAATAGCCCAAAGGCGACAATTGTAAAAATGTGACCAACTACTTCGGTAAGTGCGAGCGCGCTTGCTCCAGCGATTGCGGCGAGAATTGGCGTAAGTAGGCCTACTCCGCAGCTAGGGCAGCCAAGCGCTATAAACCCAAGCACGGCACCAATACTGCCAGTGCTTGCACCGTCGAGAGCCTGATCCTTGTTCTTTTGGTCGCGGGCACGCTGTTTCCAGGTATAGATAAGAAGAGGAATAATCGCAGCCTGCAAAATCGCCATTAGAGTAATAATTATCCCGTATAGACTTGTAAAGTTCTCAAGGATGCCTATAGATACTCTGCCGAGTACTTGCATCTTGCGGCCAAAGTCTAGACCGGACGTCAATAACACCCAGTTGCTGTCGCCATCTTTAAAGAAGCTTAGGGCAAATAGGAATACAATTAGCGAAACGATAAAAACCGCCAAGTATTTTGGGCGTTTCAATAATTCAAAAGTACCGGCCATTGCAAACTTGCAACGGTCGATAAAAGTCTCCCAGAGATCTTTGAGCTTTATTTTTCGCTTTCCCATAAGCCGTGAATGTTACAGAACGCGTAGGCGTGAATCTTGCCGTCAGTAGACATCTTAGAAAACTTCGCGATAGGCGGAGTGGTAAGGCCAAGCTTTTGGACCTCTACGCGAGTGCCATCGGTTAGTGCAATCCATTCAATACGGTGCTGTGCATCCATTGGGTGGAGCTGTAGGCCAACTTTTACGGAAATATAGTTTTCGTTAACTTCAATGATTGGTAGATGCTTTTCGCTACCTTCGTGAGTGTGATGGTGGCTGTCAAGCATGTCCATTTCGGCGCCACAGCAAGTAGGGCGGACAGCTGGATCGACCATTACTAGAAACAAGTTACCGCAAGTATTGCAGCGATAAAACTTAATACCTTCGTTATACATTAAACCTCCTTAGATGTTTTTATCTTAACATATCTAGATACAAAAATGTAGCCATAACTAGTATAATTATTCCACAATGAAAAAATAAAAAGTCAATAGATTTTGCGCTTCCACCCCTGTTAATTTTGGGAAAATTAAACCATAAAAAATATATAAATCAATGTTGACACTAATTCTGCTTGCGCTAAAATATAAGTAGAACGTTCGGACGAAGTTGAGAGATCGCCTGAGCGGTCTAATCGATGTTTGATTAGAGTGTGAAAAAATACCACTGGGAGGTGGTATTTCTTTATTATGATTACCATAATTGGGCCAAAGCAGATTATTTTCCGTCGTCATGTACTTGTAAATGATAGAATTAAGACAAATGGAAGCAGTAGATTACTCTAAACTAAAAATCCCAACCCACGTCGGCATCATTGTTGACGGCAATGGCCGTTGGGCAAAAGAGCGCGGCCTCAGCCGCCTAAAAGGCCACGATGCTGGTTTTGATAACCTCCGTGAGCTCGTAAAGTATATTCATAAACGTGGCGTCAAATTCTTGAGTTTGTATGTATTTTCTACGGAAAACTTCAAGCGCCCAAAAGAGGAAGTCGATCATTTAATGGATCTCTTCGTTATTATGTGCAAGCGCTATTGTGATGATTTCGCAAAGAACAATATCAGGGTAGTTTTCTCTGGGCGCGACGAACCGTTGCCGAAAAAGGTCATTAAGGCGCGCGATGAATTAGCCGAACTAACCAAGAATAACACCGGCGGTACGGTTAATTTCTGTATGAACTATGGTGGCCGCGCAGAAATCCTCGATGCCATCAAAGAAATTGCCAAATCTGGCGTAGATGTAGATAACCTTACCGAAGAAGATATTCGCAAATACCTCTATCAAGACTTACCAGATGTAGACCTCATGATTCGCACTAGCGGCGAGCTTCGCCTCAGTAACTTTTTACTCTGGCAGAACTCTTATGCGGAATTTTATTTCCCAAAGACAAAATTCCCAGATTTCCATGAAGCAGACTTTGACCGGGCTCTTGCCGAGTACACCTCTCGCGATCGCCGTTTTGGCAACATCAAAAAGTAATCAAGATGTTTCTGCGCCTTTATTGTTTTAAAATCAAAGGCGTTCGAGATAAGATAGATAGTCTTATTCGGGCGCCTCTCGGCGTTCTTATGAAAAACCATTTTTGGTGGACTTATCGCAGACCAACTCGAAAAATAATCTAGTAGTTGCGGATTGTTTGCATCGGATTAGTGGATATTATTTACCTTTTTTGCCTTTGCTGTCTTTAGCTTTAGCTAAAAATACCAAGCCAAAACCTAATAATGCAAAACCGAGATGCATGCAGATCTTATCGATCGATGAGTTTAAATCTGGAATAAGACCCGTAATAAGAGAAATGCCGTCAACTACTAGGGCTGCAATAAATAATGCGATGCTGATTTTATATTCTTTTGATTCTTTCATTTTTATCCCTCCGCAAAAAGCTATATGTTTATTGATTAATATGATACTTCACTCATATATAGCCCGTCTACTCTGTGGCGACAAAATAATGTTTATACTTGCAGAAAAATGCCCCTCCGAAGAGGGGCAGGGTGAAGAATGATTAACTATCGATATGCATCAAGAATTGCACGCACAGCCGCTCTTATCCCGCCAGTTTCATTATGAGTGAACATTTTGCTATGCGTATTAAAAACTAGCCAGCCATTTCTCAACATGAAGCTCAGGGGGAAAATCTCACCATCAATATCACGACCATCAACATTACGGATGGGCAAAAACACTAAGATTGCACCAGCTTTATTGATGTAATATGGAAAAGATGCAATAATGTGTTTCTCGTCGCTTGTCATGTAGCGAATCTCTTGCTTATGTGTATCCACCTTAGGTGGAGCGGATAAATACTCAAATATCTCTTTATTAATCCCGCCAAAATCGAGTGGCGCGGTATAGCCGGAATCCTCTTCTTTATCAGAGGAGATTAATTCAACAGATAAGTGTTCTATACATCTCGGAAAATCTCCAAATGGACTAACGGTAGCATCGAAAGAATACTGATTGAATCCATCAGAGAAGAAACCTTCTACATAGCAAGTGTCCATAAATGCATCGATCTCTTTAATATTAAACATATAATTCGCGCCTCCATGCGCCTTCGCCTCTTTGAATCTAGGCGATACAAATAAATGAGACTGCCATGCAAGTTGCGCTATTGCAACTACTACAGGCTTAACTGGACTCGAATAAATACAAATCCAAATAAGCCCATAGTAGCTTTAATCATTCTTCTTAATGTCCGTAGTTAACAGCAGTTAGCTATGGCCTACATTATAGCACAAATATTTGTTTTTGTCAATTAAGCACCAGCTTCTCATTCTTTAGAGACTATACCGAGCACTAATTGAAATTGCAAAGAATATGGCAGAACAAGAAAAATGCCCCTCCGAAGAGGGGCTTCCATGATGAAGAATGATAGTTTACGGATCGAGTACGACATAATCGCCATAAGGGAAGAAGTTCGAAGCCGGCAGTCCGATACAGTAAAGATAAAAGCCAATAAACACTGCGCTATCGGACCCTTTGTTGGCAAGATAGCTGCCTAAATACTCAATGATAATTACCTGTTCATCGCTCAGCTTTAAAACACCCTTAGAATCAGTATCGTATACGTTTCCTGAACTAAAGTCGCCCATATACAGCTCATTCTGCTTCAGATAGCGATGTAGAACGTGGCTATGAATAGTAGCCTCGGATACCATTACAGGATACATACGCATTCGATTCTCGACTTTCTTGCATGAGATTATCAGTTCTCCACCCTCTTTCGATTCTTCGCTTTTAGTAATCAGCTCTTTGGCCTTAATGCCAACCTCGCTGTTTGCGAATCGCTCCATAAAAGCAGAATGAAAGGAATCGTAAAACTCATCTTCTGAAGTTGTATCCCTTTTATATAAGTACTCGTTAACGAATTCCATAAATGACTGCAATAAATCTAATCTTGCCATAACACGCGCCTCCATGCGCAGATCGCCTCTTTGTTTCTAGGCGATATAAATAAAACAGCCATGCTAGTCGCGTAATTGCAACTACTACAGGCATATCTAGATTCAAAAAATGCTTAAATGTAGATAAGCCCATAGTAGCTTTAATCATTCTTCTTAATGTTCGTAGCCACAATTCAGTTAGCCATGACCAACATTATAGCATAATCAGGTATTTTTGTCAATAATGCCTATGTTTAGTATTAAATATAACGTACGCAAATAAAAAAACAGCCCCTCCGAAGAGGGGCGGGGTGAAGAATGATGGTGTCTGCGAATTAAATCCAATGAAGTGCTGCATTAATCCCAAGAGCAAGCAGATATGAACGGGCAAATGGAGCTTCCGGATAGTCGTATGCCATATGAAGCTGATTGACGATAAGCGCCTCTTTAAACTTCCATTTAGCTACAGGATAGTCGAATTTAATCGACTCATACTTGGTGAAGTTATAATCAGATAACTTATCTCCTATTTCTTCCGTGAGCATCTCGCCTTCCCAGAAATGATGAATCAAATCTTCTGCAATCTTGCGATATTCCTTATCTACTAAAATCTGCATGTCTCCAATGGTAATCGCGGGATACAGTATCTTTGCGGGATCGAGATCCGCATCCGGCAACACCATCTCTTTTGCAATTTCAGAATATGCGAAATCGAAAGGTCCCTGGTCATTGGTAATCTGAATAAAGTCATTAATATGAAGTGCCATACTTTCTTGCGCCTCCTTGCGCTACGTGTAGCCATGCAAGTTGCGCTATTGCAACTACTACAGGCTTAACCGAGCTCAAAAATCTCTTCAAGCTCGAATAAGCCCATAGTAGCTTTAACCATTCTTCCTAAAGAGCAAAAACTTTTACTATTAAATCATAATTAGTACATTCCGTCAATGCGCACAAGCTTCTCGTTCTTTAGAGACTATACCGAGCGCTAATTGAAATCGCAAAGAATATGACAGAACAGGAAAAATGCCCCTCCGAAGAGGGGCAGGGTGAAGAATGATTGGTTATTGAGAAGCTATGCCTAGAAGGTGGAAAGACTTGGGCATACAGCACGGATAGCGCGTAATGTATCGAGCATCTTGGGAGATTTCGGCCCGCTAT
>JAKSSY010000008.1 GCA_024402845.1 Candidatus Saccharimonadota bacterium | reverse complement strand
GTCCGCGCTAATGTAGTTGCCGTTCGTCAGACGATACCATCCGTCGAGCCTCTCAGCCACGTAGACAGTTTCGCCGGCGTCATGAACCGCTTCGATGTTGCTCGAGCTGGAAGTGTCCATCGAAGAACGCTCCCGTACATGATCCCCCAACACGAGCATCGGGAGATTGTTAAACAATTCTGCCGACTTATCCTCAGTAACCAGATAGTCCATAGACATATAGTTACCATTTTCCAGCTGACCCCAGCCATTCTCGGCCGCGACTACTTCGACGTCTTTACCCTTATTGTGAGTAGCAACAATCTCGCAGTCAGTGTTAGGCTCAGTCCGCTCACGCACTCTGTCGCCAGTGACGAACATTTTCTCCGCCATCGCGGCTTCTGCAAAGATAGCGCCGCAACCAGTGAGAACCGCCAAGGTAAGAATGAACGCGATGATTTTCTTCATGTTGAGAAACCCCCTTCAACTCTTTGAATGTTCGTATCTTTTTTGACAGATACAAGTCCATTATACCATATATAGGTAAGAATGTCAAGGATGCTTATGCTTAAACAGGGGTGGCTTTTAGATATATACCATTGACTTTTTTCGGAGGAAGTTATATAATCTCAAAAGCTTTAACGCATGCACCTTAAACTTTGTCATTCGCCATGAGGGGAGGTGATTTGGATGGCATGGGGAGTTTGTTCTGTCTGTGGCAGACCTAGGAATCTCGATCCTAACGGAAAGTGTCCCGACTGTAACGGCTACTCCAGAGCTAGCGGATGCGCTAGCTACTGCGAGAACTGCAGGAGACCGATTCCGATCGGAGAGAGATACTGCGACAAATGCAAAACTTACCTCAAAGCTTCTGGAAAGCTCTGGTAAGCCACCAAGGGCCCATTCGCCCATCCGCAAAGATGCTCGCCCGCGCTCATTTGCGCACATGGACGAGCATTTTTCATGCTCAGAAAAAGTGCTATAATATCTTTATATCGAATCATGCTTCGGCCCCTGATTCAGATTCATAAATATCCGACGCCAATATTGCGTCAAAAAAACACATCTATTAACCGCAATACTTGCAAAGGATTTTTATGGATCAATCTTCAGAAAACTTACATCAACCAATCGACGTAGACGCTACTTTTTCGCGCAAATTTTTGGGCCATTGTAGACCACTCGCTTTCCGTACGGAGTCCGGTAGAGAAGTGCAGATTGCTCAGATTGGCCTCGTTCACCCAAAGTACGACGGTCTCAAGACTACTTTTGCCTTCGATGTCACCGATGGTGCCACGGATTATCGTCTCGCACTAGATACGGAATCACTCAACTGGTACTTAGAGTTCGAGGGGGATCACTATGAATGATATCCTTTATATCGACCTCAATTCCTGCTTTGCTACTATCGAACAGCAAGCCCGCCCAATGCTGCGCGGGCGCCCAGTCGCCATCTGCAATCGCATCACGCCAAACGCCTGTATTATTGCCGCAAGCTACGAAGCGAAGGCGTGCGGCGTCAAAGTTGGCATGCGCCGCATGGAGGCCAAAACACTCTGTCCGGACCTGATTTTTGCCGAGACCGAACCAGACAAATACATCTTTGTCCACGAAAAACTCAAACGCATCATGCAGGATTATTCCGCCAATGTCGTCATGAAATCCATCGACGAAGGCGTTATTGACCTCGCCGAGGCTCCGCCGCATATTAGAGAACGCAACCGCTACGAAATCGGTCGCGAAATTAAGCAGCGCCTCCTAACCGAAGTTGGCGATTGGATGCGCTGCAATGTCGGCATCGCTAGTAACCGTTTTTTAGCAAAGCTCGCCGGAGAGCTCCATAAACCTGACGGACTCGACGAAATCACCCCAGAAAACCAGCGCGATATCTTTGCTACACTTAAGCTCACCGATTTGCCCGGTATCAATGTTCGCATGGAGCGCAGGCTCAATGCCGTCAGCATTTTTACGCCTCTAGAGTTTCTCGACGCCGACGAAGAAATCCTCGTCAAGCTCGTTTGCAAGAGCATTGACGGCAGCAAATGGTATAAGCGCCTCCGCGGCATCGAAGTAGACGCCGTAGATTACGGCATCAAATCCGTTGGCCGTCAATACGTTCTAGAAAGCAAGCTTCTAAGCAGGGAGGAGATCGAAGCACGTATTCTACACCTTGCCGAGGATGTCGGTTACCGTCTACGCAGCAAAGACCTCTATGCACGCGGCGTCTATGTCTGGACTTATGGTTACGACGATATCTATTCACATCGCTCGACCATCCTCAAAACACCAATCAATACCGACGCAGACATTTGTCGCACCACTATGCAGCTATACGACGAGCTCCCAGCTCCCGTACGCATTATTGGTGTTACGTTATATAAACTCCAGGATCATCCGGAGGCACAGCTTTGTTTTTACCAAGACAAAATCGACCGCGCGCAAAACATCTGCACCGCCATCGACAAAATCAATCTCCGTTTTGGCGCACGCACAGTTCATTCTGCGCGCAGTATGGGCACCGACCACGTCAAAACCAAGATCCCATTCGGCTCCACGCGTTATCTCGACCATTCCATCACATAGCGCTTATGCTTGCACCCCAAGAATATATCTGTTAAAAATAAAACTCTCTCTATTTACCGACGGGAGGTAAAGGGAGTGTTCCTTGGGATTATCTAACTAGATATCCGAGAATTAGCACGAAAAAAGGAGGAATTTTATGCAAATCAAGGATATTCTGATGGGCGCACAGACTAAACTGCCCGAACTCAACGACTTATGTAGGCTGGTAGCCAGCAGACTGCCGTATCACGACATAACCGCAATGGACATGGCTCTGATTGTCATGTTCGCGGGTCACGACGCAAAGTTCGACACCAGCAAGTACGCCGCGGAGTACCCGCGCCTCAGTGAGTACGTTGAGGGCGGCGGTGACATGAGCAAGTTACTCGCCAAAGTTTCGTCCGTCATAGCGAAAGGAGCTACGAATAGCGAGGCCGAATCCTACGCCAAGGCCTATGTGGTCGAGAGCGTGCGCTGCTTCGGTCCGACGGACTAACCATATATAGATAATCAACGCAAAAGCCCAAAGGGCCGCCACGCAAGTGACGGCCCATTTCTTTTGTTCGAAAAATTTCCTACCGCATAAAGCGATTGTGATGATTATAAGTAACCGCGATAAACGCAAATAGCACTCCAAGGCCAAGGCTAATCATTGTCTCCAAGATATAGCGCGTCTCTATCTGTGTACCCATCAATGCATTGCGCGTCACGCAATCTTCGTGCGAAAGATTTTCGAGCTCGACTTCGCACGCATCGAGCAACGGATGTTCAACGAGAGCAGCGTAATTATGGAGCGAAACCGCGCCAATAAAGAAACAGACGATCGCCGGAAGCATCCATAAAATGGTATGATACCAAATTATCTGGTTTGGCGCGTATTTTTTCTTATCAATCTTCTTCGTACTCATGTCAGTTAATTCTAACGATTATGATTCCAATAAACGATAGCCCCGAGAAGACTTGCGGAAACTGATATTACGCCAATCATCTTAGCTATAGCTAGCGTATTCGCAACCTGCACTGCACGAGTATAAACAAATTGATCATAATTAAATAACGCAAAATCCTGATTGTCCGATATAGCAATATTCTTATTATTTTCATCAACTTCAAGCGAACATATATACTCTTCGCCCTCCACCTCGTTACATAAAGCAGGGGAGTTGGAAATAGCTCCCGTATTATTAAGTTCATGTTTTAGATAACCACATGCGCAAACTGATGCAATAGCGCATATAGCGGATAGCGCCAATAGTAATAGCGTATTTATCGCCACTTTGGATTTAGATGTTGGATTCTTTTTCGTAGTGCTCATGCCTAATATTATACTTTTATTTTAAGCTTTCATTATATTAAAATAACTAAGTCGCGGAGCTCAAACAAAAAGTCTACATGCACTTTTCACAGGAGGTAAATATGCCTAAGAAGATATTTATTCTTTTTCTTACCTTAGCTATAATTTTTAGCGCTGGTACAATCTCGGCATCAGCCGAAGAGCTTGACACCCCGGCCGACCATCCGGTTATTGAGGAATATACGCGCAATCTCTATAGCGACATCTGGACTACTATCTACACCGGGAGCGGATCATCCGTCGAACTAAAAGTCAGAAACGCCACAAGTTTTTGGGTAGATATCAAGATGATCGACTACAATGGCAATCAAGTATGGTACCAATATCACACTATCCAGTCCGGCAACACCGGATATTATCACGTTGGATCTAATGTGAGATACGTACAAATGCGTGTATCTGACAATATCGGTCTCGGATACGTATCAGTAACAGTTAATCCTTAACAAGATAACTCCGCGACACCCCGGCCATCACGACCGGGGCTTTTTATAATGTTATACTTTTACTATGGATGAACGCGAAAATCTAACTATCATTGACGGAAAAAGCGTCTTTTATCGTGGCTATTATGCCATGGGGCATCTTTCACTCCCAGATGGCACACCGACTGGCGGCGTCTTTGGCTTTGCGACAATGCTCATCGAAATTATCGAAAAGTTACAGCCAGAATACATTGCTGTAGCCTGGGATAAGTCGAAGACCAACATTCGCCGTCGTCGCGAAATCTATCCAGACTACAAAGCCAACCGCAAACCAGCTCCGCCAGATTTCTACGCGCAGATTCCATACCTTATGGAGCTACTTGAGGCTTTTCATATTCCGCTTTATGAGTTCGACGATTACGAAGCCGACGACATTATTGGCACTCTTGCGCACAAGGCACAGGCCGCCGGCGTTCGCGCCGAGATCATTTCCGGCGACCTCGATATGCTTCAGATTGTTGACGAGCACATCAAAATGTATCAACTAAAGCGCGGTTTTTCTGATGTTCAGCAATTTGATATCTCAGCCGTAGAAGAGAAGTACAGCCTAAAGAAGGCTCAGTTCCTCGATCTCAAAGCACTCAAAGGCGATTCGTCGGACAACATCCCGGGCGTTCCGGGTATCGGCGAAAAAGGCGCTGTAAAGCTACTGCAAGAATACGGCACGCTCGAAAATCTCTACGAGCACGTAGACGAAATCTCCGGCGCAACCGGCAGAAAGCTCGTAGATGGCAAAGAATTAGCCTTTATTAGCAAGCAACTCGCGCAAATCCAGTTTGATGCGCCACTAGAATTCGATCCTGCCGCCACAAAGCTAGCAGATTTTGACCCACAAAAGGTCGTAGACGTGCTCAAAAAGCTACAATTCAATTCGCTATACCGCAAATTCGTGAAATTATTCCCACAGGCGGGTGTTGTAAATAGTACAACACCAAAACCGGAGCCTGCTAAACCTGTTGTAAAAAGTACAACAGAAAACAAAACGGAGATTCCTACCGATATTATCCCGGAGCCTGCCGACATCGAAGTAAAAATCCCAGAAAACATCTGTATCAGTCACAACATCAAAGGCGACATGCACGATCATCCAAAGCTTGCGCAGGAAATCCTAAACGGTCGCCCATATTGGGACCTTGGCCAGGTAGATTTTTTGCTGAACCCACTTGCTAGGCGCAGTGCGCAATTAACTCTCGTAGATCTTAGTGACACGAAAGGTGATTACGTTTACCAAAAGCGCCAACTCGCCGCTCTACCAAAGCTAGAGAAAGTCGCCGAAGAGTTGGATATGCCGCTCATCCCGGTCTTATATAAGATGGAAGAAGCGGGCGTCAAAATCGACCGCGATCGCTTTGATGTGCTCGCAAAAGAATTCTCCGCTGAGACTCAGGCTATCGAACAGGATATTTATCAGCTCGCCGGCAAATCTTTTAATATCAATTCACCGATCCAATTATCCGAAGTTTTATTCGATACGCTTCAACTCCCGACCAAAGGTATCAAGAAAACACAGCGCGCTTATTCTACCGGCGCTAAAGAACTAGACAAACTACGCGAGCTCCATCCAATCATTCCAAAGATCGAGCGCTACCGCGAAATCAATAAACTTCTCACAACCTACGTCACGCCGTTGCCAGCACTCGCAGACAAGAACGACCGCATCCACACCACTTATACTCAAGATGTCACTGCGACTGGCCGCCTTTCTAGCGTCAATCCGAATCTCCAGAACATTCCAGTTCGTTCCGAAGACGGCAAGCGTATTCGTAATTGCTTCGTTGCGGAGAAGGGTAGGACTTTCGTATCCGCAGATTATGCCCAGTTCGAGCTCCGTCTTGCCGCCGCCTTATCCGGCGATCAAGCACTTATCGACGATTTTAACGCCGGCCTAGACATTCACACCAAGACCGCCGCCGACGCCTTTCACATCCCAATGGAAGAAGTCACTAAGGCACAGCGCCGTGCTGCAAAGGTCATCAACTTCGGCGTATTATACGGCATGAGTCCGAAAGGTCTCTCTGATGCTACCGGCATGACTTTCTACGAAGCAAAGAACTTCATCGAGCGTTACTTCGAGCTTCGCGCACCGATACGCAGATACCTAGATCAAACCCTAGAAAATGGCCGTAAGAACGGCTACGTCGAAACCCTATTTGGCCGCCGACGCCCATGCCCAGACCTCGCCGCACCAAACTACCTCGTCCGCGCCGCCGCCGAACGCGCCGCTGGCAATATGCCAATCCAGGGCACCGAGGCTGACCTTATGAAGAAAGCAATGCTCGCCGTAGACAAGACTCTTCCGGACGGCGCAAAAATCATTTTACAAATTCACGACTCGCTCATTATCGAATGTTTTGATCAGCAAGTTGAAGAAGTATCCAAGATTCTCATCGAGAAGATGGAAGGCGTCGCGCCAGAATTACCAGTAAAACTCGCCGTCGACGCAAAAATTGGCAAGGATTGGGGCGAGCTCTAAGCCACTCCTCTCTTGACAAAAATAAAAATCTGTGGTAAAATAATAAGATAACTTAAAGAGAGGAGCATTTTGCGCGTAGGAATCATTTCAGACATCCACAGCAACGTCGAGGCACTTCGTGCCGTTCTTCAAGAATTTGAGGACCGCCACGTAGAAAAAATCATCTGCCTAGGCGACATCATCGGTCTTGGATCAAGGCCAGATGAATGCGTTGCGCTGCTCCAAGAAAATTCCGACAAAATCCTTTGCGTCGTCCGTGGCAATCACGAAAATTACCTCCTAAAAGAACTCCCAGTCCACAACCACGGCGACAAGACCAAGGCCAAATTGCCAAAAGAAATCCTAGACCTCTTCCGCTGGAATCATCGCCAAATCGTCGAGAGTTCATTGAACTACCTCAAAAAGGCGCCAGAATACGCAACCGTAGAAGTAGAAGGAACGAAAATCTTCGTCTCGCACTACCCAAAAGAAAACGACGCTTACCGCCAGTTCTACTACAAGCCAAACCTCAAGGAAAGCGAAGAAATCTTTGCGGGCTACGACGCCGATATATATCTTTATGGCCACACCCACATCCGCAATCTCGAGCAATCCAAATCAGGCAAACTCTACATCAACCCAGGTAGCGTAGGCTGCCCAATCGGCACCGACTCCGCTTCCGCCGGCATATTAGATATCGAAAAGGGCAAAATTACTTACGAACAGCTCGACATCGTTTACGATATCGAAACCGTCATTGATGACATGCTTCAGCACAGCTCCGAAGTACCAGCTATCGACTATACGGTACGCCGTTTTTATCGCGAAGATTAGGCAAGAGAGGCATAAGTGATATAATAAGCTTATGCAGAATGTATTGATTGTGGGCAACGTCACCAAAGACGTATATCTACGGTATGACAACCGTAAAAACAACTTCGAAACCGATCAAGACGGTACAAAATGGCTAGATCTAGCCTTCAATGGGTCAGCATATAAATATTACTCACGCGTATCTATTTATGGCGGCGCTAGCATCTCACTCGAAGTTTTTTCACGCTTCGGCATGAATGCTAGTATCTCAAATACGCCAGCTACTTTCCTTGATGGCCAGTTCATCGCCAAGGAAATCGACACCACTTATCGATACATCCTATGCCAGGACGAAAACGTCGCCTACCTTACCCCAAGCGACAAGACACGTACCGCCTGGAAAATCCCAGATCACAATCCAGATTGGATTTACATTGATCGTTCTGCAATTATTAGTCCACAAGTCGCCGAAGAAATCCTCGGCTTCGTCAATCTCAGCCAAAGCACCCGTCTTGCGCTCTTTATTGGCGAACATAGCAATCAATACAGCAATCACATGCGCGAGCTCATCGAGCGCGCCGATATTATCATTACCGACGTCGAATTCGACCAAAAAGCCCGTGACATCATTCGCATTGGCGAAGATTACATCGAATTTCATAACAAGCGTGTGCCGTGGACGCTCGATTCCCGTCAAGACATAGTCACGCGTCTAAGTTCACATCTGACCATTGCTGCTACCGTCTTGGCAGCCCGCATGCTTGGCAAGCCATCCGCCGAAGCGCTCCTTATGGCACGCGCTAACGTCCAAAATAGCAACCTCGGCAGCACCAGCAGCCTGCAGAAGCTCGAGCGCGACATCGCCGACGATTATTACCTAGTACAAAAGTTTAACGACAGAGGTCCAAAAATGTTAGAAGTAGAAAATAACGCGAAGCTCTTGATGGCAAAAGGGAAAGGCATCCTTGCCGCCGACGAATCTGGTGGCTCTATCCACAAAAAGTTCGAAAGCATGAACATTCCAGACGACGAGCAGCACCGTCGCGATTATCGCAACATCTTCTTTACCACGCCAGACCTCGAAAAATACGTTAATGGCGTTATTCTCTTCGACGAAACTGCCCGCCAGCTCGCTGACGATGGTCAAGATTTCATTAGCTTCCTTGCCAGCCGCGGTGTCATGTCTGGCATCAAGGTAGACCAAGGCCTCGTCAACTTCGAAGATTCCGACGAAAAATACACCCAAGGCCTCGAAGGTCTTCCAGAGAGACTCGCCGAGTATTATCACATGGGCGCTCGCTTCGCAAAGTGGCGCGCCGCTTTTGAAGTAACCGACCACAGTCCAAGCGAAATGGCCATACAGAAGAACGCCGAAATCCTCGCACAATACGCATCAGATTGTCAGCACGCCGGCATCGTGCCGATTGTTGAGCCAGAACTCGTCTATGATGGTGACTATACGATCGAGCAAAACATCGAATACACCGGCCGCATCCTCGACAAACTCTTTGCCGAGTTGGAGAAGAAGTCTGTTAGCCTCCCAGGCTGCGTTCTCAAAGTAAACATGGTACTCGCCGGCAAAAAACAAGAAAAACAGTCTACGCCGAAAGAAGTCGGCCAAGCCACCGCACAGGTTTTGCGTCTACATGTACCAGGCGAACTCGCTGGCGTAGTCTTCCTATCCGGCGGCCAGAGCGTCGAGCAAGCTACCGA
Source organism: Candidatus Saccharimonadota bacterium (assembly GCA_024402845.1). Classification (GTDB taxonomy): domain Bacteria; phylum Patescibacteriota; class Saccharimonadia; order Saccharimonadales; family Saccharimonadaceae; genus UBA2834. The sequence continues at coordinate 7,290 of JAKSSY010000008.1, read as the reverse complement.
GAATCTCCAAGCCGTTACCAATGAAGGTCCATTCCCATGGCCAGTCACCTTCTCCTATGCACGTGCACTTCAGGACCCAGCGCTCAAGGCATGGCAGGGCAATAACGACAACGCCGATGCTGCCCGTGAAGCTTTCCGTTTGCGCCTCGTCGCGAACGCTGATGCCCTTATCAAGAAATAAAAGAAGACAATAATAAAAAATACCCCGACCAGCGGGGTATTTTTGATTCTATTTCCTGAATTACTCAGCTTTTCCTTCAGCTGGAGCAGCAGTGGCAGCTTCGGCTTCTGCAGCACGAGCTTCTTCAGCGGCTTTATCAGCTTCTGCTTCAGCTTCACGATCTGCAGCTTCCTGAGCTGGATCATAAACGTTAGCAACTGCTAGTTCTGGATCAAGTTCCTTATCGGCGAGTTCTACGCCCTTTGGAAGCTTGAGGTCAGCGATGGTGATGCCATCTTCAACAGTCTTAAGACCAGACGCATCGACAATGATGGATTCTGGAAGATCTGCTGGCTTTGCCTTAACGTCAATCTCTTCCATAACCTGGAGAAGAGTGAGGTGAGCTTTGTTAGCGTCGGATGCTTCAAAGTTAACGATTTCGATTGGGGTGGTAGCTTCTACGACCTGGTCTGCAGAAATCGCCTGGAATTCTACGTTGAGAATGGTGCGCTTTACAGGATCCATGTGTACGGTCTTAACGAGAGCCATCTGCTTCTTGCCATCGACATCAAGATCGATAGGGGAGTGATAACCTGCGTTTAGAAGAACCTTTTCGGTTGCAACATATTCGGACTGTGCAAGAATTGGTTCCCCCTCGCCACCGAAGATGACGGATGGGATGAGACCTTGTTCACGCAAGCCTTTTACTTTTTTACCAGTCAACTCGCGCTTTGCGAGAGACAATTTATCTTCGCTCATAAAATTATATTTTCCTATTTTTAGACTTAACCTATATTTTAAGATAAGCACAAGATAAAATCAAGCGTAAGCATATAGAATCTATTAGGCCATGTTGGAAAGTAGCGTAAAGAGTATTGGGAATGCCGCTCCAGCCGCTGCGCCACCGAGAATTTCTACCGTCTTGAGGCTAAACTTCAACAGGCCACGGCCAACTTTCTGCATCTTCTGTTCTCTAATCCGTTCCGGGGTCTTTCCTTCATCGCCAAGCGCTCTTTCTATAGCGCTCATTTCCTTATACATTGCATCAAGCCTCGCTTGCATCAACTCTTTTTCCGTCGCATTCATTTCTTTAGAGCTGGCAGGCTTCTCGGCTTTTGCCTCTGCCTCTGGCTCACGTTTTGCTTCCGTCTGAGCTTCGGTAACACTGGTATCAATATCGGAAACATCAGTATCCAATTCGGACGCATTAATCGCCCCTGCACGGGCAGCCATTACTTCCTCCGCCGGTACAGCTACGATTTTTCCGCCTTCACTGTGTATAATTCGCAATTTTGCGCGGCGTTCCTCCGGAGAAAAGGAGCTTAGTGGCGTTGCGACTGCGCGCTCACGACGGCTGCTTTTATTGGCATTAAAGTCTGGCGCATCAGCCATCGCGACCTGCCAAGTGCCCATTTCGTTACTTTCAACTGATGTAGTAGATTCTACATTTCGCTCATTCTTATTCATTTATCTTAATTATAATACATTTTATTTTTATAAAAAGTTATATTAAGATAAGAATAAGACATGGGAGTGTCGGAAGTATATGAATGATTTTAGTGTAAAAGCTATTGACCGCGAGACTTTAGAAAATCTAGACACAGATCAGATTATCGCTTTTACATACGCCGAGAAAGACGCGCGACGTTTTAGCGGCATGATTGATATTGCCGTCCTAAATGATGGTAATTTCGCCTTTTATTTCGACAATTATCTCGATAGCGAGTTCAGTATCAAGCAGTATGCCAAACTTTTATTGCCACTCATGCGCTCGCAGCGCCTAGAGACCCATATTCGCAATATTCAGAAGGATTATCCAGAAGAGCGCATCACGTCTTTTGACGACATCAATTTTAGCCTCGGCGCCTTTAGTCATACCTGGATGCACTATCTTATCGGCGACCACCGTCATCTCTTCATTAACCGCAAGCAAGACGTCTACGTAGAAGAACTCGCGGCCGCAATCTCTGAGAACATCGCGCAGGTCAATATCGTGCCAACCATCAAGACTCAGCTTGGCTATATCGAGAAGTACTGGCCAAAAGCCATCGCAGATATCTTTGAACTCGAAGTCGGTAAATATAGCAAACCAAACAGCGCCGAGCAGCGCCACCTTACCGCAAAACGTGCCCAGTTTATCTATAGTGACACTGATAATATTAAGGTCATTAATGAATCAAACCGCGTTTACCGCGCCTATACCATTACGCGTGAGCAATTCAATTTAGATGCACAACAATTACTCGACGCTGGCCCAGCTGGCGATCAAAGTGGGCTCGTTGGTGCCGCTGGCATTGAGCTAGATTACTTCTTTCATTCCGAATATTTCCACTTCATCAATATTGACTGGATTCATATTTCGCTCGGCGAAGGGAAGTTTATTCTGATTCGTCGCGAATTCTTTGACCAGGCAATGCGTCTTTGCAGCTACTATCGCCGCCAGGACCTTTATGAAGCCATCGTAGACGGCAAAGGCATGCGTGATGACAATCTCCGCTATTTGTTTGATTATTACTGGCGTATCTGTGCACTTCGCCTTGCACCAAACAGCGAAGTCTATACGAAATCTTTCCAGGAGTATCTCGATCTTTGCCCGCTCGCGCAACACGCCTACAATATGGCGCAGCTCGAAGCCACAATGGACAAGAAGCTCGATCTTCGCAAGATTGTCGATATCGTAAATCTCGTTAGTACCTACATCGACGATGTTCCAGATGACAAAAACGCCAAAGCCGCATATCTTCGCCGCGACAAAATCCTTGCCGCAAGTCTCCTTGCACAGCTGCCGCATCACAAATACGCTGAAATCTGCGAGATTTATGGACATAGCGTCGGCGATATGGTTAGGACAGTTCGCAAGTTTAAACGCGAAAAGCCAGAAGACCTCACTTTGTCCGAAAGCCTAATTTTGGCCGCACAAATCGTCCGCGGACTCAAAGATGACTTCGCAAACCTCGACATCGCAGACTTTTACCGCAAATCCATTCTTAAGGCTTACTTAGAACAAATAAGCTTCATTATTTCCGACCGCGAAAAACTTCCATACACAGAGGAAGGGGAGTTCGCCGGTCGCAACGCGCTTTGGTTCAGCCAGCTGCAAATTCTCCAAATGCGCCTCGACTATTTGTTGGATAATTAGTTAAAATATAAGCATATGGACATTGCTTTTATTTTGGCGCAAGTTTTTGCCATCCTGGGTTGGCTTTTTCTCTTATTTAGTTACTACCGAGAGGATATCCAGAAGTTACTTTTTATCCAAATTATCGCCGCGATTTTTGACACCGCAAGCTACGCATTGCTCGGAGCGGATGCCGGCCTATTAATCTGCGGATTCGAACTCGTTAAAGCGATTCTTTATTACAAAACTGACAAAGATAATCTTATTTTTCTTGTATCACTTCCAGTTTATGCCGTCGTAGCATGGTTCTCGTGCCAAGAAGAAGGGCTAATAGCATTATTGCCAATCATCGGTAGCGTCATCGACGGCTTCGCCCTTACTAGAAACAAAACGTTCGCCACAGTCGGAGGGATTATATCTAGTATCCTCTGGGTTATCTACGATATCGTAATTTTAGCTTATTCTGCCGCCGCCACCGATTCCATTATGATTATCTCTAATATCTTCGTCCTAATTCTCGGCTATAGTCACATTTTGCGCATCAATAAACTACACATCGTTCGCTGCAGATATATTAGTCGTCGCATCTACGGCAACATTGTTTCGCTCGATCGCGATACTTTCTCGGAAGAATATCTGTGGAGCTTCGACCAACATAAAGACATTTTCAATACAAATTCGAACATCATCCTCCTCATCAAGGACAAAAAGAAAACCATCGGCTACGTTAATTACATCGTCATTAGTGAGGAAAAATACAATCGCATCAAGCGCGCGCAAACTTTCTATCACAGCTTAAACTCCGCAGATATTGCACAATTTGGAAAGCGTCGCAAAAACTACGTTCTTATCGAAAGTATTGCTATTAAGAAAGCTTACAAATCATCCAAGATGGAAGATTTTATTATCAAGCGCCTCAAAACCGAGTTCAGAAACAAAAGCAAACAAGGTTATCATATTCACGGCATTATATCCGCGGGCGTTTCCGATCTAGAGAAAAACGTCCTCAAAAATATCGGCTTCAATCATCTCAAAGATTATCACGACAAAGAAGAGCTATACGAGCTCGACGAAAAGGCAATTAAGGCCTTTACAAAATAGTCTTCAAATAACGACCGGTTTCGGAATTTGGATTTTTTGCGACGTCTTCTGGCGTGCCGGTTGCAACGACCTTACCGCCGCCTTGGCCGCCTTCTGGGCCCATATCAATAATCCAGTCCGCACTCTTAATTACGTCCAAATTATGCTCGATCACAATCATCGAGTTGCCACCCTCAACGAGGCGTTGCAAAATCGAAAGCAAACGATTTACGTCGTCGGAATGAAGACCAGTAGTAGGCTCGTCGAGAATATAGAGTGTCTTGCCGGTCGAACGACGGGAGAGTTCAGTCGCAAGCTTGATACGCTGCGCTTCGCCACCAGAGAAAGTCGTAGCTGGCTGACCAAGCTTAATGTAACCCAAGCCAACTTCTTGCAAGGTCTTTAACTTGCCGGCAATTAATGGCAAGTTTTCGAAGAAACTCACAGCTTCGTCAACGGTCATTTCGAGTACATCGGAAATAGTCTTATTCTTGTATTTAACTTCAAGCGCCTCGCGGTTATAGCGTTTACCGTGGCAGACATCACAAGTCACAAACACGTCTGGCAAGAAGTGCATCTCGATCTTGATCACGCCATCACCCTGACAGTTCTCGCAGCGACCACCTTTAACATTGAAGGAGAAGCGGCCAGCTTTATAGCCGCGAACTTGCGCCTCTGGCTGATTGGCGAATAATTCACGAATATTATTAAAGATTCCGGTATAGGTTGCAGGATTCGAACGTGGCGTACGACCAATCGGTGACTGATCGATTACGATAACTTTATTCAAATTCTCAATACCATCGATACGTTCGTGTGCACCAGGAACGGTTTGCGCACGGTTGAGGCGAGCTAAGAGCTCATTTGCGACAATTTCATTTACGAGCGTAGACTTACCCGAGCCAGAAACACCAGAGACCACAGTAAGGACACCAAGAGGGAACTTTACGTCGATATTTTTGAGGTTGTTTTCGTGTGCACCAATAACTTCTAGATATTTGCCAGACACCTTGCGGCGCTTGCGTGGCGTATCAATCTTTGCTGCGCCGCAGAGATAGCGACCAGTCACAGAATTTGGATCTTTGGCAACCTCATCCGGCGTACCAGCAGAAACAACTCTACCCCCATTTACGCCTGCGCCAGGGCCGATATCTACAAGATAATCCGCCTGCTTAATCGTATCCGTATCGTGTTCTACTACAATCACAGTATTCTTTAAATCACGAAGATGCTTGAGTGTCGCAATCAAACGATCATTATCACGCTGATGGAGGCCAATCGATGGTTCATCGAGCACATAAAGCACACCCTGAAGACCAGAGCCAATCTGGGTTGCCAAACGAATACGCTGCGCCTCACCACCAGAAAGCGTTGCAGCCGAGCGGCTAAGCTCAAGATAATTCAGGCCAACGTCTTTCATGAAGCCAACGCGCGCCTTAATCTCCTTGATAATCGGCGCCGCAATTAGCTCCTCATTTTCGGTTAGGCCAAGATCAGAATTCAAAACTTCTAAAGTCTGGTCAACATCCATGGAGCACATGTCCATAATGTTAAGATCATGAATCGTTACCGCGAGCACGACCGGCTTGAGGCGTGCACCATGACAAGTCTGACAGACGCGTTCGCGCATAAAACGCTCAATATCCTTGCGCACAAAGTCCGATTCTGTCTCTTTGTAGCGTTTTTCGAGATTCGAAATCACACCCTCATAAACGGCATCATACTCGTAACCATTACTGAGCTTTACATGATATTTTTCGTCGCCAGTACCGTAAAGAATAATCTGGACTGCATCATCGGAAAGCTCGCGAATCGGCGTGCGCACCGAGAAACCATGACGTTCGCCAACCGCAGTGAGGCGCTTTAGCCACCAAGAATCTTGATTAATGCGGTTGTATGGGCGAATGCCACCTTCCGCAATCGTAAGATTCGGATTCAAAACCAAGCTCGGGTCAATCTCCATGCGCGTACCAAGACCGGTACAAGTTGGACAGGCACCCTGCGGCGCGTTGAAAGAGAAGAGGCGCGGCTCGAGTTCCGGAATAAGTTCATCTGGATGATTTGGACAAGCGTAGCGCTGCGAATAAGTCACCACTTCTGCATCGGCGGTGTTGATGTTATTCTGACCAATTGCCGTAGAATTATCCTTGATGCAAAGCACCTTCATGATGCCATCGCCAAGGTCGAGCGCCTGCTCAACCGACTGTGAAATGCGGCTTTCAAGATCCGGCGCCATTACAAAACGATCAACAATAATCTCGATATCGTGACGAATATTCTTGTCGAGCTCCGGCCACTCGTCGAGTGCATAGATAATGCCATCGACGCGCGCACGGGCAAAACCTTTCGCAAGATATTGCTCGCCAATATGCGAGAACGAGCCCTTCTTTTGCGAAACAATTGGCGCAAGAACCATCAGCTTTGAAGCCGTTGGCCAAGCCATTACCTGGTCAATAATATCCTGCACGGTACGACGCGCCACCTCGTTGTGGCAAATCGGACAATGCGGCACGCCAATGCGCGCAAAAAGCAGACGCAGATAATCGTAAATTTCAGTCACTGTGGCAACCGTAGAGCGCGGGTTGCGCGAAGTGGACTTCTGGTCAATCGAAATTGCCGGCGAGAGACCCGTGATCAAGTCTACATCTGGCTTGTCCATCGTACCGAGGAACATACGCGCATAACTCGAAAGCGACTCGACATAGCGGCGCTGACCTTCAGCATAAATCGTATCAAAGGCAAGGGAAGATTTACCGGAGCCCGAAAGACCCGTAATGACGACTAATTTGTCGCGCGGAATATCAATATCAATATTTTTGAGATTGTTAGCCCGAGCGCCACGAATTTTAATCATATTTTGGTCGTCAAAAGAAGAAGGGGTTGCCATCTTTTAATTATACCAAAATTTCTTGAAAAAGTCAATATGCTCATG
>JAKSSY010000007.1 GCA_024402845.1 Candidatus Saccharimonadota bacterium | reverse complement strand
GACCAAAAAGCCGAATAATTAACGGGAAATCAAGATATCTCCGCACGCGGGAGATATTTGGTTGATATATAATAAAGCTAATTAACACACACGGAGTCTATATGACAACACAAGCTTCTTCGGCAAGCCATGCGAAGGCTACCGCAAAGTATGAGCGTGGTAAAATTTCCGCGCCGATGATGGCAAAACTAAACACCTGGACAATTGCGATGTCTTGCTTTATTGGTTTTGCGTGCATCTTTTCTGCAATCGCAGGTTTTTCTGATGGTTGGGTATTCCGCATCCCGGTATTCTCGGCTTTCTTTGGCTCCAATGTCAGTAGCGTGCCATCTGAATTCATGGCATCATTCATCGCTCTTGCCGCAGCAATTTTTGGCATTGCTACACTAAAGAAAGTTACCGACAGGGAAACGCAGAGAGAATCTTGGCACAAGGTCGCCAACCTATTCCTCGGCATTTCCGTAATTTATATTATTAATCTCGCCGGTATTATCTTCTATTCCATCATGATGATTGGCAAACCGACCATCCAGGGCGATCTCTGGCTAAGTAACTTCTTGCCAACTCTCATCATGCTTGGCGCGTCCGTTGGTATGCATTTTGTCGCAAAGACAATTGTTCATACGAAGCCAAGCCTCATTAAGACCATGGCTATCGTAGCGGTGTGTGTAGCTGGCGTAAGTGTATTCCTCACCTTCACTGAAAGCATCGTCGTAACTTATATTATCGATACGCTCAAGTACGGTTTCCGACGTTAATAGGGATAAAAATCTAGCCTGAAAGATGGCTAGATTTTTTATGGTATAATATATTGCATATGGCAAATAAAAAGCGAGGTAGAAAGAAAAAATCCCAAGAAGTCGTAAAAACTCACGAACTTCCAGGTGGTTTTTGGCGCCAAATCATGGCGTTTTTGATGATTGTTTGTGCAGTCTTATTTATTGCTGCATGGCTTGGTAGCGGCGGTGTCGCCCTTCAGGCTGTAAATAGTTTCTTCTTAAAAGTATTCGGCTATACCACATATCTTATGCCAATAATTTTGGTATACCTCGCCGTATTAATCTTCCGCGCGCCAGACAATCGCCTCGATGCTAGCGTTTGGATTGCCTCCTGCTTAATTATTTTCTGGTTCTCTGGTATTTTTGGCGTCCCAAGCTATACTAGCGGCACATCTACTGGTGGCATTATTGGCGACGGGTTGAACAGCGTCGTCGTGAAAAATCTCGATCAGGGCGTATCCATATTCTTATATGTAGTTTTGATTATTATTACCGCATTATTTATGTATGCCGAAACTCCAGCTGCGCTCTTTCGTAAAATCGGTTCTATATTCAAGACCAAGGAAGGTGAAGATTCCGAGAATGCGCGCGTTATCCGTCGCGCCAAGGCTAACGCTGTCGAGGGCGGCGAAGAAGAGCATGGCACGATGCGCAACTTCAAGGTAAATTCAAACGTCGAAATCGTCGACAGCAAGAAAGAGAAGAAAGAGAAGAAAGGTCTTCTCGTTAAGGACAATAACGATAAAGTCGAAAAAGTTGAAGAACCAATGGCAATGTTGGCGGTGAATGATCCAAACTGGAAAATGCCTTCAATGGAGCTTTTAAATAAGCGTCGCTCTCCTGCCGATCCTGGTGATACTCGCAATAATGCAGAGATTATCAAGAATACGCTCGAAGATTTTGGCATCAATGTCGAAGTCGAAGGCGCAAACGTTGGCCCGCGTATTACTCAGTACACGCTTATTCCGCCCGCAGGGGTAAAGGTTAGTAAAATTGCTCAGTTGGACCGCGACCTTAGCGCACGTCTCGCTGCAGACAAAGTACGTATCGAGGCGCCAATTCCAGGTACGCGTTCCGTAGGTGTAGAAATACCAAATAAAAAAGCCGCAAGCGTAGGCTTGCACGAACTTTTAAAATCTAGTGATTGGGGTCGCACCATCGCTGAGAAACCTCTCGCATTTACCGTAGGTAAAGATATCTCTGGTCACGTAATCTTGGGCAACCTTGCAAAGATGCCACACTTGCTCATCGCGGGTACTACTGGTTCTGGTAAGTCCGTTATGACTAATACGCTTATCATGTCGATGCTGTATCATAACTCCCCATCCGACCTAAAGTTGATTATTATCGATCCAAAACAGGTCGAAATGGCAGCATATGATGCAATTCCGCATCTTCTTTCGCCAATTATTACGAATGTGAACGAAGCTCTCAGTGCGATGGAATGGGCCGTCAAAGAAATGGAAAGTCGCTACTCGCTCATGAAAGACGAGCGCGTAAAGAATATCGCAGACTTTAATGCAAAGAAAGCTCGCCAGGGCGAAACCGTCGCCGTCCCAGACGAAGATGGCAATGAGCAAAAGCACGATAATGGCAAGATGCCTTACATTGTGATTATCGTCGATGAGATGGCGGACTTAATGATGATGGCGGGCAAAGAGCTCGAGAATCGCATCGTTCGTATCGCCCAGAAAGGGCGTGCCGCGGGTATTCATCTCGTTCTTGCTACTCAGCGTCCGGAAGTTAAGGTCGTTACCGGTTTGATCAAGGCAAACATTCCGGGTCGTATTGCATTTGCCGTAAACAACAACACGTTCTCTCGCGTTATGCTCGATATGGGTGGTGCAGAGAAGTTGCTCGGTTCCGGCGATATGCTATTCCTCACCACGGAAATGATGGGCAAGCCAATCCGTGTTCAGGGTGCATTTATCAGTGACGAAGAAATCGCAAACGTTACAGATTTCTTGCGTCATCAGGCGCCAACGGATTATAACCCAGAAGTTACATCACAAACCGTCGCGATTGGCGGCAAGGGCGCCTCTAGCGTCGGTATGGACTTTAGCGGATCTGGCGGTGGCGATATTACGCGCCAAGCTGCCGAAATTGCACTTCGTGACGGTAAAATCTCCACATCATTGCTCCAACGCCGTCTGCATGTTGGCTACGGCCGTGCAGCCGCAATCATAGACGAGCTGGTAGAGAAGGGTGTAGTTGGCGATTCTGGCGGTGGAAACCGCGGTCGTGAAGTCCTTATCTCCTCCATGGATGAATATCCAGACTAGATTTGAACATAAACTTTAAAAAATTCAAACTTTATTGTATAAAGTGGAATTTTTATGATAGGATAATAATTATGAAACTAAGTCAATCATTTACTAAAACCACCAAAACCGCACCGGCCGACGAAGCTAGCCGCAGTGCGAAATACCTTTTGCGTGCCGGTTATATTTACAAAGAAATGGCCGGAGTATATGATTACTTGCCTCTAGGTATGCGCACATTGGAAAAGATTATCCAAATTATCCGCGAAGAAATGAACGCTATCGGCAGCGAAGAACTTCGTCTTACTGCGCTTCAGCCAAAAGACGTTTGGGAAGCGACCGATCGCTGGAGTGATGACGTTATGGATGTCTGGTTCAAGACTAAACTTAATGCCGGTGGCGAACTTGGCCTTGCTCCAACTCATGAAGAGCCACTTACGCACGTCATGAAGTCCTATATCTCTAGCTATAAAGACTTGCCGGTCTACGCATATCAATTCCAGACTAAATTCCGCAATGAGCTTCGTGCTAAATCCGGTATTATGCGCACGCGCGAATTCATGATGAAAGATTTGTATAGCTTTAGTAAGAATCGCGAAGAGCATGATGTCTTCTATGAAAAATGTGCAGATAGCTACAAAAAGATCTTTAATCGCTTAGGTATCGGTAATGATACTTTCCGTACATTCGCAAGTGGTGGCGCATTTAGTAAGTATTCCGACGAATTCCAGACTCTATGCGAAGTCGGTGAAGATATTATCTATCTCGACCGCGAAAAAGGTATCGCCGTAAACGAAGAAGTCTATAACGACGAAGTTCTTGCTGATCTCGGCCTAGATAAATCCAAGCTTGAGCAATGCAAGGCGGCTGAAGTCGGCAATATCTTTACGTTAGGCTATCGCTTCTCGGACGCTCTTGATCTTTGCTATAACGACGAAGATGGCAAACGCCAAAAAGTCTTTATGGGAAGCTACGGCATTGGCCCAAGCCGCGTTATGGGCGTAATCGCAGAAAAACTTAGCGACGATAAAGGTCTAATCTGGCCAGAAGAGATCGCCCCATACAAGTATTACATTGTCGGTATTGGCGAAAAAGGCGAAGAAATGGCCGCCAAACTTCACGATATGGCGCCAGAAGATATTATTCTGGATGATCGCAAAAATGCACGTACTGGCGAGAAATTCGCTGACGCAGAACTTATGGGAATTCCATATCGCGTCGTAATTAGTGATAAGACTTTAGCAGATAATAAAGTAGAACTTAAAAATCGTAAAACTGACGAGACGAAACTCTTGACCTTGGACGAGTTTACTAGTAAACTTGCTTAGAAATAACTACAACCAACCCGTATTTTTAATGGGAAGGAGGAATAATATGGCTAAGACAGTCAGTATTACAGCTGAGGGTCGCAAGGACCTCGAAAAAGAACTCGAACAGCTTATTGCCCGTCGCCCAGAAATCGCTGAAAAGATCGCATTAGCGCGCTCCTACGGTGATTTAAGTGAGAATGAAGATTATTCCGCTGCTCGCGGCGAACAGAAAGTTGTCGAAGGACGCATTTTAGAAATTCAAGATATTTTGTTGCATGCCAAGATTATTAAAGGTGGCAAGAAACAAAAAGTTGACATGGGAAGTGTCGTTACACTTGAAACAAGTGGAAAGACTAGCACCTACACGCTCGTAGGCGCCGTAGAAGCAAATCCACTCGAAGGCAAGATCAGCAACGAATCCCCAATCGGCAAAGCGATCTTTGGCAAAAAGGTTGGCGAGGAAGTTACGCTTCCAAACGGCAAAACCTTCAAAGTTGCCGAAATCAACTAAAGAATTTTCTAAAAACGCGTCGAATTATAAAATAACCGGCGCGTTTTATATGCGCTAAAATAAAAGCATAAAAGGAAATTTAAAATGAAGAAACATGATAGCAAGCAGCGCGCGTCTGTTGCGAAGCGCACGCTGTACTACTATTGGCAAAGTTCCAAAAAATACAAATGGTACGCAATTGGCACAATTATTTCAACGCCGATCGTCGTATTGATTCGCACATCATTAATTCCATTAATTTTCGCCGAGATGATTGATGCAATCTCTGGCGGCCTAACGGAAGATCAAATTATTCCAGTTTTGTTACCAAAAGGCATCACATTAATCGCACTTTATCTACTAGGTAGCGCAATTCTTGGATGGCTACGTGTTTATTGGTGCTGGAAATACGAATTGCTCGCGCTCTATGATTTGGGTACTGTATGTTTTAATGCAATTAGCGCACAATCCATGCAGTTCCACAGTGACCGTTTTTCCGGATCATTAGTATCCCAAACAAACAAATTCATCGGATCGTTTGAACGCTTCTTTGATTTAATAATCTATGACATTCTTTACTTGATTTCGATGGTTGTTTTCATCATGGTGATCCTATTTCCGCGCTCGCCATTATTTGCAATTGCGCTTCTTGTGCTAATTGCGCTCTACATAATGTGCTCGGCGCTAACCTTCAAAAAGATTTCGCATCTTAGTAAGGAACGCGCAGAAGCGGAAAACAAGCAGACCGGTCAGCTCGCAGATTCTGTGTCGAACATTTTATCTGTAAAATCTTACGGCCGCGAATCGCACGAGCGCCATCGCTATGCCAACTTCAACCGCGCTAGCTACAATGCCGGCATTGCACAAATGAATGCCACAATGAAGCGCGACTTAGCCTTCAACTTTGTAAACATTGGTATCATCGCAGTGCTTGTAGCATTCATGATGGCTGGCGGCCCAATCTTTGGTTTTTCTGTCGCAACCTTGATTCTCATTGTTAACTATTCGATGAGCATCATGGGCGAGCTTTGGAATGTTAATAACATTTTTAAGCACATTAATCGCGTATTCGGCGATGCGTATGAAATGACGCAAATTCTCGACACAAAAAATGATGTAAAAGACATCGCTGGTGCCAAAGCACTCAAAGTCGAAAAAGGTGAAATTGACTTTGAAAACATTCATTTCAAACACGCAGACGCAAAAGAAGCAATTTTTGACAATTTCTCACTTTCCATTAAGCCTGGTGAGAGAGTTGGTCTTGTAGGTATTTCAGGTTCGGGTAAAACAACCCTAACCAAGCTTCTATTACGCTTTGCCGACGTTGATGAAGGCGAAATTAAGATCGATGGCCAAAACATTAGTGAAGTTCAACAAATCTCACTTCGTGAAAATATCGCATATGTGCCACAGGAAACATCATTATTCCATCGCACAATCGCAGAGAACATTGCATATGCAAAACCAGACGCATCACGCAAAGAAATCGTCCGCGCCGCAAAACTCGCAAATGCTCACGATTTTATCATGAGTTTGCCTGATGGTTACGAAACCCCAGTCGGCGAGCGTGGCATCAAATTGTCTGGCGGTCAGCGCCAACGCGTCGCAATCGCTCGCGCAATTTTGAAAGACGCACCAATTCTTGTGCTAGATGAGGCGACTTCCGCACTCGACTCCGAGTCTGAAGCACTCATCCAAGACGCGCTCGAAAAGCTCATGAAAGGCCGTACAAGCATCGTTGTTGCGCACCGTCTATCCACAATCGCCAGTATGGACAACATTGTTGTTCTAGAAGGCGGCAAAATCATAGAGCAGGGTACACATTGCCAGCTCATTAAAAAAGGCGGAGCATACGACAAGCTCTGGTCTCGCCAATCTGGCGCATTTCTCGACGAAAAATAATGCGAGAATAATAAAAGCAGACCCCTCTTTGGGGTCTGCTTTTTACCTCGACGAAATGCCGGAAAAATGTTATTATATATTTTATGGCAACTCTTAAAGATTTTCGCGATGAAAGAATTCGCAAACTAAACGAACTCCGGGCGGAGGGCATTAATCCGTATCCAGCACATTCCAACCGTAATACTAAAATCGGGGATATCCTTAAGAGTTACGATAAGTATGCCGACAAGGACGTTTGTGTTGCCGGCCGAATTGCGAGCATACGTAGCTTTGGTAAGTTAGCTTTTGTGGTTATTGCTGATGATTCTGGTTCGATTCAGATTTTCTTGAAGGACGACGCTGCTAAGTTTACAAAGAAACTAGACACTGGCGACTTCCTAGAAACAGCCGGTAAAGTTGGTAAAACTAAAACCGAAGAAATATCCGTTTTCTGCGATATGCCACGTTTGCTCACGAAGGCTCTACGCCCACTCCCTGGCCGCGATGGCTTTACCAATAAGGAAGAGCGCTTGCGCCGTCGTTACGTAGATATGGCGGTAAATCCAGAAGTTCGTGAGCGTTTTATTCGCCGCTCCAAATTCTGGACTGCAACTCGTGAATTCTTGAACAATCACGGTTTTGTCGAGATTAACATTCCGGTACTAGAAACTACCACTGGCGGAGCCGATGCGAACCCATTCGTAACGCATATGGATGCGCTAGACCAAGACTTTTATCTTCGTATTTCGCACGAGCTTCCACTCAAACGTTTGATTGGTGGTGGCTACGAACGTGTTTACGATATTGGTGTGCGTTTCCGCAACGAGGGCATGGACGAAGAGCATCTTCCAGAACACATTGCAATGGAATCCTATGCAGCCTATCAAGATTACGAAGACGGCATGGATCTCTATGAAGAGATGATTAAATATGTCTGCAAAGAAACGTGGGGCACGCTTCAGTTTGAACATGAAGGTATGAAGGTCGATTTGGATTGTAAATGGCCACGCATTACTTATGCGGACATCATTAAAGAAAAATTCGACATTGATGTCTTTAATCCTGATATCGAAAAGATTAAATCCATTCTACGCGAAAACAAGGTTAAATTCGATGATTCTATGGGTACTGGGCGTTTATTGGATTACCTATGGAAGATTATTCGCAAGGAATCTGCTGGCCCATTCTGGCTAATTCATGAACCAGTAGAATTATCTCCACTCGCCAAGAAGCACGAATCAGACCCGCGCGTTACTGAGCGTTTCCATCCAGTTATCTTTGGCACAGAAATGGGTAATGGCTATTCAGAGTTGAACGATCCGCTTGATCAGCTCGCACGTTTCCAAGAACAGCAGGCAATGCGTGATGCTGGCGACGATGAAGCGCAAATGCTCGATATGGACTTTGTTGAAATGCTTGAATATGGCATGCCGCCAACATGTGGCTGGGGCAATTCTGAGCGCAACTTCTGGCTATTTGAAGGTGTCTCCGCGCGCGAAGGTGTGCCATTCCCACCAATGCGCCGCGACGAATAAATAAACAAAAATACGCTCCAAAAAAGGGGCGTATTTTTATTGCACTCATGCTTTTTCTATTTACGAATTCTTACTAAAATTCGCGCATGAATGATTATTGTAAAGCAGATTTAAGCCACCCATACTTGCAGAAAATAGTAGGCGAAACAAATTTTCCAGACCCGCCAAAAGAATTATGGATTCGCGGTAAATTGCCAGAACATACAGGAGAAAAAGATAGACCAAAGACGGTTGCGATTGTCGGCGCGAGGCGTTCTACGGGTTACGGAGAAGATATTGCATATAAGTTAGCATTCGATTTGGCGAGATGCGGCGTCGTGATAGTCAGCGGAATGGCGTACGGTATTGATTCATGTGCGCACCGCGGCTGTCTTGATGCTGGTGGTATTACAATTGCCGTACTTGGCACGCCGATTGATCAAATATATCCACGTAGCAATATAGGACTAGCAAAGCGCATATTGGAAAAAGGGGCGATTATTTCAGAATATGAGCCGAATTTTGAGACTAGAAATTATTGTTTTCTTCAGCGTAATCGCATCGTGACGGGACTTTCTGATGCGGTAGTGGTAGTTGAAGCATCGCAAAAGTCTGGCACGAAATATACCGCCCTTGTGGGTGATAGGCAAAACAGAAAAGTGTTTGCTGTGCCTGGCGATATTACGCGTCCGATGTCGGCCGGGTGTAATCAGCTGATATATGATGGCGTCTGTCCATGTCTAGATGTTTTGGATGTGATGGCTGCGATTAGCGTATATAACAAAGGCAGTGGCAACAAAATTGCCGGCCTAGACGCCTCCGAGAAGCTTGTAGTCGAAGCTATTAAAGGTGGAGCAAATGAAATGCTAGATATTATAAAACAGACGAAGTACTCCTCAGTTGAACTAATGCAGATTTTGATGGAGCTAGAATTAAAAAGCGTCATAAAAAGTTCAGGAAATAACCGTTGGACTCTTGCGTAGAATAACGCTTATGATAAAATATAAACAGATAATAAGGTCAAAAAGGGCATCAAAACTACATGGCAAATAAAGTTATGATTGTTGGCACTGGCAACGTAGGTATGAGCTACGGCTATGCTCTAGTCCACCAACGTACAAATGTTAACGAACTAATTCTCGTAGATATCAATACTGACGACGCAGAAGGTGAAGCAATTGATCTTCGCGATACGCTTGCCGTATCTCCAAGCTACCTCAAGATTCGCAGTGGCTCATACGCTGACGCAGGCGATTGCGACCTCATCGTAATTACGGCAGGCGTTCCTCAGAAGCCAGGCGAAAGTCGCATGGATCTTCTTAAGAAGAATGCTGCTATTTTTAAAGATATGATTGGCCAAATCATGGCTGCAGGTTTTGATGGTATCTTCCTCGTCGTAAGCAATCCAATGGATGTATTAACTTATCTCACCTGGCGTTATTCTGGCCTTCCGGCAGAGCGCGTAATCGGCTCTGGCACGGTTCTAGATTCCGCACGCCTTCGCTTACGCCTCAGCCAGCGCCTACACGTCCATCCAAAGAACGTTCATGCATATCAGGTTGGCGAACATGGTGATACCGAGTTTGCTATTTGGCATAGCGCCAATGTCGGCTGTCAGCCAATTATGGACCTCATTTCGAAAGACGAACTCTTGCAGATTGAAGATTATGCCCGCAAGGAAGCTTACACGATTATCGAGAAGAAGGGCGCAACCTATTATGGTATCGGTAGCTGTATGGCATCCATTACCAACTGTATCCTCAATGATGAAATGCGCATTTTACCAGTCAGCTCTTATGACGAAATGAGCGGTACCTACTTTGGCTATCCGACAGTAGTTGGTCGCGCTGGCGTAGTTCGCCGCATTGGCCTCGATCTAAGCCCAGAAGAGCAGGAAAAGCTCAACGTTAGCATTGCTGCACTAAAAGCCGCAATTAAAGACGTAGAGAGCGAATAATTTCTAGCAAACAAAAATACCCCCGGCAAGGGGGTATTTTTTTATAGTTTATGTATTTCTATGCCAACTACGCCAAATTCGCGAATGTCATCTTCTGAATAGTATTGAGACATATCTTCCGGTTTTGCCTCTTCGTCGTCCGCGTAGCCTAAATCGCGTTTGCTTAGCGAGCGATAAAGTTCTTCAAAATTAGAGAAACGATATAGTGCTATTACGATAGCGGAGAGCTTTTCGCCGTTAGTGCGATTCTCGAATTCAATCTTGTCTCCAATCTGAATCTTTTGGCGCTTCTCGTCGTTGAGGCGCATTTCTATAATTTTGGTGCCGTTCTTAATCTTCTCGAAAGGCTCCGGATGTAATCTCATTTGGTGCATTATCATAAAATTATTATATAATATATGACATGAAATTATTTATAACAATTATTATTCTGTTGGTTTTTGCGGAGACGACTGCATTATGTGCAAAAACATTCTCTGGCAGAAACCGACTTAATGGGCAAAAACCTCGTCGCAAGGTTTTTGTCGATACATCAACTTTAATGGACGGTAGAATTCTTGCCGTTGCTAAGACTGGATTTCTAGGCGACGAATTACTGATTCCGCGTTCAGTTATTCGCGAGATGCAGCTATTAGCAGATGGCAATGATGCAGAGAAGCGTGCTCGTGCGCGCTTTGGTCTCGATGTTGTGAATGAACTCGAGCGTGTAGAATTAGCTCAGGTTGAAATCTTCCCGGACGACACGAAGCGCGTCAAGGTCGACGAAAGGCTATTAGAGCTCGCAAAGGAGAACCGCGGCATTATTCTGACTAATGATTTTAATTTAATCAAAGTCGCCGCTACGGAGCACATCGATGCAATTAATATTAATGAATTGGCGCAGAGTCTTCGTAGTGAATACCTGCCAGGCGATCATCTCTATGTAAAAATCATCAGCGTAGGCAGTAACCCTCATCAGGGCGTAGCTTATCTTCCAGATGGGACCATGGTAGTTGTAGACGATGCAGAAAAGTTTGCGGGGAAGAACGCAACAGTCGAAATAGAATTCGTCCGCTATCTCCAGACCAATGCTGGCAAGATGATGTTTGCGAAACTTGCCCCAAGGAAAAACAACCAGCAAAAGCAGAAAGTCGCAAACCGCAGATACGGGCGCAAAAAGAAATAATCAAAAATCCCTCCGCGAAGGAGGGATTTATTTTTTATTTTGAAGCCGTAGTCGTATAACCGGCGGAGTCCACTACGCGGAAGCTTACGCTTGTAGGCTTTGTGGATGTTGGATATACAATTGTTTCAGTCTTTTTATCCAGTGAGCCACTCTTTACAAGTACGCCGTTTACGCGTAGCTCGTAGGTAGACAATTCGTAAGTGCCGAATGATGCAGAGGCCTTAATCTCCCAGCTGCCAGATTCGTCATCATCACTAGTTGAGCCGCCCGTAATCTGAATCGATGTAGTTGGGCGCTTGTCGCTACAGCTGTGGACGTCATCTTCGTTTTCGGCGTCGTAGTCACTAGCGTAGAAGATTTCTTTGTTTGTCATTGGGTCAGTTATCTTGCTGACATTTACGTCGATGCGGGTTTCCGCAGGAGTACAATCCGTTGCTTTCTTGCGAGAAATCGAGTCGAACGTAATCTTTTCGGTGGAGATGCCACTACTCTTTTGTGAGTACCAACTTGGCCAAACGTCATTCTTGCCGTTGATGGTTTGACGTTTCATACTAGATGGCATTGGAATGGAGTCACCACTCTTCCATTTTCCGTCTGCGGCATAAACCTGATCGTGGACGGCGTCCAGATAGGCTGCACTAATACGCCATGCGACATTGTGGCTATCATTGCGGAGGACGCGACCGTCGTGGTTACCGTTCCAAATCGCCGTGGCGAGAACTGGTGAATAATTGAGTACCCATGAATCCTTTGCTTTGCCGGCACCGTTTTCTGTGGTACCAGTCTTTGCGGCCGTCCATACATGTTTGCTATAGAAACCGGCTGCGTAGGATGAACTACCCCAAATCCAACGGCGGGCTTCAACGTCAGAAAGGATGCTCGTGGTCATGTAGGCGGTCTGTTCGTCTACGACGCGCGTACCTTCGCTGTCAGTCCAGGAATCAATTACGTCACCAGAAGAATTCTTAATTTCTAGCCAGTAAGCAATGTCTTTATAAACACCACCACGTGCGAGCGACGCATAAGCATTTGCGTGCTCGACGGGGCGCACTGCGCAACCGCCACCGATTGCCATGGATAGGCCGGCAGTTTCACCGTTGGCACAGTAGGATTTATCGCCCAATCCATGAGCAACTTCGAGGCTCTTGTCGATACCATTAATATATAACGCCTTAACGGCAGGAACGTTCAAAGAACCGGCCAAGGCCTGGCGAAGAGTAATATTGCCATTGAAACGACCGTTCGCGTTACGTAGCGAACACTTGCCGGTAGTACCCTTACAATAAATTGCGTCGATATTAGTATCGGAAATAATTGAACCTGGCGCATAGTTAACACCGTCGCGTTCTACGAATAACGGTGTGTAATCGAGAATAGGCTTAATCGTAGACGCTGGCTCTAGCAACGATGTAGCCGCATTCACCTGACCGTAACCTTCGCGATTCCAGTCTACACTACCGACCATTGCGATAACCTGGCCAGTTTCTACGTCAATGGAGACGAGCGTTGCGTTATCGGAGCCGTTGATATAGAAGAGTTTGGAGCCTTCGTATACAGCAGCTTCTGCTAGACGCTGCGCGCGCATATCTACAGTAGTCTTAATCGTGAAACCGCCTTCGCGCATAGTCTTGATGCCGTATTTTGCTTCGAGCTGAGACTTAACTTCAAGCACGAACCAAGGCGCAAGCATATCCTTGTATTGATCTTCTTCTGGCTGGATGCGCGCCATAATATCGACGGCTTTAGCTTCTTCGGCTTCTTTTTCGGAAATATAGCCTAGTTCTACCAT
Source organism: Candidatus Saccharimonadota bacterium (assembly GCA_024402845.1). Classification (GTDB taxonomy): domain Bacteria; phylum Patescibacteriota; class Saccharimonadia; order Saccharimonadales; family Saccharimonadaceae; genus UBA2834. Next base: position 4,717 of record JAKSSY010000007.1, on the reverse strand, counting down.
CGCATCCAAAGTCTTGTGCTGACGAGAAATCAGAGCTTTGTTGCCTGCGGTATTATATGGGTTCAAGACTGCTGGGTTGTTTGGAATAGCGGCAAGAAGGGCGGATTCTGCGAGATCGAGATCTTTTGCGCTCTTATTGAAATATGTTTGCGCAGCAGATTCTACGCCGTTACGGCGACCGCCATATGGAGATTCGTTTAGATAAAGAGTAATAATCTGCTCTTTGTCGTACATTTTTTCGATTTCAATTGCGAGAATCATCTCCTTGATTTTGCGTGGAACACCGGACATATCGCGGTTTCCGGCCTCATCGGAGAAATATGCCTGTTTGATTAGCTGCTGAGTTAGAGTAGAACCACCCTGTACAGCACCTTTCTTAACGAGGGTGACATACATAGCGCGACCAATTGCTGTGAAGTCTATGCCGATATGGTTATAGAAGTTCTTATCCTCGATTGCGACTGTGGCCTGGCGCATGTAGGTGGAAATGTCGCTACCATCAACAACTAGGCGATAATCACCACTGCCTTTATCTTCCCAGAGTACTTCACCGTTGCGGTCCAAATAAGTATTTACAGTATTTTGGACGCGGTTTGCTAGCTCTTCTGGGTCAATTTCGGAAAGATCTTTCTTGAAGTAGAGGAATAGGCCACCGATACCGATAATTACAATCAGAACCAATGCGGCTAGACATTTAAGGATGAATAATTGTCCTTCTTTGGAAAACCACGCTCTAAGAACGCGGTCAGGACGTAATCTTGCGAAGAAACGCAAAATTGGGTTTTTAGGTAACTTAGCTAATTCCTCCGCTTTTTTGCGGGCACGCGCATCCTCGCGAACACGACGCTTGTATGCCAAGTTTGAATATAAGCTCATGCCAGAAGACTTAGAAGTCTTACTCTGTTTTTTCTTTAGAGTAGGCTTTTTGATCTTGGCGGCTTTATTTTTACTCGCAGTTTTATCTTTCGCCATTACTATATTATACACTATCGCAAAACACTTTTGGGACAAAACATAAGCATTTTACTATATCTGTTATTTAGGGTAAAATATTTAATTATGAGTCACTATGAGCCATTAAAAATCGAAGAAAAATGGCAAAAGCGCTGGGAAGAAGAGAAGCCTTTTGCCGCCAAAGACAACGATAAACGTCCAAAGATGTATCTTGCGGAGATGTTTCCATATCCGTCCGGCGCTGGCCTTCACGTCGGTCACGTCCGCAACTTCTCCATCGTAGACTGCCTTGCGCGCTTTTATACGCAGCAAGAAATGAACGTTCTTCGTCCGTTTGGTTATGATACTTTTGGTCTTCCGGCAGAGAACTACGCCATCAAAACCGGCATCTCTCCACAAGAAGTCACAAAAACCAACATCGACAACTTCCGCAAGCAGGCAAAACGCCTTGGCTATGCAATTGACTGGTCTCGCGAAATTAATACCTCCGACCCTGAATACTATAAATGGACTCAATGGTGCTTCCTCCAACTCTTCAAAAAAGGCCTAGCTTATCAGGCAGAAAATTACCAATGGTGGTGCCCAGTCGATCAGACCGTTCTCGCAAATGAGCAAGTAGAAAACGGTTGCTGCTGGCGCTGTGGCCACGAGGTCGAAAAGAAAAAGATGAAGCAGTGGTTCTTCAAAATCACCGCCTATGCTGATGAGCTCCTCGATGAAATCGATTCGCTCGATTGGCCAGAAAAAATTAAAACCATGCAGAAAAACTGGATTGGCCGTAGCGAAGGTGCTGAGGTAGAATTTCAGATTGCTGGTAGTGGTGGCAAGATCACGGTATTTACTACCCGTCCAGACACCTTGTTTGGCTCGACCTTCATGGTATTGGCCCCAGAAAACGAAATGATCAAAGATCTCGTCACCGACGATACGCGCGAGGCTGTAGAGGCTTATTGCAAAGATGCGCTCAAAAAATCTGAAATCGAACGTCAGGAAAACAAAGAAAAGACCGGCGTATTCACTGGCTCTTACGTAATAAACCCAGCTACCGGCAAAGAGATTCCAGTCTGGGTAGCAGATTATGTATTGGCTGGCTATGGTACTGGTGCCGTCATGGGCGTTCCTGCACATGATGAGCGCGATAATGAATTCGCTACCAAGTTCAACCTCCCAATCGTAAAAGTTATCGAAAAGCCAGAAAATTCCACCGATGATTCTAAATGCTACGCCGGTGAGGGTGAAGTGATTAATTCCGGCCCATTCAATGGCAAGCAGAGTAGCGAAATGCGCGAAGAGATCAATGACTGGCTCGAGCAACAAGGCATCGGTCATAAGAAGGTTACTTATCGCATGCGTGACTGGCTCATTTCTCGTCAGCGTTACTGGGGCTGTCCAATTCCGATTGCTTACGACAAAGACGGCAATCCTCACGCAATTCCAGAAGACCAACTCCCAGTCATGCTTCCAAAGATTGACGATTACAGACCGGACGCTTCTGGTCGTTCTGCGCTCGCGAAGTCCGAAGAATTTATGAAAGTCACAGTCGATGGCGAAGAGATGACTCGTGAGACCGATACGCTTGATGGCTACGCATGTTCTAGCTGGTATCTCTGGCGCTATACCGATCCGCACAATGATAAGATGGCCTGGGATCCAAAGAAGGCGAACTTCTGGGCTCCAACCGACATCTATTGTGGTGGCGACCATGCCGTTGCGCATTTGCTTTATGTTCGCTTTTGGTGCAAGTTCTTTGCTGACGAAGGCTACTTGAACTTCCGCGAGCCGATTAAAAAACTTTTATATAACGGTTACATTAACGCTCCGGACGGAAAGAAAATGTCGAAGTCCAAGGGCAACGTCATTGACCCGCTCGATGTTATTAATCAGGGCTATGGCGCAGATACGCTCCGCACCTACGAATTATTCATTGGTCCATATAATCTTGATGCGGCGTGGAGTACTGAGGCTATCGGCGGCGTTTATCGCTTCCTAAATCGCTGCTGGACGCTTGTATTCGACAAGAAGCAAATCGCTGAAGACAAGAACATCGTCTATCGTCACAAAACTGCTAAAAAAGTCACCGAAGACATGCATCGCAACAACTTCAATACTGCGGTTGCAGCTTTGATGGAATTTGTTAACGAATTATTTAAGAATGGTGCAAACAAAGAAGATCTCGTGGTCTTAGCAAAGTTGCTCAAGCCATTTGCACCACATCTTGCCTCCGAAATGCTCGAGGAATTGGGCGCTGACGATATCTGGCCAAAGTGGGATGAGAAACTTCTTGTTGCCGACGAAGTAGAAATGGTCGTTCAGGTCAATGGCAAGCTTCGCGCAAAAATCCAGGTCGCAGCCGAAGATGCAGAAGATGCAAAAAAGATGGAAGAGATTGCCTTAGCCGACGAGAAAGTGAAGACTTATACCGACGGCAAAGAAGTCGTAAAAGTCATCGCAATCACAAAGACTCATCTTGTAAATATAGTTGTTAAATAAAACAACATTAAATAAAAATAGGCCCACGAATGTGGGCTTATTTTTTAAGCATAATCGGATGATACAATAATTCTATGAAGATTTTGCAAATGAATGTATGGACGGGTCGTATAAAGGGCGCCATCGAACGATTTCTGAAAGAAAATGATTTTGACGTAATTTGTATGCAGGAGGCTGTCTGGTCGGAGGATATTCCGGAGCTATTAGACTATTACTGTACTTCGGTCGAACAAATCAAGGAAGCTTCTGGCCTCCAATATGATTTTCGCTCCTCCGCATATTACTTAGAGGCGATGGGCGGCCACATCGAGCAGGGTATTGTGATTTTGAGCCGCTTTCCTATCGTAGAATCAGAATCAAAACATATCCTCGGCGAGTATAAGTGCATCAATGATGTATATAACAGTAATAATCAAAATTATTGCGCACAGAAGGTCGCACTCGAGAATGGCTTTGTTGTCGTGAACTATCATGGCTATTGGCAGAGCAATCCAATCGGCAATGAGACGACCGTAGAATGTATGCGCAAAGTTGCTGATATGATTCGCGACGAAAAGCGTCCAACCGTGATGTGTGGTGATTTGAATGTTGTTGCAGAATCGCCGGCCATGCGTGAGCTGGATTTTATGCGCAATTTGACGGCAGAAAACAATATTAAGCAGACTCTCCAGAATCTCAAATTCGTCAAAGACGTTGCTTGTGATCATATTTTGGTCAACGAAAAAGTGGTCGCAAAAAACTACCAAGTCCATGATCAGTTAGTGTCCGACCACAAAGCCGTGTCGGCGGAAATCGAAATTATTTAGCTTGGCGCTTAATTAATTTTGCATGTAATACTACGCGCTCTTTGCTGTTGTAGCAGGTCGATAGTGTCAGGATTTTGTCTGAGCCGGATACGGTTGCGCCGAAATCTTGAACACTTCGGCCTTTTAGTGTGTCGACGAACTTTTGAAATTCGGCATCGCTCGAGAAGCTGGTCTGGATATAATCGGTGGTTACTTCTATGCGATAAACGCTAAAGACTTGCCAAAGCGAGCTATCGGAATCCGTAGCGGTGCGCACAATATAATTATTGGAATTATTGCGCCAACCATTTGTGAGGATCGTGCGAAGCGTGCCAAACATCGAACCATCATTGCGGCCGTGCGCATAAAGAATCATGTTTTTGTCGCTGCCGTCATTCTTGTTGCGAAAATCCTCAAACACCCAACCGGCAGTATTGTAGCTGCGGTCAAAAGAGTGTTTCAGATAGAAGTCGTTATTAGAAGTTTGA
>JAKSSY010000006.1 GCA_024402845.1 Candidatus Saccharimonadota bacterium | reverse complement strand
TCGGCCGAGAAATTATTATGTATGAAACGAATCGCCTCCGCCTGAGCATCGATTTCATTGCGAGCCATCGTAACTTCGAGTGAGCGCTGTGCTTGGTTGAGACCGCTATTCATAATACCGATTGACGCAACGGAAACTGTTGCAAATACCATGAATGCAAAGACTACTTCGATAATTGTATCGCCATGTTTTATTGACATAGGTTATCCTCCGATTCCATATCTACGAGAGAAACAGCGGAAGAGTTATGGCCATCTGCTTTAATTGTGAGCATGCGACGGCGACCATAAGTCGAAAGTGCATCGTCGGAACTAATACAAAGATGGAAATCTTTTGTGTTATTGAATAGCATCTCTTTTTCGTTACCCTCAGCATCTACTTGATTGAAGGCGTCATTAATATCAACGCCCTGCATAAAGGCCGTCTGGCAACGTTCTTGTCCCAAATTAGAATAATCTACGACCGTTTTATTTAAATCTTTAGAGAAGTTATACGTGTAAGTGTGAACAGTGCCGTCACGAGGTGAACGAATAATTAGAACTATGCCTTTCTTCGCATAATGTGTCCCCTCATCTTCTTCTGAGTAGGTATCTTCTAGGTATGAACCCCAGTTTAAGACTTTTCGGTCGATAATATTAACCGCTTCGCAAACATTATTGCGCTCGATGACGTTATTGATGCCTAGCTCTTTAAATAGTTGCTGATCGGTCATACCGGCAATCATTTCTTTTGGATCCGGAGGAAGCACATCGGTAGCATGCGCAGCCTGAATTTCCTTTTCTAGCGCGGTAGTGTCCTTGCCAATTAGGCTATTTACCTGCACTATCCTACCCTCGCCACGCGTAGGATCATTGAGACCAAAAATAATTGCAATACCGTAGACATCACAGTCGCTGCGACCCCTACCCTTGTTTAGGTCTTGTTCTTTAATCGAATAACTTTTGTTTCCAGTAATTACTTCACAAACACCAGTATCGGTGCGCTTCTCGATTTGGACGCGACTCACTTGGTCATATTGATTGCGAATCATCAAGGCGATATCTTCCACCGAATCACGATAACGGCTGTGGGTTAGGTTAGTACCAATGCCGACCATAGCACCAACTAGCATCAAACCAGTGAGCGCCAAAAATAGCATTGTCTCAATAATAGTGAACCCCTTAAGGGTATCAGATTCCCGCCTCATATTTATTATTATACATTAGCATTTTATTTTTAAAAACACAAAAAAGAGCGACTTTTTCGATAGTCGCTCCTCGTTATTCGAATTATTTTGCGTATTCGATGGCGCGTGTTTCGCGGATAACGTTTACCTTAATAACGCCAGGATATTGCATTGTAGCCTCAATCTTGTCGGCGATGTCGCGAGCAAGTTTGAGCGCGGTAAGATCATCTACCTGCTTTGGCTCGACGATTACGCGAATCTCGCGACCTGCGGAAATGGCGTAGGCTTTATCGATACCCTGGAAGCTGGTTGCGACGTTTTCAAGTGCCTTCATGCGCTCAGCGAAGTTCTCGGCAGAGATATTGCGAGCGCCTGGACGAGCAGCCGAAATAGCATCTACAATTTTTACGATAATTGCTTCTGGAGTAGTTGGCTCTACGTCGTCGTGATGAGCTGCGATTGCATGCACGACTGCATCTTCCATGCCGAATTTCTTCGCGAGCTCTGCACCAATGTCTGCGTGCTTACCCTCGATTTTGTGAGTGACGGCCTTGCCCATATCATGGAGCAAGGTTGCGGTCTTCGCAACGCGTACATCTGCGCCGATTTCTTCCGCAATCATGCCAGCTATGTGTGCCATTTCAATGGAATGCAAAAGGACGTTCTGACCGTAGCTAGTGCGGAATTTTAGTTCACCAAGAAGATGGAGAATTTCGGATGGGACACCAATGACGCCAACCTCACGAGCGGCATCTTCGCCTGCGCGAACGACTTCTTTCTCGATTTCGCGTTCTGCTTTTGCAACTGCGTCTTCGATACTGGATGGATTAATGCGACCATCTTTCATGAGACGTTCGAGTGCGTAGCGGGCAACTTGGCGACGGATTGGGTCAAAGCTACTTAGAACTACCATACCCGGGGTATCGTCAACAAGGACATCGACGCCAGTGGCGTGCTGAAGAGCTTGAATATTACGACCTTCCTTACCAATGATGCGGCCCTTCATGTCGTCGTCAGGAAGTTTAAGACTTGTAACGGTGCGGTCCGCAGTAACCTCGGAAGACATACGCTCCATTGCAGTAAGCAACATTGCCTCTGCGGTATCATCGATATGCTCGTTATAGGCCTTCTGCTCTTTGATTACAAGATTAGAAAGATCCTGTTTGATGTCGCGCTCAGTCATTGCCATGAGCTTGTCTCTGGCATCATTTTTGCTATGACCAGCGATTTTTTCGAGCTTTTCCTGAGCCTTCGTACGAATGGCGCGAACCTCATCTTTGAGCTCTTCAATCTCGTTTTCCTGCTTGCGAAGATTCTCAGACTTTTTGTCGATTTGGTCGAGCTTCGTATCGAGCAAGGTTTCGCGTTCGGCGAGACGATTTTCGGTGCGCTTCCATTCTTTGCGACGCTCTGCCTCTTCGCGTTGAGATTTTTCATTAATATCGGATGCTTCTTTTTTGGCGTTCAGGACAATTTCAGAAGCCTCATGTTTTGCCTTGCGGACAAGGTCATCGGCCTTGTTTTTACCGCCGTTTTCGTTGTGTTTATTGTATGCAAAAAGCCCACCAGCCCCTGCACCTGCGCCAACAACCAGCGCAATAATTACTGGGATAAAATCCATAACTCCTCTCTTTTCTATGAATGAAAAATTATAAATCGTTGATAAAAATAGGAATCCCCCTGTAATTATTCTAGCACAGAGATTATTTCTTTGGAGGAGTAATATTTGCTGGACGGCCGTATTCCGGCAAAATTAAGTCGACTTTTTCGCTACGATGATTATAGAGAGGGATTTTTAGGTCGTCAGCAAGCGTATTCACTACTACTGCGCCGATACGAAGCCCGGTAAAGCTCCCTGGGCCTGTCATGAATTGGATTTCAGTTAAATCCCGCCAATCTTTGCCATTTTCTTGGAGCTTTTCGTGAATAAATTTCAATAAATCACGCGCTAAAGTGCGACCAGATTCCCACTCGTAGGTCTTATCGTCGAGTTTTAGAATTGTAGTCGGAGCTGATGTGTCTAGATAGAGTTTCATTTTTCGTTTAACTCCCGCGTGTTCTCATCGATATATTTGATTTCGATAATCTTATGATTTTCTGGAAGCACATCCTGAATACTATTTCCCCATTCGATAATAGTGATTGTTGAATCATCAGAGATAGCTTCCGCGAGATCTTCGGACATAATACCGGGGTCGCCTAAACGATAAAAATCATAATGCACTAAACGATATTTTTCGCCTTGATATTCCTTAGAAATCGTAAAAGACGGAGAGGTGACTTCCTCTTCAATTCCGAGACCTTTGGCGATACCGCGAACGAGCGTCGTTTTGCCGGCGCCAACATCGCCAAGTAGTTCAAGAACGACTGGCGCTTCCAACTTCGCGCCAAGTTTTTCTCCATACTCAAGCATATCCTTTTCGGAATTGATTAACATGAATATATTTTACCATATTTTGGAGAATTATCTAGTGCGTAGCGCGGCCTGAAATCATACTTTGTTACACATTTTAAGATAATAAATAATACGGCAACCGGAATAAAAACAAGCAGTACCATGGGATTGTTAGGCGTAACATTCATCGAGGCCCACGGAATCTCGGCCACCCAACTTATCAGCGTCAAGTGGATACGGATGAGCATTTCCGCCATAGGGGCGATCGGTGAAAAAATAGTGCCAGAAAGCAAAATTAATAACATCGCTGCGGCGATTGTGGGCGTAATAATTAGACTTACAAAAATGCCGACTGCCGAAAACATTCCGAAATAGTAAATGCCGAGCGGCAGGCAAAGCAGTTGCGCCGATATTGATGTAATCAAACTGGACATAATGAAGCCTGGGCTATGGCCGCCGTACAAAAAATTCGTGAGGACCGGCGAGATAAATATTATCCCCGCAAAAGCAGCAAAAGATAACTGCCAGCCAACGTTCATTATGCCTGCCGAATCAATAAGTAATGTAATAGCCGCAACGTACAACAGTAATCTGCCTGGATGAAACTTTCTGCCAAAATACCATGCATACAAGTTAATTAGACACATTAAACCGGCCCGAAGCATGCTTGCGCCAAAACCCGTAATCGCCATAAAGACGAAGACCAATACAGTTGTTCCGATTGCAATTGCGGCGCGCGAAATCTTTCCAAACAAGCGTTTTATGAAATCGGCCAATATCGATAAATGAAAACCGGAAGTTACCACCATGTGCGACAAACCAACCGCGCGCAGTGATTGTGTGAGTTCTTCCGTCATGAGAGATTTATCGCCTACCATATAACCCAGCGCCAATGCGGATTCATTTGCACCAAAAAGATTCTTAATATTTTCGGAAAACCACTCACGTATTTTTAATGCAAAATCCGGTGGACTAGGCTTGCTATGCTCGATTATTTCTGGTCGATATATTGACCCAGAATAATTGCCAAAGCCCTCCTTCATAACACCTTTTAGCGTAATTTTATCCGAGCGTTCATATTCCCCTTTGTCAGATGACAATATTACATATACTTGACTTTTTATACTTTTTGTGCTATAATTGAAATATAAGTTATTAATTACTAGACGGAACGTTCCGTCTTTTTCTATAGCATTTTCTGAAACGGCGCCAGATATGATTACTTGATGGTTGTGATACTTCTCGAGGCGATTATTACGACTGTCAAATACCGCAATGACGATAATTATCACTGCGAATAGGAGTGGAATTAGCGAAGGATGTAGATTATTTTTTAATCAATTCATCTTTTTAGTCTAGCTATTTTCGTATCTGCTAAAAGCATGAGCTTAATCTCTTTAACTGCATGCTATAATTAGATAGTGAAAAAATTGAAAATTAAGGTCAGCAAACTTAGCGACAAGAAAGCTTATATCTTAGCGTCGCTCTTGTTCTTAGCTGTAGCAGCAATCGTATTAACTTGGTTTTTGGAATACCGCTATTTCATTAATAGTTTTAGCCGCACTTGGAGTTTCGCAATTGGCAGCCCTGCTCCATTCTTTTTCAATGCGCTTTTGATGTGGTTAATCCTTGTATTTTTGTGGGGCATTTTCGAAAAACCTGGCTCCGCAGCTGGATTCATGTGGATCGTAATCACCCTAATTACTTATGCGCATATTAATAAATTTAATTCTCGCGGTTTCCCGCTTTCGCCGGAAGATTTTCAACTAGCTAGCGAAGCCTCTTCGCTTTCAAAATTCGTTAGTATAGAATCAATCGTAAAGCTAGTTATTGCAATTCTTTTAATGATTGCTTTGACGGTATTCTTTAACCGTAGAATCGCAAAGAAACTTCATCTCACATATCAAAATCCGAGCCCAAGCTACTTCAAGCGTCACGAATTTACGCTCCGTATTATCGTTGCTATGATTTCTGGCTTGTCATTCTTCTTTGCAACAGACTTCGTCAGGCATAATGACGGCAGTCGCTACGAAGACATTTTCCTAGGCACGCATTTTACGGCCTGGAACCAAAACCGCAACTACGATGATAATGGCTTCATCCTGGGCTTCTTATACAACCTACAGAAACTACAGCTCGCACAGCCGGATCAATACAGCGAATCAAAAATTGCCGAGTTAAAAGCCGAGTACGAAGACAAGGCAAAAACAGAAAATGAATCTCGCATCTCGGCCGCCGACGAAGACGTAAATATAGTAGTTATTCTTAATGAGTCTTTCTTTGACCCAGCAGTAGAATTCCAGGGTCTAAAGTTCGAAGATTATTATCCACATACCGGCGGGGACATTACGCCAAATATTCACCGCATTATGCGTGATTACCCTAGCGGATATATGTATTCGTTAGATTACGGTGGTGGCACGGCAAATATCGAATTCGAAACATTAACCAGCCTTACAAACTATTGGGTAAATACCGTACCCTACACTGCCCTAATTCCAAAAGCTGGCGAAATTCCGAGTATTGCGCAAACTTACAAAAAACAAGGTTATAAAACAACCGCAATTCATCCGTATAACGGTGGCATGTATAAGCGTAATATTGCGCTCAAGAATGAAGGTTTTGATGCTTTTATCGATCAATACGATATGAAATTCCAAGAGCACGATGGTAATTCTGAATATATTAACGATTATTCGGCTTACCATGAAACTTTGCGCGTGTTAAATAGCAGCAAAAAGAATCAGGTAATCGGCCTCATCACGATGCAGAATCATACGCCATATAATCACGATATCTATGAAGAAACAGAGTTTGCTGTTACGAATGAAGACATCGAAGAAAACCGTGCATTAGATATCGCTACTTATTATCAAATGCTTCATAATTCTGACCAATATCTTGGCGAGTTTATTGATGAACTAGACAAGCTGGACAAAAAGGTTGTCGTACTCTTCTTTGGCGATCATTCAGCTGGTCTTTTTAATATTACGAATGGTAATGAGGCAAAAGAAGTTCGCGATTTGAGCCGCGTAACGCCATATTTTGTCTATGCAAATTATGACGCCAATTTCTCAACAAAATATCTTCCAACCACCACGCCAAACTGTATGGTTAATAATATGTATAACATTTTGAACTGGAAGAAAGAGGCACTCTACTATCTAGTTGATGACGTATGCCAAGCCGAGCCGATTCTCACTGCGACGTACCTGGATGGTCGCGAGCTAAGTCAGGCAGAAATCCTTCGCGATTACGAGTTGCTGACCTATGATATTCTTGGTGGTAAAAAATATTGGATGACTAAATAAAAAGAAGCCCCCCACACGGGGCTCTTTTTTAATTCTTTGGGAATAGCGGCGTTGCCGGTGGTTCGATTGTGCCGGTGAATATATCCGAGATTTGCTCTGCCGTATCTGGCAAGAATAGCTTTAGGTAATCATTAACCGTAAGTAGACGAACTACGGTATCAGTTAAAACTTTCTTGGCTTTTTCTGGGTCGGTCTTTGCAAGTGCCCATGGTTTTTCTGCGTCGATATGCTTGTTGAGTTTACCAATTTCTTCCCATAAAATATCGAAGGCAAAATTGAATTCATACTTGTCCATGCGTGCACGGAAGTCATGGTCGAAGGCTGGTTCGACAAATTTATAGTCTACGGTGACATCATTTTTCTTGCAGAGTGTAGCAAGGCGTTGAATTAAGTTTCCTAAATCGTTAGCAAGTTCATTGTAGGATGCTTCGTATTTGTCCCAGGTAAAGTCGGAATCGTCCGTAGTAGAAGCGTGGCGTAAGAAATAATAACGGAATGGCGTGAGGCCGTGCTTTGCTAGGATCTCCTGAGGATCAACGACGTTGCCGATGGACTTCGACATCTTTTCGCCATTAACGGTAATAAAACCATGCGCAAGAAGATTATGTGGAAGCGGCAAACCGAGACCCATTAACATTGCTGGCCAAATTCCGGCATGGAAGCGGAGAATGTCTTTGCCAACAACCTGAGTATGTGCCGGCCAGCTGTCAGAAATATCTTTGTCTGGATAACCGAGAACCGTAATATAGTTCGCAAGTGCATCAATCCAAACATACATGACCTGAGTCTCATCGCCAGGAACAGCAACGCCCCATTCTACCTGCTCTTTTGGACGAGAGATAGAAACATCTGGCATATCCTTCAAAAGATTGAGGAATTCTTTCTTGCGGAAAGTTGGGGTGATTTTTAGCTCGTCAGACTCGATAGCCTTGCGAATGTTTTCTTTGAAATCCGAGATGCGAAGATAATAGTTCTCTTCACTAAGCTTTATGTATGGCTTTTTGTGGTCAGGGCAAGCGCCGGAGTTATCTTCATATTCTTTGTCTGTAACGAAACTTTCGCAACCCTCACAATACCAGCCTTCATAGCTGTCTTTATAAATATGGTCGGAGAGTTTAATCCAGATTTCTTGACAACGGCGTTCGTGATCTGCATCAGTAGTGCGCACAAAATCCGTATATTCTGCGCCTAGCGAGTGAATAAAATCTTGGAATTTCTTTGCATTTTGATCGACAAATTCTTGAGTCGGAATGCCAAGCTCTGCAGCCTTTTTGAAGATTTTGCTGCCGTGCTCATCCGTGCCTGCCTGGAGGCGCACATTATAACCCATAGACATCATATATCTACGGAGAGTGTCCGCAAGTAAGTAATCCATAGCATGGCCAAGGTGCGGATTACCGTTGACGTATGGAATAGCTGTAGTGATATATGATTCTTTCATGAATCATATTTTAACATCTTTTACAGATTAAGGCGAACGTAATTAGTTTAGCGCAACAACGAGAATAATGACCAAGACTAATACGATACCACCAGCAACAATGCCGGCAATAGCTACATTGTTATGCAAAATTGCATCAAAATCGATATTTTTCTTCGGAGCTTTTGGCTTCTTCGCGTCCTTCTTTGCATCAGTTGCTGGAGCGTCACCGCCCTCTGGCGTGGTAGCCGCTGGGGCTGAGGCATCTTCCGCTGGGGCTGAGGCTGGTACTGGAGCATTTTCATCAAAAGATTCAACTGGATCGGCTTCGCGTGCCGCGTAGTCTGGAGTGGCCTCTGGAGCTGGAGCTTCCGGATCATCCATCAAGTCACCATCTACGAAACCAGCGACAGGAGCGGCAGGCTCTTGCTGTGCGGCGACCTCTGGAGCAGACAATGGAGTTTCTGTAGCAGCGCCGCCTTCAGAAGAACCACCGGCTAGGCTCATATTTGGATCCTGGCTTAGCTGGCTCTGCAGCTCTGCGTCGGTAGTTGGAGTGTTTTCCAAACTAATATCATTAACATCAAAAGAATTCTGCTGATTTGGAGCCTTTTCGGACTCGGCGATAGCTTCATTAATAGCGTCTAAATCAATTCCCTCTGGTGCGGTTATGGTTGGGGTTTCATTTTCTTGAGCTTTCGGTGCTGCCGCATCGTCAGTTGGATTCATAGGCGCTTTTCTCCATTAAAAAATATAATATTGGTTATTACTATCTTAACGCTTATGAATATTTTCCGCAAGCGCACACCAGTTCTCGATAGATAAATCTGCTGGTCGCGCGTTCTCGGAAATACCATTTTTTTCGAAATAGCCCAAGATTTCTTCTTTTGGAAGCTGTAGACCTACCGAAAGGTTGGAGAGAAGTTTTTTGCGCGGAGCAATAAATCCAAGTTTGATAAGCGCCATGACCGCCTCATCGCCGCGCGGCTCATCTAACGGTTCCAGTATTACCACCTGACTATCGACTTTTGGTGGCGGAGTGAAAAATTCGCGTCCAACTACCTGACCAAGTGTAACCTTCGCATATATTTGTGCCGAAAGACCAAGAATGGAATAATCGCCAACTTCAGCTGCGAGGCGCTCTGCGACTTCTTTCTGGACAAGAAGAACAATCTTTTGTGGCTTATGTTCTGCATGCAAAAACTTCTGGATAATTGGCGACGTGATGTAATATGGGATGTTCCCCGCTACGACGTATTTCTCCGGCAAGTTAAGCGAGTTTAGGTCGAGCGACAGAATATCTTTGTTGACGACTTCGAGATTTTTACCAGGAAAAGATTTTGGCAAGTTCACCGCCAAGCGCTCATCTAATTCGATTGCAGTCACTTTGTCGAAAAACTGAAACAGCGCAGAAGTTAACGTGCCTAAGCCTGGGCCAATCTCTAATACTTCCGAAACGCCTTCACAGCTTGCAGAGTCCGCAATATCGATGAGAATATCACGATCCTTTAACCAGTTCTGGCCGAGCGATTTTTTATTTTTTAGCGCCATATTCTACCACCAATGATGCTGAGTCCAGAATTGATATGCCTTTGCCCAGCTACCATAACGACCAACAGCATAGCCGTTACACCAACGCAATTGAGTAATTGGGTTTGTGGCCCAGTCTGCGCCAGCGGATGCCATCTTGCTACCAGGCAAAGCTTGGCATAAGCCAGTTGCGCCGCTGCTGCGGTTTTTCGATAGTGGATTCCAGTGAGATTCACGTTCAATAATGTAGTTGACGTAGCCGTAGTCGGATGCCGAGATGCCAGCCATTGCCATCCAATCTTCGTGCGAGCCAGCTGGCAATACTACCTTCATGCCAACGGTGACTTCCTGTGTTTCTGGTGCCTGAGTGACAACTTCGGATACGAAGACGCGAGAGATTTCTACGCCGTCTTTCATGTCCACTTCATACGTAGCAACTTTCTTACCAGGTTTGCCGGCCTTTGTAACAACACGAGAACCATAATCGACAGAATAGTCGTAAGTTACGGCTTCACCGAATGGAATATCTTCCTCAACGGTAACCGTATGTTTGCCCTGCTGAGACACAGTAAATGAAATGCCGTCATAAATTTTTTGGCCTTTATCAATAGAGATCCAGTTCTTCGATGCGTCAGTGCTAATACCCTGCTCTTTAAGGAATCCGGTCACGGTTTTGGCCTGAGTTCGGATTGAAGTCATCTTTCCGTAGAAGTTGAGGTTTACAACCTTTGCGCGCACCACCTGATATGCTACAGCCATGCCGCTTTCTAGAATATCGTTCTGAGGGACGATTTCTACTTTATCTGCTTCGAGAAGCGTCACACCGGCAACTTCAGCGATTTCATCCGGAGCGGTCTTTGCGGTTTTAATATATTTCTTTACATATCCATCCACAACGAGCACTTCTCTTGCGCGGTAGATATTGATGTAAAAATCTTCTTCACTGATTTTTTCCTCCAAGTCGGGTTCTACGGTATCATATTCGCCGAGCTTAATATTTGCGCGGGCCAATGCTTCTCCGACAGTACGCGCGTCGCTACGTGCGGTAATGCTCGTGTCGCCATCATAGAATGTAATGTAATGCTCGACTGCCTCTTCTTGCTGGGCTTCTATATCATTTGTGGCCGCGCTAGCAAAAAGAGACTGCTTTTTAGTAAAAATTCCAAAAAGTAGGCAAATGATTACCAAACCAAGGATAAGTATAGAGAGGTTTAGCCTCGTCTTACGTATTCTCATGCTCTTAAATTCTACCATAATTAGGCCTCTGTCGCAATTCTGGCCGGCTCTATATGGAAGTTATAACGGCCAACTTTAATGTAATAATCCTTATTTAATGGAAACTTTTTATTCGGAGCGTAGCTACGAATTGCTTCCACGGCGCGTCCTAGCTGCGGGCGCGTTTGGGAAATGCCGACGCGCACCAAAAGAAAACGCAAAATCTCCTGCGCTGCATCGTCATCTATGCTCATGATATTTTTTGAGTAGATATTTTTCCTACTCAAATTAGAAATTAAATCATCAATCTCGTTTGCGATTGTTCTTTGACGGAACGCAAGCTCGCTGAGTTTTTTCTTTTGCTCCGCCGAGGCACCCCTAAGTGATTCGCGAACGCGATTACGCAAATATTTGTCGTCGCTATTGGTTTGATCGAGTCTAAAATGAAGATCATTTTTGGTAGCATACTCATAAATGTCGGACTTTGACCAATCTAAGAGCGGACGAACGATTCTTCTATCATTAAGTGCCGCCAAGCCACGCCAACCAGTTCCACGGAGCATATTAATGACAGCCGACTCAACCAAATCATCGGAATGGTGTGCCGTATAGACTCTTCCATCAAAGCGCTCAGCTAGGCCAAACAAAAAATCATAGCGAGCCCTGCGCGCCATCTCCTCCGAAGCATTTGCCCCAAGGTGTGCACTACCCACAAAAAATAGCTTATGATATTTCTTGGCAAGTTGGCTAACGAAAACAGCATCATCAGCCGAGCTTGGACGAATGCCGTGATCAAAATGCGCAACAATTACGTCCGGATCATCTTTCAATAGATGCAACATCACTACTGAATCGATACCGCCTGATACCGCTAAGATTTTCTTCATGTGGTATAATTTTATCAGTAATAGGAGCGGAATAAAAATGCTAGTGATTGGCTCAGGAATGATTAAAAATGCTGTATTGAGCCTACATGTTGGTGGGCCAGTAGCAGAAACAACCAGCGCCATTATTGATCCAGAAGATTTAAGGATTTTGGCCTACACACTCGATGGTCCGATTATTAAGAACGACCCAGAAGTAGGAAATATCTTAGTCACAGAAGACATACGTGAATTAAGCCGCGATGGCATGATTATCGACTCGACTGACATCTTCGTAAACCGAGAAGACATCGTCCATCTAGATGAGGTAATGAGCCTCAATTTCGATTTGATTGGCTTAAAGGTCGTAACTCCCGACGGAAGAAAGATTGGCAAAATCGTCGATTATACTTTTGATTCAACCAGCTTCATGGTTTATCAATTAATTGTACAAAAACGAGTTGGTTTTGCTTCTTTTGGCGAGCCACAGTTAACAATTAACCGCTCACAGATTATCGAAATTGACGATTATAAAGTTACGATTAAGCACGAAAAAGAACAGGTCAAAGTGAAAGAAAAGCACGAAGAGGAGCCTGAAGAGGCACCAAAACGCGAATACGTTAACCCGTTCCGAAAACCAGCTTACGAACAGTCCGATTCCGACGATTCCGACAACGCATCGGAAATATCCGAATAATCGAAGCCAGCGCGCAATAAGTATTGAATTAGCTTTTGCTCATCACTATACTTGGCGCGCTTTTTAGCGATGATCTTTTGAAGTTCATCTTGATCATTGCGCGAAGTTTCACCAAAAACCTTCTCGATGATTTGATGGCTAATTCCCTTTTGTTGCAGTTCTAGGCGCAGTTTTTTAGCACTAGTTCCTTTGCTAACATTACGATTCTCAACCCATAACTTTGCAAAGCGCTCATCATCAATGTAGCCACGCTCTTCGAGGCGATTATATACAGGCCGAATAAGGCTAACATCGAAGCCTTGCTTCTCTTTTGTTTGATATTCACCGGTTTTGTGATTCTTGACGCGGACTTTGCGCGACAAAGTTTTCTTTTTTAGATAATCTCTTATCTCCTTGCTAGAGCGTGGACGCATGAGCGAATATTCCAAAGCACGCTGATAAAACTTTCCGAACTCCGAGGCGTGTTTAAGTTGGCTTTTTTCTTCATCGGAAAGTTCTTTGCCGATTTTGAGATGGAGATCCACTACTTGCGAAATATCTAGAGAACAGAAAAATTTATCATCGATGTAAATATTTACACGATTTTTGTCGCGTACGGCTTCTTTGATATCCGTCATACGATGAGACTGCTTTTTATCCGCAGTCTCATCGTCGAAAATCGTAATAGTTTCAAGCATTATTCTTCGGCAGCTTTAGCGGCTTCGCGAACCTTACCCTCAATCTCGGCCATAAGTTCTGGCTTTTCTTTGAAGAGTTTCTTTACGGCTTCGCGACCCTGACCAATGGTTTCGCCATTGTATTTGAAGAATGCGCCAGCTTTGTCTAAAACGCCATAATTGACGCCAAGATCGAGCACGTCACCAGTCTTACTGACACCTTCGTTGTACATGATATCGAATTCTGCTGTACGAAATGGTGCAGCAATCTTGTTCTTTACGACTTTAATCTTTGTACGGTTACCGGAAACATTGTCGCCATCCTTAATCTGACCAATGCGACGAATGTCAATACGAACGGAAGCGTAGAACTTCAATGCATTACCACCAGTAGTAGTCTCTGGGTTACCAAAGAGTACACCAATCTTCATACGGATTTGGTTAATGAAGATGACGGTAGCTTTGGTCTTGCTAATAACGCCTGTAAGTTTGCGCATAGCCTGAGACATGAGGCGCGCCTGGAGGCCCATCTGCGAATCGCCCATATCGCCATCGATTTCTGCCTGTGGCACGAGGGCTGCGACAGAGTCTACGACAATGAGATCTACGGCGCCAGAGCGAACTAACGTCTCACAAATCTCGAGTGCCTGCTCACCGTTGTCTGGCTGAGAAATTAATAAGTCCCCAGTGTCTACACCAATTTTGCGTGCATATGATGGATCGAGCGCATGCTCTGCATCGATAAATGCAGCCTGACCGCCCTGCTTCTGAATCTCTGCGATTGCATGCAAAGCGAGAGTAGTCTTACCAGATGATTCTGGACCATAAATCTCGATAATGCGGCCTTTTGGATAACCGCCGCCCAATGCCAAATCCAAGGCAAGAGAGCCCGACGAAAATAGCTCAACATCAATCTTGGATTGCTCGCCAAGTTTCATAATAGAGCCGTCGCCAAATTGTTTTGTAATCTGAGATAGAGCTAAGTTTAGGGCCCGCTTCTTTCCATCATCCTGAGCTGCATCCTTCGACTTCGCTGCTTTATCTGCGCCCACCGCTTCCTGACTTTTCTTAGCCACTTAAAACCTCCTTCTTGTTACTTATTATTTTATCTGATAAGCGTTTTAAAATCTAGTTAAAGGATAGCGGTGTAGGCTTGTTTGAATAGCGCGGGCGGTTTCGTTCCTCCTGGTAATTTGGAATATATTCAAAGAAATATCGCATTAGCGTGTCGACGCGCTCGCGGAATACGTCCGGTACGCCATCCTTTTTTACATAAGGGTTGCGACGGTTTATTAATACGGGATAAAAAATCTCCCCCGTTTCGAGATTGAGGCCCGCACAAAGAATATCCTCTGGCTTGCTGCGCTTCATCAAAAGAAAATCGCGCAAGTCGGCAAGATATTCGTCGCCGGCCGTAATAATTCCTCTATGGATGTCGATAGCAGTCCATAGGTAACCACCGTATTCAGTTCTTAATTTGTTTAGTTCTTCTTCAGAAAACTTCATCTTTCTCAAATAGAGCATTCTGCTTTTTCTCCTTTCGTTATTTTCATAACCCAAAAAGTAACACCTTAGCCAAAACGGAAAAAGCATCAGCATGATAGTTTTGCTTTATAGGGGTGAATATGTTAAAATAAAGAAAATTACAGATAATAAATAATAAGGGAGTTCCAATGAGCGGACACAGTAAATGGGCAACCACCAAGCGCCAGAAGGCCGTCGTTGACGCAAAGCGCGGTGCGTTGTTTACAAAAATCGGTAACCAAATTGCTATTGCAGCACGTAGTGGTACCGATCCTGCCATGAACCCAACTCTCGCAATGGTACTCGAAAAAGCCCGCCTTGCAAACATGCCAAAGGCAAACATTGAGCGCGCCATCGCACGCGTTGCAGATAAGAATGCGGCCGCTCTTATCGAAGAAACTTATGAAGCTTACGGCCCTGGTGGCGTAGGTATCATTATCGAAATCGCAACCGACAACAAGAACCGCACTATGCCAGAAGTACGCCACACTCTAGAAAAGAATGGTGGCCGTATGGCAGATCCAGGTTCCGTCATGTTCCAGTTTACGCGCAAAGGCGTAATCTTCACCAAGGCTAAGGGTGACGACGCTATGATGGCAGCCCTCGACGCCGGCGCAGAAGACGTAGCGGACGAAGAAGATGGCACTACTATCTACACCGCAGCAAGTGATCTTATGAAAGTTCGCTCCGCTCTCATTGAGGCAGGCCTCGAGATAGACAACGCAGAGCTTCAGTACGTTCCAAACAACAACGTTCCTCTCGATGACGAAGCTGGCGAAAAACTCGAAAAGCTTCTCGATGCAGTAGACGACCTCGACGACGTAGTTGCAGTTCATACAAACGCAGAATAAAAAAGAGCCCCCGCGGGGGCTCTTTTTTTTATTTCAAACCGGTGCTACCGAATCCGCCAGAGCGCTCAGTTTCGGATAGCTCGAATACTTCTTCCCACTCTACGTGGGTGTATTTTGCTACGACGCCTTGCGCGATGCGCATGCCTGGCTCAACGACAAAGTCTACATCACTATGGTTTTTGAGCAATACAGACATCTCGCCACGATAGTCAGAATCAATAGTGCCGATGCCGTTTAGCAGTGATATTTGGTGTTTATACGCCAAGCCGCTGCGGCTACGGATTTGAAGCTCGTAGCCCTTTGGAATTTCCACGCCAACGCCAGTGCCAAAGGCTTTAATTTCGCCCGGCTTCAGCGTATACGGCTCAGAAATGTGCGCGCAAAAATCAAAACCAGCAGCACCAGCGGTTTGGTATTGCGGGATGATTGCGTCGTCATAAAACTTTATTATTTTCATCTTCATATCTGAAGACATTGTAGCATTGTATGGTATAATTTTCTCTAGTGGAAGGATGGCCGAGCGGTTTAAGGCACCGGTCTTGAAAACCGGCGTGGTTAATAGCCACCGTGAGTTCGAATCTCACTCCTTCCGCCATTTTTTGTCAGTGGAAAGATTTATTTATGGGCAAAATAAAAGTAAAAAAGACCGACTACAAAATACTCGAAATCGACCCATGGTTGAAGCCTTTTACAAGCGACATTGAATTGCGTATGGATCGCTATGAAGAAGTACGTGAGGGTTTGCTTGGAGGCAAAAAAGATTTGGAATCTTTTGCAGACGGTCACAAAAAATTCGGATTTTTCCGCACGAAAACTGGTTGGCTATATCGCGAATGGGCACCAGGTGCCGACGCGGTGAATTTGATTGGCGATTTTAATAAATGGAACCGCACTTCCCATCCGCTCGAATTAAGACCGGGCGGCATTTGGGAGATTGAATTAAAAGGTAAAAATGCATTGAAACATGGTCAAAAAGTTAAGGTGCAGATAATTCGCAACGGCCGAACTTTTGACCGCATTCCACTCTATATTCATCGCGTGGTTCAAGACAAAAAAGACAAAAGTTTTGTCGGTGTAATTTGGTCGCCAGAAAAAGCTTTCCGCTGGACTGATTCTGGATATAAAGACAACAAAAATAATCAGTTATTTATTTACGAAGCACACGTCGGTATGGCGCAAGAAAAAGGTGGCGTTGGTAGCTACCGCGAGTTTGCGGACAACATTCTGCCACGCATCGTCGACGATGGCTATACCGCGGTTCAATTGATGGCGATTCAGGAGCATCCATACTATGCTTCCTTCGGCTACCAAGTAACGAATTTCTTCGCTTCTTCTAGTTGGTATGGTACGCCAGACGATTTGAAATATTTGATTAATAAGGCGCATAAATTAGGTCTTTCAGTTTTGATCGATATTGTACATTCACATGCGAGCGCAAATACCGCAGAAGGTATCAATATGTTTGACGGAACACGCACGCAATTCTTCCTTTCTGGTAATGCCGGCAATCACCCTGCGTGGGGCACGAAATTATTTAATTATGCCAAATACGAAGTGATTCATTTCTTGCTTTCAAACCTTGCCTACTGGATGGACGAATTTCACTTTGATGGTTTCCGTTTTGACGGCGTGACGAGCATGTGCTATCACGATCATGGCCTTGGCACGGATTTCACGAGCTACGATAAATATTTCAGCTTAAATACCGATGTTGATGCTTTGACTTATCTGCAGTTGGCAAATGAATTAATTCACGAAAAGAATCCTAACGCTATTACGATTGCGGAAGATATGAGCGGTATGCCAGGTATGTGCTTGCCTATAAAATGGGGCGGAATTGGTTTTGACTATCGCCTCGCGATGGGAATTCCGGATTATTGGGCAAAGAGCGTAGTAGACGAACGCGATGAAAAGCGCGACATGCACAGGCTTTGGCATGAATTATCTACCAGACGCCCACAAGAAAAAAGTGTTGGCTATACCGAATCCCATGATCAGGCTTTGGTCGGCGATAAGACATTGATTTTCCGTATGGCAGATGCCGAAATGTATACCGGCATGAATAAGGCCTATCATTCCCCTGCTATCGACCGCGCAATCGCAATGCACAAACTTATGCGCCTTGCGACACTATCGCTAAGCTGTGAGGCATACCTAAATTTCATGGGCAACGAATTTGGTCATCCGGAATGGATTGATTTTCCGCGCGAAGGCAATGGTTGGGACTTTAAATATGCACGTCGTCAATGGTCGTTAGTCGATAATGGTTTCCTAAAATATGAGTGGCTGAATAACTTCGACAAAGCGATGATTAAGCTTGCAAAGAAATATCGCTTAACGAACAAGTCTGGCGCAGAAAATCTCTGGATTGATGAGAAAAATAAGGTTATCGCTTTTGCGCGTGGCGAATTATTATTCGTATTCAATTTTCATCCAAGCAACTCTTTGACCAATTTCTTTCTACACACTCACCCAACTGGGCTTGGTGAATATACTGCTATCTTCTCTTCTGACGATGCAGATTTTGGTGGTCAGGAACGCATCGGCAAAAAGTATGTTTATTACGCGCAAGAAGACAAAAAACGCGGTCAAGGTTTTGAAATTTATCTACCTTGCCGCACCGCAATTGTTTTCAAGAAGAAGAAATAAGATGACAAAGACGTTATCTTATGATATACTTTTCTGAGTAAATACCTTTTCATTAGTGGCACCGTAGCTCAGCTGGTTAGAGCGTAGGACTCATAAGCCTAAGGTCACTGGTTCGATCCCAGTCGGTGCTACCATTGAAAGGGTATTTATTTTTTTCGAATTTTATCAAGCGCGTGAAGCGCTTTTTTGCCGGCCGGAAGGGCCTTCGTATAAATCTGATACCAGCCAGAAAGTGGAAGTTCGAGAGAGCCAATATAATGCACCTCTTCTCCTTTGAAGGCCTTCTTGTAGGTGTCGACGCCGTCGTTCAATAGGCCATTAAGGTCGTATTTATCTACGCCGTCTTTGTGAAGGTCTTGCATGCATTGCCACTTGGCGCCAGCGTTGACACGCATCTTGCGACCGCGCGCACCGACACCCGCAAATAGCGCGAATGCAAAGCCATTAGAAATAAGCGCCCACTGAAAAGCAACAACTTCCCCATCCTCTGGGTTCTTTAGCATGAGAAGACGATTGTATTTGCCGGTTTTTTGCCAAATGTCGTGGTAATATTCGTCGACGTGAAGGTTGAATTTGTCGCGAGCGGCAATCTCTTTATAGATATTTAGGCAGGCCTCGAAATCCTCTTCGGTTTTTGCGGGCTCGAGCTGGAAACCATTGCGGAGATATTTCTTAATGTCCTGGCGACGCGTCTTTGGCATCGCAGCAAGCATTTCGTCTGGATT
>JAKSSY010000057.1 GCA_024402845.1 Candidatus Saccharimonadota bacterium | reverse complement strand
TATTCGACAACGGCAACAATAAGTCAAAAATTGAATCTGAGTACGTTCCGGCCGAGCGTAGCTATTCTCGTGGTGTTATGTATAAGATTGACGAGTACGAAAAGAAGATTGAACAGGTCTGGGAATACGGCAAAGAGCGTGGCGCAGAGTTCTACTCACCATATATTTCAGATGTAGATTATCTTGATGCTGGTCATTATATCGTTCACTCTGGCGGCATCGTCTACAAGGACGGCAAGAATTCCAATCAGCCTGCTGGCTTTGGTGGCGCCGACAAACTCGTCTCAGACACGGTTGAGCTCAAAGACGACAAAGTAATCTTCGAGATTGTCTTACCTACAAATACATACCGCGTCGAAAAACTCCCAGCCTATACTAAAGAAGACCTCCATGGCGTAAGTCTTGGCGGTGCAATGCGTGTCGGTTCTTTGGGCAAAACGGAAATCGCCGAGACTAAGTATGGACTCATGCGCGGAATTGAGCCTGACAACAAACTAAACGAGCATAATGTAAGTATTATCAAGCAAGAAGATCGCCTCGTCTTCAATGGCACATTTAAGCGTAGTAGCAACGTCCGCGTCGTCCTCGTAAAGGGTCTTGAGCAGAAGGACTACAAAATGCGCATCACCGATAAAGCGCATGCGGCCCTCTGCGTTGCGGTATTTGAAGAAGAAGAAAATGCCGATGCCGACGACATTACCGTTACGCGCTTTATAAATAGCGAAGGCTTAGACGGTAAATACGATGTTTATCTTGAGGTTTACGACAAGATTTATAACCTACATCAGCAGGTGAGCTTCTAGACTAAATCAGAGTTTAGATAGTAATAATATTCCAAAAGCTCGCGTGAATAATTCTTAACGATTCCTAGCGCGGGCTTTTCTGGATCGTGGCTCGGCAAAATCAACATACGTGTAATACCTACTTGCTCCACAAAACTAGGATTATGACTAACCATAATAATCGTACCGTCATAGTCTTTGAAGTTCTCGCCAATGATTTTCTGAGTCTCTGGATCAAAATGATTGGTTGGCTCGTCTAGGATAATGACATTTGTGCGCTTGGTTAGGATTTTACAGAGAGCGACGCGCGCCTTTTCGCCCGGGCTTAATACCGACACGCGCTTATAAACATCATCACCGCGGAACAAAAAGTTGCTCAAGATGCTGCGCATCTCCGTATCGGTACAATCGTAGGACCTTACATTGTCTAGGATGGTTTCGCGCTCGCCGAGAATCTCGCGTTCCTGCGCGTAGTATGCAATAGTAGTGTTCTGGCTCGGAATAATCGCGCCCTCATCCGGCATTAATTCGCCCATAATAAGTTTCAGCAGCGTAGACTTACCGATACCATTCTCGCCAACGATGAGGAATTTTTCGCCGCGAGTAAGACTAAATGACAATTTTTCGAATAATGGCGCCCTGCCTGGATAGTGGAAAGTAAGATTTTGAACTTCTAGTGGCACTTTCCCAGATTGCTTACTTGGCGAAATATTCATATCGACTTTTTGATATTCTTGCTCACGAACTTCAAGCTCCGCAAGCTTGCGGTCGAGCATCTTCTCGCGGACGTGGCCCTGCTTGATTAGCGCGGTATTGCTACGCTTTGCATTACGGGCGCGCTCTACGAATTCTTGAATGCGCTTAATCTCGCGCTCTTGCTCAGTGATTCGTTTATCTTGTTCTGCTTTTTCTTCGGCATACTGACGGCGGAAATAGGTATAGTTGCCACGATAGACTGTAGTTTTATGGGTAGTTTTGTTTAGGAATAAGGTCTTGTTTGTTACCGTGTCGAGAAACTCTACATCATGACTAATTACCATCACCATGCCGCGATAATTACGCAGATAATTGGCTACGAATCCTTTCGTTTCAACATCCAAGTGGTTAGTTGGCTCATCTAGAAGTAAAAGACCGGCATTTTCGAATAGGACGCGCGCAAAAGCAACCTTCGATTTCTGACCGCCAGATAGTTGTTTCATCGGGGCGTCCATCAAGTCTTGGAGATGCATCTTTTCGATAATCTTTAGAAGTTCGTAATCAAAATTTGCAACATCGTATGAGTCGATAAGATCCTGAAGCTTAACAATTCTCTCCGTAATCGCATTGCTGTCTGGGTATTTGGCAAGTTTTTCATATTCGGCATTTAGCTGCTCCTGCAATTCATCAACCGGGCGAGCCGCAGCAATATATTGCCAGACCGTAATATCATCATTGGACTTATCGATTTTGATTTCCTGTGGCAAATAACCGAGGCGCAGGCTTGGAAGTTCCAGCTCACCATCATCGAGTTTCTGCTGACCAAGAATGACCTTAAAAAGCGTAGATTTGCCGGCGCCGTTTACGCCAACGATACCAACTTTGTCCTTTGCTTCAAAATGAAAGCTACAATCGTCGTAGATTTTTTCGACACCAAAAGACAGAGATAGGTGTTGTGCTTTCATGGCGTATATTATATCGCAAAAGTTGTATAATA
>JAKSSY010000056.1 GCA_024402845.1 Candidatus Saccharimonadota bacterium | reverse complement strand
GACGGTCAGCCCGATGCCTCTACCGGAACCGACACTGGTTCCGTGACAATCGACCGCGACGATGGTACGACAGAGCAGCACGGGGGCGAGGATTACGAAGTGGGGGCCGGTAACGGTAAAGACCATGGGGATCTGAACCAAATCCAGGAAGAGCAGCACGGTTCCGAAACCGTGAAACCTGCCATCCAGGATGACGGTGTCAACCAGGGCAACCTGAATCGTGACGACGTCGAATAGCAAATAGCGACTCTTCTTTGGGCTGACCCACAGCCCGCAGTACCTTTCGAGGGGGAGCCTCAAAACTCCCCCTCATTCCCAAGATTGCACTTAGTAATAATCTGACTATGTAGAAGCCACCCAAACAGAGGTGGCTTTTTGCTGTACCTTGACATTTTAAAGCGTTTGTGCTATAATTGTATCCGAATTGACACATTAGAGGAAGGTGGTGATTCATGTGTCATTTAGTTCTTCCACGAGTGCCAAAAATGGAAAAGAACTCTACTATTGGAGGTTGGATGCCTGGCTTAAAACGGTAGGCGAATATAACCAGGTCAGGGGCGTCTACGACAAGCTTGACTGTTATATGCCTCCCGAAGTCGAGTACGTCTTCAACGAGTATTACGGCAGGAATTCCCGCATTGTTGTTAAGAAATACAACAAACTCAGCGCCCGTATCGAACGTCAGTGGGGTGCTGTGATGGAGAGCGTCAAGGAGCTTGACATTGACTGTACCGAACAGGACGTCAAAGACTTCCGTTCTATGGCTCGTTCGACGATGCCGGAAAGCAAGTTCCGTACTGCAATCCGCAACAAGGTGAAGCGTCTGTATAAAGCAGCCGTCAAGGCCCGCGAGAAAGCCGCAGAAGGCAAGAAGGTAAAGGAGCAGCCTATCATGACTCTCCGTGACTTGATTGTCTGGTATCAGACTCCGAAGAAGAGTGGCTCCAAGAAGCACTAAGAGCTGGTAGTTTTTGCTACGAGGCAGCTAAGACTGTTTGGTAGCAGGAATCAACCCACCCCGCCTTCACCGGCGGGGTTTTTCTTTGACATCTTTATCTGTATTTGATATAATAAAACCACTAAGTTATTACTTTTAGCGCAACAAATCTTATCTACCTATTTCTGTAGGAAAATACTGCGCCTTAAGTGTGGGAATTAAATATTAAAGCTATTAAAAAAAGGAATAAATGAACGATAAAAATAAGGCAGAAGCCGAGCGCCGCGCAAAACTTTTGAAAATGCGCGCCGAGCGTTTGCCAGACATAAAAAAGGCATTCGAAGAAAACCAAAAACGCAACTTCAACGCCAATTTTGCGCCAGGCGGAAAGGATGAAAAGCTCGTCCGCAAAAAGACAACCGCCAAAACCGCTGCCGCAAAAACCGTAAAAAGGGCCGCTACGCCAACTGGCAAAAAGGCCGCCGCAAAGAAATCTAACACTTCGCGTAATTCTAAGGCGACCAAGCAGGCCGCAAGTAATACTGACAAAAAACGCGACGTTAGTTTGTTAGTTACTACCCGCAAGGGCGAGATGGTGCATCATCAGCGCATGCTTAGCCAGGACGTAAATGCCCAAGCTACGCAGCATATCATCGGTATTCCAGTAAATAAATCTCGTTACAACGGCTACAATGGTCAGCAGATTACGATGGCGCAGATCAAACAGGCTCGCCAGCACAAAGATGCTGTCCGCATTATCCCAATCGGTGGTCTCGGTGAATTTGGTATCGGTAAGAATATGACCGCCATTGAGTATCAAGGTGAAATCGTCCTCATTGATATGGGTACGCTATTTGCTAGCGAAGATTATCCTGGCGTTAACTATATGGTGCCAGATTCTAAGTGGCTCGACGATAACCGCGACAAGGTCAAAGCGATTCTCTTTACGCACGCGCACCTTGATCACATTGGCGCTTGCCGTCATCTTTTGCCATATTTTGGCCCACTTGTACCGATTTATGCCACTCCATTTACGATCGGCATGATCAAAAAACAGATGTCCGAGCTTTCCGATATTCCAGACATGAACTACCACGAGGTAGATCCGCTCAAGCACGAAAACATCAAGCTTTCCGAGCATCTTTCTGCGGAATTTATCCATACTTTACATTCTATCCCTGGCAATACTTCTATTGTTATTCGTACGCCAAACGGCAATATTATGCTTTCTGGCGACTGGCGCTTTGAGAGTAATCCAATGGATACGCCGGCCGATTACGATCGCATGCTCGAGATTCGCGACAAGGAAGGCTACGCGCTTCTCCTAAACGAATCTACAAATATCGACACCCCAGGTACGCATCCTCATTCCGAATTTGATGTCGGCGAAAACATGGGTCGCGTCATGGATCATTATGCTAATGGTCGCGTAATTATTTCCTGTTTCTCGTCTCAGGTAAAGCGTATCGAGCTCGTACTCAAAGAAGCCGCCGCACGCGGTCGCAAGGTTGCCTTTGCTGGCTACTCGATGATTAACAACGTCGAGGTTGCTCTCCGCGCCAAGGCTATCAAGGTGCC
>JAKSSY010000055.1 GCA_024402845.1 Candidatus Saccharimonadota bacterium | reverse complement strand
ATTTGGTCATCAGAGCATTCCTCTTTTCTTGAGCCAGGCTGCTACGCCAATTGACACGAGAACGGAAATGCCGAGAACCACCCAGGCAGATAAGTGCTCTGTGCCAATGAAGCCAAAGTAAACGTTCATGCCGAGGAATGAAGAGATGATAGTTGGAATTGAGAGTACGATAGTGATGCCGGCGAGGAATTTCATGATGTTGTTGAGGTTGTTGGAAATGACGGTGGCGTAGGTGTCGGTAATTGAAGAGAGAATTTTGCGGTAGAGCCCGGCCATATCGATAGCCTGGCGGTTTTCGATGATGGTGTCTTCGATGAGGTCGGCGTCACCTTCGTAGAGTTGAATTACATTTCCCTTGCTAAGGCGTTCCAATACGCCGTCATTCTCTTTTAGGGATGTCATAAAGTAGACAAGAGTCTTTTCGGTAGCGAGAAGGTCGATGAGGTCTTCGTTGCGCGTGGAGGCGCGAAGGGTGTCTTCTTTCATCTCGATATCACGATAAATTTCGTCGAGAACGCGGAGATAAGATGCGGCGGCAGCGTTTAGGATTTGGATAAGAAAACGACTTTTCTTGGCTGTGCGAAAATCTTTGACCTTCCCTTTGCGGAAATCATTAAGTAAGCTGACACTCTTTGGCGCAACCGTAATGACATAGTTATTGTTCGTAATGATAATACCAAGAGGATAAGTGACATATTTGTCTTCCTGGCTAACGAATGCCGGAACGTCGATGACAGTAAGCGTGGCTTTCTTGTCGGTTTCGACGCGAGGGAGCTCGTCGTCATCAAGCATTTTCTCGATGAGTTCGCGATTGACCTTCGTCATATTGACGACGCGGTCGATTTCCTCTTGGCTTGGTTCAGATAGGTCAATCCAACAATCTGGCAAAATCTCGTTGATAGATTCCAATGTTTGCTTGCGGTTATTTGTGCGATAGCACTTTAGCATTTTTATTCCTCGTCGATATTTATTAATTCGTAATCGCATGTACCGAGGCCGATTTCTTCGGCGTACGGAAGAATTTCTCTGCCTTGCTGGCGGTCAATGCGCTGTTTGAGTTTTTCGGCGCCTGGATCGACGCTTGCCCAAATCATATCAATGAAGGCTTGGTCGTTTGCGACTGGATCGAGACTTGCGACAATGCCTAGATCTCCCATGACTGGATCACCCTGACGTGCGTCACAGTCACAGTCTACGGAGAGCGCATTCATGACGGTGATATAGACGATTGGTTTGTTCTGTTCCTTAAGGTGGTCCGCGACGGCCTTTGCGGCTTCTGCCATAGATTCGATGAAGTTGATTTGTTCTGGTAGGTTATTCCAAAGTCGATCTGGGTCTTCGCTCTTGCCGGCAGTATGAATATGGGCTTTACCGTTTCTGGATGCGATGCCAATGGATTGGTTCTTTAGGTTGGCGCCAAAGCCGCCCATAGCGTGGCCCTTGCCGTGTGCGAGGTTTACAATTGCATCGTAATTATCGAAGTTTTTGCCAATAATGTCATATTCGAGATTCTTGCCGTTATGGACTGGGATTTTTACTTCGCCGTCGGCATCCATAATATCTACGTCCGCAAATTCAGTACATCCGTGTTCTTTCGCGACTTCTAGATGGTCCTCGGCGGTATTGCGTGCGCCGGCATATGCGGTATTGCATTCAATGATGGTACCGTTTAAGCTTTTTACGAATGGTCCAATAAGGTCCGCTTTTAGGTAGCCTTTAGAGCCGCGTTCGCCGGTAGAAACTTTTACGCCAACTTTACCGGTAAGCTCTACGCCGAGTGCTTTATAAATCTTGATTAGCGAATCGCTAGTGATATTCTTTGTAAAGAAAACTTTTACCTTATCCATAAGCTTATTTTAACATCTGAATTAAACTGAGGCAAAATGGTGTAAAATAAAAACATCCCTATCGCACATAGGGAGGCTCATTGAAATTTTTTCTACTTTGACAAAGGGGGTAACCAAAATGAAGCAGAAAAGAATTAGACAACTGATCAACAATAGCGGTGTACTTGGCTTTGAATTCGACAATGACAAAGACATGTATACCTGGGAAGTAACTCTGGTGAACGGCAAGATGCTCGCCCGTCGCACAATTGAAAGCTGCGACGATAGCTTCCACGAGTATCTGATTGCTGTACCTTACGACGACATTGACGCATGTGAGGCTGTCTATCAGGAGATTCTCCTCGATTTCATCGATTGCTATGCCGAGGATCTCTTCTCCGGCAATGCCGAGTCCTTGGCCCTGTTCAGTGATATCGCCAGCAAGGGCGATGATGGGCTGCTCGAGCTGCTGTCTTTCTTCGGCAAGATTTATGACGAGTTCCTGCTGGACGTGTTCTACTGGTATGGTGTTTGGGTCGAGGCGAAAGTTCTCGAAGGTGATTCGGATTGCGAAGAATGCGCCGTCGCCGATTCTGATGAGGGCGATTATAACCATCTGGTCAAGAGCGTCCTGCGCCATCTCTGCGAAGACACACTTTACATCGAGTATGACTTCGAGCACTGCACGCTTTGGGAGTTCGCGGTTGCGAATGGCGGAGTCTGGTATCGCCGTTGTGATGCCGAAATGGTTGACGACATTACGTTCTATCGTGAAGAGTTCGGTTGCGTGATGCGGGATGATCCTGATGGGATGGCAGCGCTTCGCGATGCGGTCTTGACCTGTTTCTGTGAGGATGGCTGGTGCTACGAAGAAGAGGGTGATGCCCTCGGTCTGCTCGGTATCAAGCAGGAGGAGCTCTTCGATCTCGACTAACTGTGGTTAAAAAGTAGCAAAAAATCTCCAAAAAGGCCCAGCGTCTCCGGATGCTGGGCCATTCTTATGCTAATAACTTGCATTTTTTATGCAACTGTGATAATATAATGACGGACAAACCGCCCCCCCGGTTTGTCCTTTATGTATGGGGCATTAGCTCAGTTGGCTAGAGCGCCTGCTTTGCAAGCAGGAGGTCAAGAGTTCGAGTCTCTTATGCTCCCCCAAGCTTTAGTGTTTTAATGCGTTAAAGAAAAACCATATCTGAAGAATGTACCGTTTAGGTACGTTTTTTGTTTTTCTGGAGCATTTTTGTTCTATTTTTTATATCCTTCTTGGGGCTGCCGACCCTCTGTAAAATAGGCAATCGGGGCGGTGTTTAACCGGAAAATTTTAACGGGGGTAAAATGTACCGTTTTATATTAAATCGTAGTCTGAAATCGTGTCATGGAATTTATTGCTCGAATCCGGAATTTAGATAGAAGAAAAGCAAATTCGAACAATTAAGCGTT
>JAKSSY010000054.1 GCA_024402845.1 Candidatus Saccharimonadota bacterium | reverse complement strand
GTTGGGGTTTTGCTATTCTTGCGGTTGCGTCTGAATTTGTTCGGGGCAGCGTCTGTGTCGTTATTGCCTACAATCTTTACCTCGGATGGAGGGAGAATGGCCGGGGCGCCAGAACTGGAAACGGCCGTGGTTGCGATAAATAAGACAAAGACAACAATCAGAACACATGACAGGAAAACTTTGCGATTGGGATACACGCGCGTCACCTCCTTTTATGGAATGCATTGTCGGATACTCAGAGAAAAAGAACATCTCGAGATGCCGAGATGCTCTTAATTCTAAAAGTTTTTCTGCTTTAAGTAAAGTGGATGTGTTTACTTTTGGTGAACAACCATCTGTGAGTATGGTATGTCGACTTTGTGCTTCTCTAGAACTTCGAGTGCTACATGGAGTGCTGCGCGCTTTGCCTGAATACGGCGCCTTGGCACGGAAGAACCGAACAGCTTGTAATTAATTGATGACGCCGCGAGCTCATTGACGCCTACGTAGTCAAGCTCCTGAATATCTTCATGTTCGACGGCCTTCTCGGCAATTTCATTCATAATTGCTTCAGCTTTTTCTAGCTTGAGTTCGTATGGCAATGGGATATCGATACCGAACTTAACGCCGGCAACTTCTGAGCGCTCGATGTTACGGTTTGCGAGGGTGATTACGTTGCCGGTACCAAGATCCTGCAATTTAGTAGAGCGGATGCCTACTGATATGACTTTACCAGTGACATCGCCGATGGTGACGGTTTCGCCAACCTTGTAATAATCGTCGGAAACAATGCTGATTCCGCGAATGATGTCTTTAAGCGTATCCTGGACGGCAAGACCTACGACTACGGATGCAATTCCGACGCCTGCGATAAGACTAGACACGTTTATGCCATTTATTTGAAGGAGAATTAGGATGACAATGGTAATATAAGCTGTCCTCACGAAGCTTGAAATCATCGACATGTAGGTATTGCTTTTCTTGTTTTTCTGGAGGCCAAGAATGCGTTTGGCTGGGTAGCGGAAGATTTGATAGAGCAAGATTGCTACTAGGATGACGATGAGCGACGATATGATGTGTTCGAGGTCAATTGGTAAACTGTTGATAATTTTTTCCATAAGTCTCCTTATTTTTTATGCTCCAGGGCAGCTTTAATATCTTCAATTTGATCGCGCAATTCGGCGGCACGCTCGAATTCGAGGTTGGCGGCGGCAAGTTGCATTTGAGATGAAAGTTCTTTGATGATTTGCGGTAACTCCTCGCGAGGAATCTTGCGTAGGTCGAGTTTCCTGCTTTTCTCTTTCTCTGGAATGATGGCACGAAGACCTTCACTAATTTCTTTGGCGACGGATTTTGGTGTAATATTGTGCTCTTCGTTGTACTTTTGCTGAATTTCGCGACGGCGATAAGTCTCCTCGATGGCGCGCTGCATGCTGCCAGTCATTGTGTCGGCATACATAATAACTTTACCTTCGACATGGCGTGCAGCGCGACCAGCGGTCTGAATAAGCGCGGATTCTGAACGCAAAAAGCCCTCTTTGTCTGCATCGAGGATTGCGACGAGTGAAACTTCTGGCAAATCTAGGCCTTCGCGGAGGAGGTTAATGCCAACAAGAACATCGTAAGTACCGTTGCGGAGGTCGCGGAGAATATCGCCGCGCTCAAGTGTATCAATGTCGCTATGGATGTATGCGGTCTTGATGCCGAGCTCGATAAGATGCTCGGAAAGATCCTCTGCCATGCGCTTTGTGAGTGTAGTAACAAGTACGCGTTGGCTCTTGGCGATGCGCTCGTCGATTTCTTCTACGAGGTCGTCGATTTGGTTATCGCTTGGGCGTACTTCGATTTCTGGATCAAGTAGGCCGGTTGGGCGAATGACTTGCTCGGCTGGTTTTGGACTATGCTGAAGCTCGTATTCGCCTGGGGTAGCCGAAACATAAACAATCTGATTTACGTGGCGGTCGAACTCCGAAAAAGTTAGCGGGCGGTTGTCTAGTGCGCTTGGTAAACGGAAGCCGTATTCTACGAGCGCCTCTTTGCGCGCGTGGTCGCCATTATACATGCCGCGAATCTGCGGAAGTGTCATATGTGACTCGTCTACCATGATTAAGAAATCATCTGGGAAGAAATCTAGCAAGGTTGCCGGCGGCTGGCCCTGGACGCGTCCATCGAGGTGGCGCGAATAGTTCTCGATGCCTTTTACGAAGCCGGTCTGCTCTAGCATCTCTAAGTCGTATTTGATGCGCTGACTGAGGCGCTGCGCTTCGAGATATTTGTGTTCACGATTGAAATATTCTAGGCGTTCTTTGTACTCGGCACGGATTTTGTCGATGGCGAGATCAAGCGACTCTTTTGGCGTAGCATAGTGGGTGTTTGGGAAAATGCCAATTTCTTCCGGTTCGGCTAGAACTTCGGCAGTGAGTGGATCGATGATTTTGATGCGCTCGAGCTGGTCGAAACCAAATTCTAGACGGTAGGCGCGATCGCCTGAAGCCGGAAAAACATCGATTGTGTCGCCGCGTACGCGGAAATTGCCGCGCTCAAAAGCAATGTCGTTGCGATGATACTGGATTTCGCTTAGTAAACGAATAAACTGTGTCATATCGCGTTGTTCGCCGCGGGCGAGACGGATTGCCATAGCTTTGTAGTGCTCTGGCGAACCGATACCGTAGATACATGAGACGGAAGCGACAATTAAAGTATCGCGGCGCGTAAGCAATGCTTCGGTGGCACCGTGACGGAGGCGGTCAATCTCTTCGTTGATTGCGCTATCCTTCTCGATGTAGGTATCCGTGCTGGCAATATAGGCTTCTGGCTGATAGTAATCAAAGTAAGAAACAAAATAATGAACTTCGTTCTCTGGGAAGAATTCGCGAAATTCGGAATAAAGCTGTGCAGCGAGGGTTTTGTTGTGCGCCAAAATTAAGGTCGGACGGTTGTACTGCTCGACGATGTTTGCCATCGTAAAAGTCTTACCTGAGCCCGTGACGCCGAGCAAGGTTTGCTCTCGGCATCCTTGGCGGAGGCCGTTCATAAGTGTTTCGATGGCCTGCGGCTGATCGCCGGTTGGCTGATATTTGCTGTGCAATTTGAAGTTCATTGCTGTCTATATTTTAGCATCAAAAAGCTCACCCTGCGCGGGTGAGCTAATTGAACTTAAGCTATTTTATTATGCAGACTTCTTATCTTCGCCTGCTACCCATGGATCTTCTGGGGTAGTGGTTGGCTGTGCGCCTGCTACTGGAGCTGCACCTGCAGCTGGAGCTGGAGCAACGTTCTTGTCCTTGTTGAGGAACGCGAAGCTGTTCATGTCGATCTTGGATGGATCCCAGGCGCTCTTGTCGAACGCAAGAATACACATGAAGATGATTGGTAAGAGGATATA
>JAKSSY010000053.1 GCA_024402845.1 Candidatus Saccharimonadota bacterium | reverse complement strand
TGAAAAAGCACCGCAGAACAGGTTACGCCGTGCTTCTAACAAGCGGGAAACTGAATGATTATCTCGCTGATCTCAATGAGCAGGCAGAAGGTATGTTCTCTCGGCTGGTAAATGAACTTGCCGAAAGAGATGGTATCACCGAAAAGCAAAAAGCAACCGATCAAATGAAATGGGTACAGCGGATGAACGCAGTACGACAAACAGCAACAGAAATCGTCAATAACGATTTGATCTACACATAAGAAAAGCGGTAGGACTTCAAAACTTGAAATCCTACCGCTTATTGTCGTTATAATCATTTTGCTGTTTTTCTCGCTACAACAACAAATCTGCCGTCATCAGTATGGTAATTGCAGGTGGAGAGGACGAGCAGCGTATCGCCGTATTCGGCGGTCACGCCGGTGTCATAGAGTTCGTTTTCCTTGACCTGCTCAATAAAACTGTCGAACTGTACCTCGCTTTTTAGATCAGTATACTCATAATAACGAAAACCTTTGTGTTCCGGAGCGTATATCCGGCTCAAGAACGCCGCCACGACCTCATATTTGCCTTGCTCATACAGCGTATCAAAGCGAATCGTCTTATGCTCTTGCCAATATTCCATGTTCTCATAATCCGGCAGAGACGCAAACATCGTGCCGTTGCTCATATGATGCCCGTATATGATGTAGATACCGCCATCCTCGGTACACTTGCCGTCGAGGAAAGGAGTTCCGCCGGTCGCATTGCTTTTGTCAAAGGCACGTTGGAGATAATACTGCGGCTCGTCCGGTGTGTGCATCACTGGATAATTGATGTTCGTGCCGCCAAGCTGAATCCAGCCGGCAGTTTCACTATTGATATTGCGAAGCTCATCGAAATCCACATCGATTAATTTCGTGTGTAAGTATTTCCAGTAAGGTGCATCATCTGCCTCGCCGGAGGAAATAATCTGCGTATTAGCGCTATCGTCAATCTCGCGCGTGGTGGCCGCATCATTAATTATTTCGGTCTGGTCTCCTGTACTGATAGAATCCGTAGTCCACTCGTAAATCTTGTAACCAGAGTAACAAATGCCGACAACGCAAACCAACGCAATGATGCAACTAGCGCCGATTTTAATTCGGGATTTTGCCCTCTTGATCTTCATGTGCTCATTATAGCATAAAAGCTATCATATACGACGCGCCGTCCCCCCTTGCGAAAGTGCTGAAAATATAGTAAACTAGGACAAAGTAATATATGAGAAAAGGAGCATTTTTACATGCCTGAACCAAAAAAACAGAGCAGCCCTCGCAAGACCGGCCTTCGCCGCAGCCATTTGCGCTTGAAGCTTGCTCGTAGCGTGAATGCACATTCACCAGTAAAAGCTTTCGAAACAGCAAAGAAGACCCCAAATCTCAAGCTCAAAGCTTGCAAAAAGTGCGGCAGCAAGCCATGCACTTGTGACAAAAAGACAAAATAAATAGGGAGGCAAATTAACGTGGCAAGCAATCGACATCTCGGTAGAATTATCGCGCTTCAGAGTCTGTATGAGTATGAATTCAGAAGCAAGGCGGGCGACGCCTCGGCCGACATCGATAGTATCGTCGCAAAAAATATAGAGCCCTACGCAAAAGCCTTAGGGGACGTTGACTTCGTACACGATTTAACTCATGGCGTTTTTGATGAAATGGGCAAGCTCGACGAAGAGCTTCAGCCAATGGCGCCAGAATGGCCAATTTCTAGCATTTCCTCAATCGATCGCAACGTCTTAAGGATTGGTCTTTTTGAGCTTACGCGCCGAAAAGGCACTGTTCCACCAAAGGTCGCCATTAACGAAGCCGTCGAATTAGCAAAGGCTTTCGGTTCCGATAACTCTTCGAAGTTCATCAATGGCGTGTTGGGCACTGCTTATCGTAATATCGGGGGAGAGGAACAGAAACAGCATGCAGAATCAGAAAAGTCCGAAGCTGCAGGCGAAGTCGCAGACAACAAGCAAGGCGGTGAAGCCTAGAAGTAAGGGCGCGACATCTAGGATGCCGCGAACTTCTCAGCCAAGACCAAAGAAGAAAACTAGCGCAAAAAACAAGCGTGGCACTTATAAGATTCCTGAAGCTTTTCCTACGGAAGAGTATAGGGAGCCGCGCCTTGAAAAAGTGCGTCAGGTTGTCTTCCGCAAAAAACCAGAGATCAAAGAAATCGTACGTGAGCCAACCGCTGGCGGTATCGTATTTCGCATGACTCCGGATAATCGTGATATTGAGATTCTTTTGATTCAAGATAGCAAGAACCGTTGGACGATTCCAAAAGGTCATATCGAACCAGGCGAAACCGCAAAACAAACTGCAGTGCGCGAAATTGGTGAGGAATCAGGCCTAAAGGATGTTGACGTTCTGACTTGGCTCGGAAAAATCCATTTCAAGTATCGCCGACTCGACAAGTTAGTCTTGATGACCACTCAGGTTTATCTCGTCCAGTCGATGAACAAAAAAGAGCATCCAACCAAAGAAAAATGGATGAACGGCATCAAGTGGTTTAGTTTTTCGGATGCGCTCGACGCAATCGAATATGCTGACATTGAAAAATTGATGCTTATTGCAAAAAAGAAAATACGTAGTGGAGAATTCAATTAATGAATAAAGCTCAATATGATGCCTATGTTGCATTCGCGAAAGAAAAATTAGGCATTGAGTTCCACGATATTAACCTATTAATCACTGCTTTGACACATCGCTCGTATGTTAACGAGCATAAGGATTCGACGGAACACAACGAGCGCCTCGAATTTCTCGGTGATGCAGTACTAGAATTAGGATCTTCCGACTTTCTTTTCCATAAGTACAACCAGCCAGAAGGTATTATGACGGCGTGGCGCGCCGCTTTGGTTAATACCGAGGCAAACGCTGCTGCTGGCGAAAGACTCGGCTATCAGAGTTTAGTTCGCCTTAGCCGTGGTGAGAAAAACGGATCCGAGCGCGCGATGCATGTAATCCTCGCGGACTGCTACGAAGCTATCATTGGTGCGATTTATCTCGACCAAGGGTACGCGACGGCGGAGAAGTTTATTCAGAAAAACAGCCTAGTCCATATCGATGAGATTATCGAGAGCGAATCTTGGCGCGATGCCAAATCGTTCCTTCAGGTTTTGTCTCAGCATATCGACAACGTTACTCCAGTATATCGCGTCATTAAAGAAGAAGGTCCAGATCATGATAAGACGTTTACACTTGGTGTATTTATCAATGACCACCTCAAGGCGACGGGCGTAGGGCACAGCAAGCAAGAAGCGCAAGTAAAAGCCGCTTCCGAAGCTATTCGCCAGTACAAGCGCGAACATCCAAAAGAAGTTGAAGAATTCAAAGTAATCTGATATAATAATCAAGATTAACTAATTTAAGGAGAAATATGCTTGCGATTCGCTTACAGCGTAATGGCCGTAAAGGTTTGCCCCTTTATAGGATAGTCGTCCAAGAAGCGCAACGTCACCCTCTTTCGGGTCGTATCGTCGCTC
>JAKSSY010000052.1 GCA_024402845.1 Candidatus Saccharimonadota bacterium | reverse complement strand
TGAATGACCGTGACGTCACTTTGGCGCTCAATAACGGTATGACTGTTGATGCCGAAAAGAATCTACAGATTTTGAAACGCGTTTTGCAGGGTGCTGGTCGTAATCGTATGCTCGTTCTGGATGGTTTCCCTTCTAGCGTTCAGCAGATTTACTGGATGGTCGAAAATGGCTATATTGAGAATCTTACTGGCGCGATTGTTTTGCGTGTGCCACGTGGCGAGTTGTGGCGTCGCCTAGTTGAACGCAAACGCGTTGATGATACGCGTGCAGCCGTTGAACGCCGTCAGGACGCCTATGAACGCGCCGTAACTGGCATGATTCGCACGCTTAGTATGTATGGCGTTAAAGTTCGCGATGTTGACGGACAAAATACCCCATCCGATGTTCAAGAACGTATCGAAGAAGTTCTTGGCGAATGGGGTTTGATTGCCAGAAAAGGTTTTGAAAAGTTTTAGTCGCTGACGTCTGAGTCTAGTCTTGCCTCGATTATATATCCAGGCACAGCTTTTTGTGCTTCGCGGCAGAACTTCTGATAGTAGCTGCGGCGGTTCTTTGGCACGAAGTCGATAACAACATCAAATGAGATTTCGCATTCATCCTGATCGACACGGAAGCCGTGGATTTCTTTGATGTGCTCGTATTTTTTAGCTACATCACCAATGGTGTGCCAGAGTCTATCGATGGTTGGGTCGCGAAGATCTACTGCATAAATACCAATAGAGTTGAGCGTGATGTGATATTTCTTGTAGATAATTTTCTGGATTTTGCGAGAGATATCGTCAATCTCGGCTGCGACTAGACGGCGATCAACCTCGATATTTACGGAAGCTGCAATATAGCCTTTGCCGTAATCATGCATAGTTAGATCGAAGGCACCATTTACGCCCTCAACCTCAGCAATATCTTCTTTGATATGCATGGTTAGGCCAGAATCTGCGCGGCGACCAAGGATAGTATTGAAGGATTCGTAAATTAGCTTTGCGCCGGAGCGAAGAATAAAGAGCGAGATGCCCGTTGAGAGAACTGGCTCGATTTCCCAACCGGTCATAAAGAAAGTGATAATTGCAGCGAGCGTTGCGATAGAGATAATTGCATCATAGAGTGCGTCGATACCAGAGCCAATGAGCGCATCGGAATCGAGCTTTTTGCCACGCTTCTGATAGTAGATACCGAGAACAATTTTAACAATAATTGCGACGACCACAACGATAGCGGTTGAGAGCTGGTAATTGACATGCTCTGGCGTGATCATCTTTTTGATGGCTTCAATAAGCGCAGAAAAACCCATATAAATAATGAGCATGCCGATAATAACCGTGCTGAGATATTCAGCGCGACCGTGGCCCATTGGGTGATTGCGATCTGGACCTTTGCTAGCGAAAGATGCACCGATAATCGTGACGATGCTCGAAAGAGAGTCACTAAGATTGTTTACGGCATCGAGAATAATTGCAAAAGAATTTGAAAGCAAGCCGACAAAAATCTTGAAGCCGGCGAGGGCTAAATTAGTAATAATTCCGATGATTGAAATTCGGATAATTTTACGACTGCGTTTATTCATGTGATTATTAAACAATAAAAAGGCCACGAATGTCAAATCCGTGGCCGAGGAATGTGTTTGGCGTTAGCTTATGTAAAAGTGAAGAATACCGGCATGATACCATTACCTCCAGACTCAACGACAGCAAATCCGTCATTAATGAGATCTGAAGCGGCAAGCCCAGGCTTGATTGTATGCATCAATTCAAGATCTTCGAGATTATCGACACTCTTCTTGAGAAGACTGTATACGAAATGATCTCCGTCCTCGTCTAAAGACACAAACAGGTATCTCACCGTATAGCCATGGATCTCCTTAACGATCAAACTTAATCCTTCATGAATATGAATCTTGAGCGTGCAGCAACTACAGCCATCTCCAATACATTCTCTTGGAACATTGGCCGTAGGCTTAAAACCGAGCGTCAAGTCCTGACCAGTAATATCTACAACGCTAATACTATACATATCAGGTGTGATATTTTTCATAAAGTGACCAGTGCCAGTTACGCTAAAGTTGATAGCAGGATCTTCCAAACCAGATAAAACATAACACATATATAGACCTCCTAAGGAACTTTGCCGATGGGCGGCAATAAAATAAATACAGCTCAATTCCCTGTGAACTGAGCTTATCTATATATTATAGCACAAATTATTATTTTTGTCTAGATGTCGATTTTTCTTCTGGCTTTTTGAAAATAAATTTGTAGCCAAAATAGTTTGTAATCATACCAGTTACTGAACCACAAGCCTTAGCAGCAAGCTTTGCAAAGGCGGAATTGCCGAGGGCAGCCGAGACGACCGTAATAACAGCAGATTGGACAACCCAGGCGCTAAAAAGTGAGACGATCAAGAAGCCGGTCGCGGTAGATTTGATGGATTTTTCACTCTTCCAGACGAACTTGAAG
Source organism: Candidatus Saccharimonadota bacterium (assembly GCA_024402845.1). Taxonomy (GTDB): domain Bacteria; phylum Patescibacteriota; class Saccharimonadia; order Saccharimonadales; family Saccharimonadaceae; genus UBA2834. Next base: position 1,208 of record JAKSSY010000052.1, on the reverse strand, counting down.
TTTAGAACGAAGCTAATCGCAATACAAATGGCCGTAGAAATAATATTGGAAATAACTTTATCGAGGCCGAGAACGTTAGCGAGCGTACCAAAAATAACAAAATCTAGAACAGTATTAAAGCCGCCAACGAGAAGGAAGCGAATTTTTTCGCCATGCTTTTTGACGAGCTCGTGATTACTAAGCTTTTTTAGCTTTTCCTGCATCTTTTAGGTTCCTAGAATTTTTACGATCGATAATGTAGAGCGGACGGCCCTGAGCTTCAGCGTGAATATGTGAAATATAGAGCGCGGTGATGGACTGAGAAACTAGAACGAGACCGATTAGGAAAGCAATGAAGATACTGACACAGGTAGTGCCAGTCCAACCGAGGCCGATTGGGTCGCCGAGAATAAATTCTTCAATGCCAACAAAAATGCCAAGAATGAGTGACGCGAAAGTAATAAATGCGCCGATCCAACCAAAGATAACGAGCGGCGTCGAGCTAAGGCTAATGAAGCTGTCGATAGCGAGATTGAAGAGTTTACTGAAGTTGTAACTCGGTTTGCCAGCGAGGCGATTGCCGTAGACGTAGTCGATATAGACTTTTTTGAAGCCCATCCAGTCCATCAAACCACGAGTGATGCGACCATGCTCGGTGAGCTTGTTGTATTCGTCCGCAACGCAGCGATCAATAACGCGAAAATCCGTGCTGCCTGGGACGGTATCTTTAACGCCCATGCCACGAAGCATTGCGTAGAACATCTTTGAGCCGAGCTTTGCAATGAAGCCGTGCTTTTCATATTTACCGCGAACACCAATGACGATTTCGCCGCCCTGCTCCCACTTTTCGATAAACTCTGGGATGAGTTTTGGTGGCTGCTGACCGTCTGCGTCAATAGTCAAAATTGCATCACCGATAGCTTCGCGAATACCCGCGGTAAGCGCAACTTCCTTGCCGAAATTACGAGAAAAAGCGAGCACCTTGATATGTGCATCCTTCTCTGCCATGCCCTGAATAATCTCGAGAGTTTTATCCTGGCTGCCATCGTCAATAAGAATAACTTCGTAATCGTATTTTAGCTTCTTGAGCTCTGGCTCCAGCAATTCCACGTAGAACTTTTTGAAGCCATTTTCCTCGTTATAAACTGGAATGACTACTGAAATCGTTTTCATTATTTTGCTCCGTCATGCTTCAAGACAGCAAGGATTGTACGGAAGAAAATTGCAAC
>JAKSSY010000051.1 GCA_024402845.1 Candidatus Saccharimonadota bacterium | reverse complement strand
TGGATTGGTTCTGGGATGTTTTCGATGGCGCGGTGCTTATAATTCTCGCGCGCAATAATCACGATGCTAATGGCAATAAGAACGCAGACGATAGCGGAAACGCCGTAAAAAATATGTTTAATTTTCTTCTTGAGTTTGCGGCCTTGGCGCTCTTTGTTGGTGAGGGCGGCGTCGTAGGTGGCCATTAGCTCATGCTCGATCGTATTGTATTTTAGCCCGTCGATGTGGCCGGCGTTAAACTGAATCTTGAGATCTTCCATCTTTTCTTTGAGCTTGTTGAGCTCGGAAAGGCCAAACTCATATTGGGCCTGTTTGATGGTACCGGATTCGAGGTCGCGCTCGAGTTTTTGCTTCTCGCGTTCGTAGTTAAACATAAGGTTAATCTTAGTATAATATATTTTTGCATTTTTGGGCGAAAAATTATATAATATTGTTTATGGCAAATGCATTAGATTACGTAGAAAAATTCGGTCACCTCAAATTTGAACAAAAAGGTTTTACGGACGTTGATAACCTTGTCTTTTCTTTGCTCTCTTATCTAGATTTTTCTAACACGCGTATCAACGAAGACACCTTAACGCTCGAGGAGGTTGGTCGCGAATTCTTGATGCATAACACTTTTAAGGAAGTTAGCAAAAAAGGTGTCGCGCAAGCGGGCGCATATCGGATGCTCGAAAAGGTTATCGACGCAGATCGCTATCGCAAGATTCGTGTGTCGGATTATATCTATAACACCAATACGCGCATGATGTTTTCTGCGGTGATTTTCCATCTGACGAAGAATTTGGATTATATCGCTTTTGAAGGGACGGACGAAATGATTTCTGGCGGGCGCGAGGATTTTGAGCTTGCGCATTACTTGCCGGTTCGGTCGCACATTGAGGCGGTATAGTATCTTAGTGAGCATATTCATCTATTTGGTCCACATGCGATTGTCGGCGGTCATTCCAAAGGTGGCAACTTGGCGCTTGTTGGCTGCATGATGATGAAGCGCCTCAAGTGGATGAAAGTTACCAAGGTTTACAACAATGACGGTCCGGGTCTTCGCAAGGCGGAGTTTGAGTCGCCGGAATACGCCCGCGTGAAGGAGCGCTATGTTCATATCGTGCCACACTGCTCGATTGTAGGCATGATGATGCGCAATGATGTTTATAAAGTTTGTTTATCCGATAAGGAAAATATCCTTGGTCATTCGATTCTAACTTGGCAAGTAAGTGGCGATCATTTGATTCGCGCTGCACGCTCTGCGCATAGTAAAGAAATCGAGCGCCGCCTCTGGCGTTGGCTTGATAACCACAACGACGAAGAGCGCAAGAAAGTAACCCGTGCGGTCTTTGGTACGATCGAAGGATGCAATATCGCCGATACGATGTCGATGGTAAAGCTAAAAAATATTATCAAGTTGATTCGCTCAGCCAAAGAGCTCGATAAAGAAAGTAAAGATTTGGTCCTAGGTCTTCTGAAAGACGTAGCAACGAAATAAAAAATCCCCGCACCAGGCGGGGTGTTTTTTATTCCATATTTCTGGTGGATTGCCACTGCGACGTGATGCCAACAACGGCGATAATCACGAAGACGATTGTGAACAACAAACCGTTATCGAATGGTAACTTGCCAAGGATTTCTGCCGGAATTAGCGCGAGGATGTTGGTGGCAAGAAGGTTTGCGCCCTCGATGCCGGTAAAGACAATTACGGCAGGCTTCATTGCCCAGACGGCAATCGTGCCAGCAACTACGCCAATTGCGATGGCAATGCACGGCAAAGTCCAATCCGTGACCGGGCCAAAATGCTGAATAATCATCCAAGTAACAACCACGCCGGTTGTGAGCGAGACGGCAAGTTTCTCGATTGATAAACCAATCATAGAAAGAATGGCGCCCGCGGCGATGCGCAAAATCATCTGCCAGAACGGATCTTCGATTAAGTTTGGTGCGATTTGCCCGACAAAGCTATAGCCGATGACGAACCAAATGATTGCCATGGCGATGCGCTTGAGGCGATAGCCGGCGAAGGCTAGGATTAGGCCGATGATAATAGCGACAATCGGCGTAACCGTTACGTTAATTGTATTGATATCCATAAGCCAATTGTATCATGTTAATTTAACAAGACGATACCGACGACGGCAAGAACTGTGGCCACTAGGTGGGCGATAATGATATGGCGCGATAGTTTTTCGCGACCAAACTTCGGCACGATGATAGATAGAATGATGCCGAGCACGAAGACTAGAATCATTTCGAGTGCGTTGGAGACTACGGAAACTAAGGCTGGCGTGCCGATGATGAGTGCGTAACGACCGGCGAATTCTGCGAACAGAAAGATGAGCTGTGAAATGCTAAGTGCGGCATAGAGGCGCTTGCCGTTGTGTTTTGAGATGTATTTGAAACGTTGACGCCAAGATGGGTGCGAGAAATAATAGATAAAGTCCATTACACCGCGGCCAAGCATGAACCATGAGAAGGTGGTGGTGAATTCGTAGCCTTCGCCGGCATGAGCGGTAATGACGCCGGATGCGGCAGCGAGTAATACGTACAACAAGAAACCGCCAGCTGCTTTGAATTCTAGCTTGCGTGCCCCCTTGTGACGACGGGATAGCATGATGACGACTGGTGCCATGATGACAGTAAAGAAGCCGAGCGTCTGCATGAGTGAAATGCTCTCGCCAAAGATGACGGCGCCGGCGATTAAATATATGACTGGCGTAAGCTGTAGGAAGATAGAGGCTGTGGTAGTCTCTTCACTTTTGAGTGCGCGGTAGTATGGGATTGATGCGGTGGAGCTGAGAATACCAGCTAGAACCAACCAAGCCGTGCGACTGATGCCGACATCTTGGATGCCGAAGATGGCAAATAATACGATGGCGGTAAGAATATATGAGACGCCGCTAAAGATTTTGATTGATTCTTGTTTTTTAGCTTTGAATAATACGTCGGTAACGTAGTTATCGGTAAAACCACAAATTGCGTAACCAAGTGCATTAACAGCCGACAAAATTAACCATAACATTCTGCAAATATTATACATGAGCGGTTCAAAATTGTGCTACAATATTCTTATGTTAATTGAGGGTAAATTGTGAGTTTTTTCGGCGACCTATTCAAAAAGCCAAAAACTGACGCAGTTTTTGAGATAAAATCCCCCAACGGGCGGGTGTCAGCAAAGTTCATTTTGGATCATGGACAGATTGCTTATTTTGTAGAAAAAGACGAAAAGCCAATCCTGCGCAAATCGCGCCTTGGCATTATGCTTAAGGATTCCACTCCCCTTGCGGATGGTTTTGCTGTGGTTCGCGCTTATTCGCGTTCGTTTGATGATACTTGGCGTGCACAATGGGGTGAACAACATGTTATCCGCAACAATTACAATGAAACTGCGATTTACCTAGAAGAGGTCGAAAAACCTTCTCGCCTTCTTACCATTCGCTTCCGCGCTTATGACGACGGCATCGCTTTCCGCTACGAAGTTCCTGCGCAGCCAGAAATGGAGCGCATGATTATCTCCGATGAGCTGACGGAATTCTCCGTTGATACAAACAGTCGTTCTTGGAGCATTCCAGCTTACCAGCCGGACCGCTACGAATATGATTACGTTGAACATCCGGTTTATACTCTCACGGAATCCGTGCATACTCCACTTACGATTCAGACGCCAACGAATCAATTTATCGCAATTCACGAAG
>JAKSSY010000050.1 GCA_024402845.1 Candidatus Saccharimonadota bacterium | reverse complement strand
TTCTCACCTATGTTTCGGCAGTTGTTTTATACATTCCGTGGCTTCCAAGTCTCATCTCGCAGACCAAGACCGTCGAAAATGGTTTCTGGATCAGTGATGCTAGTGCTGAAGGCTTAACTGGCTATTTTACGGAGACATTGCTCTATGACCGCCCAGGAAACATCTCGAACTGGCTACTAGTGCTATTTATTGTAACCATTATTACAATCATTGTCCTCGCTATCCGTTATCGCAAAAAACTCTCGATGCTATTTATTCTTTCATTCGTGCCACTAGTAATTCTAATTATGCTATCTATGCCGCCACTAAAATCTATGTTCGTTTCGCGCTACATCATGTACTCAATGGTTTCTATTGCGATACTAGAAGCCGTCCTGGTCGTACTATTTGCACGCGAAAAGTTTGCAGAGAAGAGCAAAAAGAAAATTGCATTCTATCGCAGGCCAGTTGTCCAAGTCGCTGTTGTCGTAGCAGTGCTTATTGCGACGAGTATCTGTGGCCTCCGTTCTGTCTATGCTTACGGAAATTACAATTTCGTTACCTGTAATAAAGCTACCGCCAAAGAATTGTACGAAAGCATCGTAGCACTTGATGGCGGCGAAAATTTGTCAATCATCTCGGCCGATCCGTGGCTATATTATGATCTTGCCGCTTATACGAGCTAGTATCACGACGTCAACTTTATTGACGAAACGACAGACTATCTTTACGGCTCACTAAAGCCGCTCGAGCAAAGCTACTTCGGTAAAATCGATGACCTAGACAAATTCCTAGGCGACCGCGAAGCAATCTGGTATGTCGGCACCGAGCCGGAGGAGGGTTACCTAGAATTCCCGCGTGAAAACTGGCGCGTAGTAACTTCCGCATCTATGCAGTTTGACGACCGCGGCAATCGTTACCAAATCTTGAAATTAGAGCGAGAATAGAGATATAATTACGCTAGTCGGGGCGTGGCGCAGTTGGTAGCGCGCGCGGTTCGGGACTGCGAGGTCGCCTGTTCGAGTCAGGTCGCCCCGACCATCTTTTGATAGAATAGGGCAGTTTGCTCTATTTTTTGTTAAAATGAAATTAATATGACGGATCGCAAAATCGTAGAAAACATCTGTATGGGCAAAATGACGGATGCCGATACGCGTAAATTCCTTCAAGCTGCCCTTGAAAATACCCGCAAAAAGAGTCTTGCTGACGTCTTTCCGGCGGCCTGCTACGTGGTATTAAATACCAATAATTACCGACTCTTCCAGATTGCAGAAGAGGTAATCAATCAAATCTGGGTACATCTTTCCCAGTTTTATTCCTACTGGCGTTTCGAGCATGTTGTCTACAATCTTTTCTGGCCGCGCATCAAAAGCATCCGTAATATCAAAATTCACGCCGCCGAGCCGGATGGCGATGATATCTTTTGGGATTCACTTAGCTGGATTCGTTCCATTCAGTTTACTCGTTTATATAATCCAGAGCTTTATCGTTATTTTGAAAGCATTTCCAAGCTCGATAATGGCGCCATGAAGGAAATCCCCCGCGAGTTAAAAGGCCGCGCTCTCGATATTAAGAATAAAAAAGCCACCCCAGAAGAGCAGTTCAATAATACTTTGCAAAGCAGCGTCGTCCAGGACGCAATGGTAGAATTCGCCTATTCCACTAACAGTGTCAATGAGGCACGCGTTTTGATGGATGCAATTATCAAAAAAGACGGCCGCATCGAGATGGATGATGGCGTGATTTGCATTAATCGTCTCCTTCGCGTAAACCGCAGTAAACGCGTCCGCACTTATATCTTGCGCCGCATTCGCAGTGAATATTTCTTCTTTGCAATCGGCGATGTTGCGGACTTCTTTATGTCCGCAGCGGTTGGCATTATGAGCGATTCTGAGTTTCAAGTTCTCAAGGAAATGGTACCTTCGCTCGCAAAGCAATATCCGAATATCGATACGACTTTGAAACTTGCACGCGATAATCTTGCTGCAGAAAAATTCCAAAAGAAGACCATCCGCGAAAGTGAAATCGTAAAGAAAACCATTAAGCAATACTCATACAAGTACCGCCCGGTTTACGACATTGATCGTTTCCGCAAAATGGACAAACGGTACTACGAAACTGCTGTTGCCGAGCTAAGCGCCGGCCAAAAGCAAGGTCACTACATGTGGTATCTTTTTCCGCAAATCAAGGGCCTTGGCCAAAGTAAAAACTCGGAATATTATGGCATAGAAGATCTTCTCGAGGCAAAAGAATACTTTGCCGACCCAGTCTTGCGTGAGCATCTTCTTAATCTTTGCAACATAATCCTAAAATCTGATGTCAAAAATATTAAGAAAATCCTCCCAGAGCCAGATAATCTGAAGCTCCATTCCTGCGCGACATTATTCCGCATTGTCTCGCCGCACCACACTGTCTTTGATAAAATTCTAAAGAAGTATTACAAAGGCGAACCTGATCGCGCCACGCTTTACCTACTTTCCAAAAACGACTAAATATTGTATAATATAAAAATTACATCTCATCAAATGTATGCTCTTTTTGATTGATGAGTAATAAATAGTTATCTCAAGGAGGTGATAGAGATGAACTTACCCAACAAGCTCACGCTGTTGCGCATTTTGTTAATTCCATTTTTTGTCATAGCACTGCTCGTACCGACTGGAATCACCTGGCAAAATTGGATAGCACTCGCTATTTTCGTCATCGCAAGTCTGACAGACCTTGCGGACGGCAAGATAGCCCGTAAGTACAATCTCGTGACGGATTTTGGCAAATTCATGGATCCGCTGGCAGACAAGCTACTTGTTTGTGCGGCACTGATTTGCTTAATTAGTCTCGGTTGCATCCCGGAATGGGTCGTAATCGTGATTATTTCGCGCGAGTTTATCATCAGCGGGCTTCGCCTAATCGCCGCAGGCAAAGGCGTCGTAATAGCCGCAAGCAAATGGGGCAAGGTTAAGACAGTCTTTCAGATGTCTATGATCATTCTCATGCTTGCAAACATTTCGCAACTGGCAATCGTGACAAGCATCGTCATGTGGATCGCGCTCGTATTAACGGTCGTATCGCTTGTCGATTATGTCGCGAAAAACATTAGTCTCATCAATGACACAAAATAAGCAAGAAAGGAAAATCCCCGGCTCAGCCGGGGATTATTGCGTTCCACCAAGCGAAGTTCGCAAGGTGCATGCCCATGAAACCAAAGACGGTAATAATATAGAAGATGTGGCAGATCCAGACACTCGCAGACGCTAGGTCTTTCGAGCGTTTTACGCGCTCGTTTTCCTCGAGTGTCACTAAGTCGTTAACTTCCTCAACCGCCGTGTTCATCGTCTCAATGATGAACATCCAACTCAAGAACAGCACCATGATGATGTACTCTAACGCGATAAAATGGAAGATTATGCCAACGGCGGCGCCTACGATAATTTCAATCGGCGCAAGCCTGCGAATCGTGCTAGATTCTTTGAACATAATCTTTAGACCATTGTTCGAGTCGGAAATGTTCTGGAAGATTTGGCGAAACACATTTTTCTTATCAGGTTTCTTGTATGGCAAAGTGCTCACCCCCGTTCGAAAAAAAATTAGGCAGTCAAAAACCACCTCTATAAATTATAGCACAAACAGCGCCAAAAGTCAATGAAACGCGCCCTCGCCAACCCCTAGAAATAGTGTTATACTAAGTTATGGTCGCGTACTACGCGCACATGTTTATTCAGTTCATTATTTAGGAGTGTAAATGCCAGAATATAAAAATACCGCAGGCAAGAAAAAGCCACGCAAATCAAATAACGTACTCAATACCGTTCGCGTCCTTTCATTTTGGGCAATCGTTGCAATTTTCGTTGCGCTTTTA
>JAKSSY010000005.1 GCA_024402845.1 Candidatus Saccharimonadota bacterium | reverse complement strand
TTAATGGGCGGTTTCAATTTTAGCAAGCAAGAAGAAGTCGAAGAGAAGAGTATTACTGAAGTTCTCTCTCTCGTCAATGATGGAAAGATCGAAAAAATCACCGTTCACGGCACGGAGCTTTATGTTACACCAAAGGAAGATTCCGGTCTCAAGCCAATCGTTTCCCGCAAGGAAGCAGGCAGCTCTTTGCAAGAACAGGGCTTCGATGAGGCTGTTCGCAATCAACTAGTTAATATCGAGGTCGAAGAAGTTGTAGATATCTGGGGCAACATCCTAGATATCGCAATCATTGTTCTTCCAGTTGTATTCCTTGCTGGCTTCCTCATCTATATGATGCGCCAAGCTCAAAGCATGAATAACCAAAACATCGGCTTCGGTAAGGCAAAGGCCCGCCTCTATGGCAACGAAAAAAACAAAGTCTTATTCTCTGACGTTGCTGGTAACGAAGCCGCAAAACAAGATCTTGCAGAAGTTGTAGACTTCCTCAAAAGCCCGAAGAAATATGAAACTCTCGGTGCAAAGATCCCACGCGGTGTCTTGCTTGCTGGTGAACCTGGTACTGGTAAAACTCTCATGGCTCGCGCCGTCGCTGGCGAAGCTGGCGTGCCATTCTTCTCGATCTCTGGTTCCGAATTCGCCGAAATGTTCGTCGGTGTCGGTGCATCTCGCGTCCGCGATTTGTTCGGCAAAGCCAAGAAGAACGCCCCAAGTATCATCTTTATTGATGAGATTGATGCTGTGGCGCACAAACGCGATGCTCGTGGTGGCGCTGGTCGCGAAGATGAGCAAACCCTCAACCAGATTCTCGTCGAAATGGACGGTTTCGATAACGACACTGGTGTTATTGTCATGGCGGCAACCAACCGCGTCGATATGCTAGACAAAGCATTGCTACGCCCAGGCCGCTTCGACCGTCACGTCAATGTTACTTTGCCAGAGCGCAAAGATCGCGTCGAAATCCTCGGCGTTCACTTCAAGAACAAGCCTGTTGCTCCTGATGTAGACCTCGACGCCCTAGCCGCAAAGACCGCTGGCTCTAGTGGTGCAGACCTTGCAAACATTGCAAACGAAGCCGCAATCACTGCTGCCCGCGAGAACCACAAAGCCATCACGAACGCAGATATCACCGAAGCTTTCGAACGTGTCGCAATTGGCCCAGAACGCAAGTCTAAGGTCATGAACGAGCAAGAGCGCAAAATCACTGCTTATCACGAGGCTGGCCACGCGATTGTCGGTCACGTTCTTCCAGATTCCGACCCAGTACACAAGGTCACGATTATTCCGCGTGGTCGTACTGGCGGCGTCACTTGGTTCCTTCCACCAGAAGATCGCAGCTACAAGAATATCTATGAACTCAAAGACGTTCTCGCCCGTGCGATGGGTGGTCGCGTCGCAGAGCGCATGATGTTTGGCGCAGATGGCATTACTACTGGCGCTAGCTCAGATTTGCAGCACGTTGCAGAGCTTGCACGCAGCATGATAGCAGAAGAGGGTATGGGCGCAAAGCTTCGCGACCAAGTCTTCAACACTAATGAAGTAAACTTCTTCGGTGATCGCGCAAAGATTTACTCCGAAAAGACTTCCGAAGTTATCGATGCTGAAATCGAAGCCCTCAACAAGGAAGCGGGCGCTCGCGCCGAGGCTGTCCTAAAGGCAAACAAGAAATATCTCGACGCTCTCGCAAAGGCATTGTTGGAAAAAGAATCTCTTGAAGAGGATGAAGTAAAAGAAATCCTCAAGGGGACCACACTTCCTACCGCTGCAAAATTACACGATTAAAAAGGAGCGAAAATGGCTAAACCAAAAACTCGCGAACAAATCGAATTCGAAAATCGCAAAAACATTTTCAAACTCGGCGCGCTAGTTTTTGCCGTACTTGTCGTAGTTGCTATTATCGGATGGATTATCGAAGCGCCAAAAACTGCCAAAATTAATGTTCTCGTCGCTCCGACCGATGCAAAAGTCACTATCGGCGGCAAGAAATTCAATAATGGTACTCATCGCATCGAGCCAGGCACTTATGATGTAGAAATTACTCGCGACGAATTTGAGGGTTATAGCGGCCAAATCACCGTCGAAAAAGGTAAGACCGAACGCCTCTATGTTTGTCTCGAAAAAACCGAGGGGAACAGTGAATATTACGATACTCACGAAAAAGATTATCAGACCTGCTATACGGTTCAAGAATATCTATCCGAGCAAAAAGATAAAGAAAAATATACCGACCCAATCTATAGTGTGGCCCCATACCATAATTACAATAAAGGATTCTATATTGACCCATACGCAGAGGATGACGGCGCCATAAAAATCCAAATGACGCTCATAACTTGCAATGAAGAGCGCGCCGAAGGCCTCAAGCAAAACGCAATCGAGTGGCTTCAGGGCAAAGGCATCAAAACTGACGATTACGAATTCATTTATAAAAGTTGCGCTTACGGAGACGAATAATGGCTGAAGAAAAAACAAAAAAAGAACACGTAATAATGCGCGTTGTATTCAACGTTGTGTTAGTCATTTTGATTGGTCTATTGTTGTTCTGGCGTCATCAAATTGCTGGCAAGGAATATTTCTATATCGCCTATGCGCCATTTACTGCAACTGTCCGCATTGGTGACAAATACTACAAGAACAATTCCTACAATTATATCGAGCCAGGCGAATATGACCTAATCGTCGAGCACGAACATTTCGAAACGGTTGTCGACCACATCACTGTACCAAACGAATTTAATAGTTCCTATGGTGCGCTCGAATCTATCGACGATGAGGGCGATCGTATCGCGGCGGATGCCTACAAGGATTATCAACAAGTAGGGAAGGGCTCCGCGTCGGAATCCTCGCCAGAACTCGGTTACGAAATCGAGCAATACCTTCCAATCCAGAATTCACTCTATAAAATCTCAAGCGACCTAAAGACCGAAGAGGACCGCACGTTGTCTTATAGTATCAATATCGAAGCGGGCGACGTCTATCTAGATTCCGCCATCAAGAAACTCTACAGTTTTATCGATAAGGATCCCGCTATTTCCGCATATACAATTTATCTTCCAGGATATGAGAATCCATTCGGCGATGCCGACCGTACAGATTTTAATGAGGACGCCATCGAATACGTCAAGAAATCCTACTATACAACCATCAAAGACGGCGAATATAAATTTGCCGACACTGTCAGAAGCGGCCGTTATGTCGGTGTAGTTATGTGTACACAAAAAGACACGGGCGGTGCCCAGTACAAAACTTCTCGTACGGTTCTAAAGCGTGATGGCGATAGTTGGACCATTCTCAATACACCTTATCCACTGGTGACAAAAGGTATGGCGCCAGAGCTTCCGACAACATTTTTGAACCGCATAAATCTTGTAGACTGTGGCGAATAAAGCGTGGCGTGGGGTATAATAAATAAGATATGAAACGTAGATTACATTTTCGTTCGGTCGTTTCCTTGGCCAACTCACAACTTTCGGTAAAGACCGCTGCGATTGTTCTCGCAAGCTCTACGCTCTTGTCTGCGCTTCTCGGTATCTTCCGTGACCGCTGGCTCAACTCAATGTACTACGATACTTATCCGGCAGGCCTCGATGCTTATACGGCGGCTTTCACGGTCCCAGATTTCTTATTCTTCCTTATCACGTCCGGCGCACTTGCTGTTACATTTATTCCTGTCTTCAACCAGCGTCTTATCAGTGGCAACAAAAAATCCGCTTGGGAGCTCAGCTCTAGCCTAATTAACCTACTGGCAATTATTGCGCTCGTGGCTTCCATCTTAATGATGATTTTTGCCGATCCGCTAATCCGTTATATTGTTGCGCCTGGCCTTAATGAATCTGCGATGTCTCTTGCAATTAATATGATGCGCGTGATTGCAATAAACCCATTCTTGTTCTCGATTTCTACAGTCTTGTCTAGCATGCAGCAGGCCGTAAAGCGCTTTATTTTCTACGCAATCGCGCCAGCTCTCTACAACGTCGGCATCATCGTCGGTATCCTTGGCTTTACAAACGGCATTAACATCTTTGGCTGGCAGTTATTTGAAGGTGGCATTATGGGCGTCGCCATTGGCGTGGTCTTCGGCGCACTATTGCAGCTTGGCGCTAGTATCGCTGGCCTTGTCGGCCTCGGCTTCGATTACGAATTCAAAATCCACTGGAAAAACCAAGGTTTCCGCTCCGTACTCAAGATGCTTCCGACGCGCTCTATCGACCAGGGTATCGACTACGTCACTGGCATCATGAACACTAACCTCGCTTCTCGCATGGGCGAGCAGTCCATCCGTGCTTTCCAGCAGGCCTCATCCTTGCGTGGTATGCCAGTCAATCTAATCGGCGTCGCAATTTCAACGGCATTCTATCCAAAACTCAGTGAAGAGGCGGGGAAGAACGACGAAGAATCATTCCGTAATACTTTGCGCTCCGCGCTCAGCTCAATTATCTGGTTTTCGTTACCTGTCTCCATCGTAGCGTTCTTTATTCGTGGCTATGTCGTATTCTTTATCAAGAACGGTGGCGACGCAAAAATCGCAAGCGTCCTCGGCGCGCTCGTTGTCGCAATCTTCACGCAGTCGCTTTATCATATTGTTGCGCGCGGTTATTATGCCAAACAGCAATTGCGCAAGCCACTCATCATCTCGATTATTGCCTTCGTTGTTCAGGTCGTCTGTGCGCTATTATTTAGCTTCCTTAACTTTGGGCCAGAAGGTCTCGCGCACGCAATGTCTATCAGTGCGTTATTCGAGGTTGTTGTGCTTCTCGCAGTAGAAAATCGCGACATGAATCATCAATTATTGAACGCTACCTTTTGGAAAACCATGGGCAAGATCTTGCTTGCATCTATTATTACCGGCATTGTCTCCTATATCATCACAAAGCTACTTCCACTTCGTGCAACGGATATCTCATTCTTCGCCGTATTCCCGAAGTTCTGCGTAATTGTCGGCGGTAGCGCAATTGTCTACATCATAACTTGTCTCATCCTTGGCGTCGAAGAAGCAAAACCAGTTGTCGACAAAATCGCTGGCGCATTATTCAAAAACATTAAATAAAAAATATCTCCCGCGAAGGGAGATATTTTTGTTGAAGTCTATTTATTTCTTAGCTTCTTTGGCTTTCTTGTCGGCAGTTTTCTTAATTTCTTCTACCTTAGCCTTAACTTCTTTTTCGACTTCCTTAGCGGTCTTTTCTACTTTGTCGCCAAGTTCTTCAGCGCCATCTTTGCCACTTTTAAATAGCTTAGCGCCAGTCTCCTTAGTTTTCTTTACAGCCTTGTCGCTAGCTTCTTTGATGTCTTTGCGTGTTTCTTCGCCAGACTTTGGTGCCATTACAACGCCTGCAACTGCACCTGCAATTGCGCCGAGGATTGTACCAAGGATAAACTTTCCTGTGCCTTTATTTTCGCTCATTTTGCATCTCCTCCCTGAAGATTACTTTTTACTTTTCTTGCCGTCTTTTTTGTTATCGGAAGCTTCGAGATAGCTTTCGGCAAAGTGCTTTACTAAGCCGCCTACCGTAGTCATATCGCGAACATTTCCGGCAATATCATCAGCCTTCTCAGCAATATCTTGGCCTTGAATCATAATCTTCTTGGCCTCTTTTGTTACGCTGATAAGTTTGACGATCAATATAATGCCCACCACTAAGAAGATGAACAAAGTCACCGAAAGCATTATTACTAATATCCAAGCAGGAGTCTCCATGAACTATTTCTCCATTTTGTTAAATTCTTCGTAAGCCTGGTAGTAGTTCTTTGGGTCACCAGTTGTGAGCCATTTGCCCTTACTCTTGACTACAAATACATCACCAGCTTTAGCAAGTTTCGTAATAGCATCGACGGTCCAGAGCTCGTTATCGAGACCAGTATTCTTTGGAATCAAATGGCCAAATACTTCTGGGGTAAGGAGATAGCGACCATAAGAAGTGAGGTTGGATGGGGATTCTTCTGGGGTAGCTGGCTTCTCTACGATGTGGCTAAGAGTTTGTTTCTTCTTATCCTTCATTGCGATCATGCCGTACTTGCTCCAAACTTCCTGTGGCATTTCTTGTGCGGCGATAATTGCCTTTGCTTCTGGATGTTTTTCGTAAGCTTCCACGAGGGTTGCAACGTCGCCTTTGCCAAAGATGAGGTCATCGCTATAGAGGGCAATGAAAGCTTCATCGTCGTTTAGGTATGGCTTTGCGGATGCGATTGGGGAACCGTTGCCGTAAGGATAGCTTGGATCCTGTTCGATGATGGTGATATCTGCCATATCGAGAACTTCTTTTACTGCCTCAAAGCGATCAAGCTTGCCCTGAGATTCGAGCTGCTTGTAGACCTTTTCGCAAGGATTATTGAAATAATCTTCGTAGATTGGCTTACCTTCGTGAGTTGCCACGATGATAATATCCTTAATTCCTGCAGCAACACATTCCTCGACGACGTATTGCATGATTGGCTTTGCGCCAAGTGGAATCATCGCCTTTGGAATAGTCTTAGTAATTGGTAGGAAACGACTCGCGAATCCTGCATCTGTAATTACTGCTTTAGTCGGCATTTTGTAAGACATGTTATAAACCTCCTTCTTCTTACTGTAGCTTCTTTTTTATTAGTTCGTTAACGGTCGCTGGGTTTGCTTTGCCCTTAGATTTCTTCATAACTTGTCCCACCAAGAAGCCGATTGCTTTCATTTCGCCATTGCGAACATCGTCGGCTGCTTTTGCGCATTCTGGAGCCGTCAAGACTTCATTAATGATAGCCTCGAGAGCGCCTTCGTCGTTTTCCTGTAATAGATTCATTTCTTTCGCTAAGGCATGCGCGGTCTTAGCGGTATTTTTCTTGTCATACATCTCCATCAATACGGCCTTCGCGCCAGTAGAGGAGAGCTCTTTCTTTTCTACCATTTCGGACAATTCGGTCAATTCTTCGGCAGTTGCAAGTGCAAAATTCTTATCCTGGTTTTCCTCAGAAAGAAGAACGCCAGAGAACCAGTGTGCTACGCGTGGCGCGAGCTTAATGTTTCTATCGCAGACCTCATTGAGGCGTTTTGCAAGGATAGGATAATTAAGAATTGCTTCGCTTTCGCTGTGATCTAGGTTGAGTAGGCCAAACTTTGAACGGTATTCGTCTGGCATCATTGGCATACTTGCCGCAACTTTATCTACATAAGACTGCTCGAGCACTACTGGTGGTACGTCAGGTTCTGGCATATAGCGATAATCCTGAGCCTCTTCCTTGCTACGCTGAGAAGTAGTCTTGCCGGCAGCATCGCTCCAGCCGCGAGTTTCCTGTTTTACCTTGCCACCGCTTTCGAGAATCTCAATCTGGCGCTTAACTTCGTATTCAACCGCGCGCTCAATCGAGCGGAAGGAGTTGAGGTTCTTGGTTTCGGTACGAGTACCAAGCTCTTCGGTCTTAGAAACGGAAACGTTGATATCAAAACGCATATTGCCTTGATATAGGTCGCCATTCGTAACGCCAGCATACATCATCAAGCGATGCAGCTCTTCGCAGTATGCGCGAGCCTGTGCTGCGGAGTGGATATCTGGCATGGACACGATTTCGATTAGTGGCGTACCAGCACGGTTTAGATCTACTAGGGAATAAGTGCCAAAGTGTGTAAGTTTGCCAGCATCTTCTTCGAGGTGTGCGTGCTCAATATGAACATCAGAACCATCTGGAAGATGAATTACGCCTGCGCCAATGATTGGCTGATACATCTGTGTAATCTGATAACCCTTTGGAAGATCAGGATAGTAGTAGTGTTTGCGGTCAAAGCGGCTCGTAAGGTTAATCTTACAGTTCATTGCAAGACCTGCGCGTACACATTTTTCGATTGCAGCCTTGTTTAGAACTGGCAACATGCCAGGAAGTGCATAATCGATTGGGCTGACGCAGGAGTTTGGCTCCTTGTCTACGGCGTCGTTATCTACGGCGCTAAATAATTTTGTCGCGGTATTGAGCTGTACGTGACATTCAATACCAATTGTCGTTTTATATTCGCTCATTATATCGCTCCTAAATCCTTTAATGCCTGTTTGTAAGTCTCGAGTGCGTGAGTAGCTTGTGCGTAAGTTGGCTGGAAATCATGCTCGTGCGCAATCTGGTTGCGCATTTTGTGCGCATGCCAGACGGCATTTAGCTGAGAAAACTTTTCTTTACCAACTTTCTTTAGGCGGTCACCCATCGTGCGGCCTGGTACGCCCATTTCGCAAAGAGCTTTGTCTAGTAACTTATCACCGTTAATGATTGCCATCGCATAAGAGGCTTCGCTCTCTTTTTGTAATGCGTTCTCGATGCGAAGGAAATCGACTTGGTAATCTTCTTTGTTGAAGGAAGGACCACGTTTCTTTGAAATCGAGATCGCTACGAATAACAATACTCCCACCGCAATCACCGCAATCAAGAAGGCGATTAACGATTTATCCATTATTTCGCCTCCGCGATAGTTTTCGCGATATTAATTAGCATCTGATCACTTTGGCGTGGACCAATTAACTGTACGCCAATCGGAAGGCCGTCTTTGGATATACCTGCTGGAGCTGCAAGTGCTGGCAAACCAGCCATGCTCGGTGGCACGCTCATTACATCTTCCATGTACATTTGTAGTGGATCGTTAGTCTTTTCGCCAAATTTGAATGCTGGCGCTGGTGCTACGGCACAAACTAGCGCATCGTATTTTTCAAATGCTTCATTGTAAGCATTGATAAGTAGCGTGCGAGCTTTCTGCGCCTTTAGATAGTATGCGTCAAAGAAACCAGAGCTAAGCACGAAGTTGCCAATCATAATGCGGCGCTTGTTTTCTGGCATAAAGCCCTCATCGCGGGTTTTGCTATAAACGCTGTCGAGGTCGGTAATGTCAGAAGCGCGATGACCGTAGCGAATACCATCATAACGGCTAAGGTTTGAAGCTACCTCGGCTGGCTGAACGATGTAATAAATTGCCAAGCCATATTTCATAATTGGCATCTCAATCTCTTCGACTTCGAAGCCATTTTTCTTCATCTTTGCCGCATAATCGCGAATAGTCTTTACGACATCTGGATCAACGCCATCGCCCAAGAAGTCCTTAATAATTCCAATCTTTTTCTTCTTTGGCTTTGCGTCTTCAAGTTCGCGTGTCCAGAAATTATCGAGAGTGGTAGAATCCTTTGGATCCTTGCCGGCCATAATGCTCATGACGAGATCTACGTCTTCGGCATTATTTGCAAAACAGCCCATGACATCGGTAGAAGAAGCCATAGCAACTACGCCGTAGCGGCTTACGGTGCCGTAGGTTGGCTTCATGCCCCAAACGCCGTTGTAGCTAGCCGGCTGGCGAATCGAGCCACCAGTATCGGAACCGAGCGCAAATTGAACAATTCCGAGCGCAACTGCAGATGCGGAACCACCAGAGGAACCACCAGGAACGCGGTCAAAATCTACAGCGTTGTGGGATGGGCCAAAATAAGAGTTTTCTGTACTAGAGCCGTGTGCGTAAGCGTCAAGGTTGGCGCGACCAATCATGATGGCACCTTCCGCCTCAAGCTTGGCGACAGCGGTTGAAGTGATTGGTGAAGGGAAGTTATCTAACATGCGCGCGGCGGCCGTAGTAACACCCTCACGACTTAGATAGTTGTCTTTCAGGGCGTATGGCACGCCAGCAAGGCGGCCAACTTTTTCGCCACGAGCAATCTTCTCGTCGATTTCGCGTGCGCGGTCTAATGCACGAGCTTCATTCATCGAGATAAAACAATGGTAATCTTCGTATTCTTTGGCCTTTTCTAGTGCCTCGCGTACGAGATCGACGGCCTTGGTATTCTTGTCAGCAATTTTCATAGTACTTTCGGAACCTTTATCTGATTATCTTCGCTCTCGACCGTAAGCTCGAGCAAATCCTCGCGATTTGCCTCAAAATCTTCAATTACGTCTTCGCGCCAAACGTTTTGCATATCAAAGCACTGATAAGTTGGCTCGACGCCCTCGGTATCCAACTCATCGAGCTGGGAAATATAACCGACGATATTGTCGAGATCTTTCATCAATGGCTCAATCTGATCTTCGCTCAGCGAAATATTTGACAAATCTGCCAAATGCAAGACATCTTCTCTAGTAATAGCCATAGTTTCATTATAACAGAGAAAACAGCAGAGTGGTACTAGATATCAGACAAAGGCTCAATGTCGGCGCCAAGACTGCGCAAGCGGTTGGCAAAATCTTCGTAGCCACGCGCAATTGAATAAACATTGCGCAGAATCGATTCGCCAGGGGCGGCAAGCATTGCAAGCATAATTACAACGGCCGGACGAAGAGCTGGTGGAGCCATCATCTCGGCTGGACGCCAGTTGGTTGGACCAGTAATAAAGATGCGGTGTGCATCAAGAAGCTCGACCTTCGCATTCAAATTCGTAAGTTCCGTAGAATAGATTGCGCGGTTTTCAAATACCCAGTCGTGAATCATCGTACGGCCCTCTGCGGTAGCTGCAATCAAAGAGAAGAATGGTAAGCTATCGATGTTTAGGCCAGGGAACGGCATTGGATGAATCTTGTCGATTGGCGCCTTCAAGTCGGACTTCAGGAGTTTTACGTCTACCAAACGAGAGCGACCATTTTCGGACAAATATTCTTCACTAAATTTCATCTTTTGGCCCATGCTGCGCAAGACCTCGAACTCAATTTCGAGGAATTCGATCGGCACACGCTTGATTTCAATCTCGGATTTAGTTGCTACGCCAGCCGCCACGAAGCTGATTGCTTCAATTGGGTCTTCGGCTGGGGCATATTCTACGTCGCGACTGATTTTCTTGAGGCCATGCACGGTAATATTTGTTGTGCCAACGCCATCAATTTGTACGCCAAGCGTTTGAAGATAGAAGCAAACATCCTGCACCATGTAATTTGGACTTGCGCCCACGATTGTAGTCTTACCCGGATAAAGTGCGGCCGCCATGATGGCGTTTTCCGTAACTGTATCGCCGCGCTCAATCAAGACAATCTTCTTGTCGACCGGCTTAATGTTCTTTACGGTTGCGCGATAGAAACCAGATTCACTCTTGGCGTCTACTTCGAGGCCAAATTCCTTCAAAGCATGAAGGTGCGGCTCTACGGTGCGCGAACCAAGCGAGCATCCGCCCGCATAAGGCAACCTAAATTCTTTAAAGCGGTGAAGTAGTGGCCCCATAAACATAATGATGGAGCGCGTGCGGCGAGCGGCCTCGATATTTAAATTTTCAAGTAAAAGACGTTTTGGTGGGGTAATTTTAAGATCGCGATTATTATTAATCCACTCAGTCTTTACGCCAATTGATTCAAGTACTTCAATAATGCGATAAACTTCTTCAATATGCGCCAGATGAATAAGTGTGGTCGGGCGATCATTTAAGAGAGAAGCACAGAGAAGGCCAACGGCTGCGTTTTTGGATGTGTTGACGGTCACCTCTCCATGAAGCTTCTTGCCGCCATGGATGCGATATCCGGCAGTAGCACCATCATTAACGGTTACAATCTGTGTACGCAAAGCATGGCTAATCTTGCTGATTATCTCGAGAGAAGCGTTCTGTTTCCCGTGCTCAATTCTATTAATTGCGGATTGGCTCGTTCCGATTTTCTTCGCGAGTTCCGACTGAGTCATATTTTGGCGGGTTCTTGCGGTAGCGATAAGCTCACCGATTTCCACCATGTAATCTGCTTGCTTCTTCATAATTCAAATATATCACGAAATGCATAAATACAACAGTAATACTGTAAAATGTTGTAAAAATAACAAAAATAGTGTTGGAAGCGTAAGGGTAAACGCTATATGTAGCGTTTTCGGTCGAAAATTCCGTATCTGTAATCGTTGTATTATTTACATTCTTTATTGCAAAAGCACTATATATAGCGTTAACATTATTTTATCGAACGCTAAATGTAGCGTTTTGGAAGCAGAAAAAACAGAAAATTGATTCAGGACGACGGAGGTTAAAATGTTCAAGTCAATTCGAAAGCGAGATGGGAAAGTAGTCGCTTTCAAAGCAGATAAAATCACAGAAGCAATCGCAAAAGCCGGGGCAGCAACCGGCGAATTTGGTCATGACCGCGCAGAAAATATTGCCGAAAAGGTAATTCGCGTTGCTCAGGAACAAATCAGTAGTCGCATTCCAACTGTAGAACAGGTCCAGGATATTGTAGAAAAAGTTCTCATGGAATCCGCTTTCAAACAGACCGCAAAGGCCTATATTGAATACCGCGCAGAGCGCACTCGTGTCCGTGAGGCAAAAACCAAGCTTATGCAAACTTATGACACAATTTCTCAGCTCGACGCCGAGGAAGATTCCGATGTTAAGCGTGGCAACGCAAACGTCGATGGTAACTCCGCAATGGGCAAGATGCTTCAGTTTGGCGCAGAAGGCTCCAAGGAGTACGCAAAGATTTGCATCCTCAAGCCAGAATTCAGCTGGGCGCACGACCACGGCGATATCCACATTCACGATTTGGACTTCTTAGCAACCGGTACTCTAACTTGCTGTCAGACTGATGTTCGCAAGCTCTTTGATCGCGGTTTTAACACAGGTCACGGCTTCCTGCGTACCCCACAATCTATCGGTACTGCTGCCGCTCTCGCTGCTATCGTTTTGCAGGCAAACCAGAACGAGCAGCACGGCGGTCAGTCCATCCCTTACTTCGATTACTGTCTAGCCCCATCCGTCAACAAGACCTTCCAAAAATCTCTCAAAGAAAACCTCGAAAAATACGAAGAATTCACTGGCAAAGATCTTAATATTACCATCAAAGACGACATTACTTTTGGTGACGAAAAGAAGCTCAAGAAAGCCAAAGTTCCAGAGGGTGTAATCAAGGCTTCCATCGAAGATACCGAGCATCAAACGCTCCAGGCAATGGAAGGCTTCGTCCATAACCTCAACACTATGCATAGCCGTGCCGGTGCTCAGGTTCCCTTTACCTCCATTAACTTCCGTACCGACCCAAGCCCAGAAGGCCGTCTCGTTTCCAAGATGCTCCTCGAAGCAACCATGAATGGTCTTGGCCATCACGAAACGCCAATCTTCCCAATCTCCATTTTCAAGGTAAAGGAAGGCGTCAACTACAACCCAGGTGATCCAAACTATGACCTCTTCAAGCGCTCTATGGAAGTATCCGCAAAGCGTCTCTTCCCGAACTTCACCTTTATTGACGCTCCATTCAATCTCCAGTACTACAAGCCAGGCGATCCAGATACCGAAATTGCAACCATGGGCTGTCGCACACGCGTCTTTGGTTCCTGCTTCAAGGAAACTGATGGTCACGTTGCTGGCCGCGGTAACTGCTCCTTCACTACAATCAACCTTGTCCGCATCGGTATCAAACACGGTATCTGCCTCGGTGAACGCAAAGAAGCGGACTGGGACGGTTTCTATCGTGAACTCGACGAAAAGCTCAACCTCTGCGCAGAGCAGCTTCTCCAGCGCTTCGAATTTCAGGGCAACCAAAAAGTTAAGAACTTCCCATTCCTCATGGGTCAAGGCAACTGGGTTGGTAGCGAAAAGCTTGGTCTAAACGATAAACTCCGCGACGTTATCAAGCATGGTACTTTGTCTATCGGCTTCATCGGCCTCGCTGAAACGCTCGTTGCTATGACTGGCAAACATCATGGCGAATCCGCTGAATCTCAGGAGCTTGGCCTCGATATTGTTAGCCACATGCGCGAATTCTGTGACGCAATGACCAAGAAGCGCAAACTCAACTTCTCGCTCCTCGCAACTCCAGCAGAAGGTCTCTCTGGCCGCTTCACTCGCATGGACCGCAAGGAATACGGCAAGATCAAGGGTGTAACCGACCGCGATTTCTACACCAATTCCTTCCACGTTCCTGTATACTACCCAATTTCCGCATTCGACAAAATCGATATCGAAGCTCCATATCATGCATTCTGTAACGCCGGTCATATCACTTACATTGAGATGGATGGCGATCCTTCCGACAATATTGAGGCTTTCGAAGCGGTTGTCCGCCACATGAAGGAAGCTGGCATTGGCTACGGTTCCGTCAACCACCCAGTCGATCGCGACCCAGTTTGTGGCTTCTCTGGCATCATCGAAGGCGACGTCTGTCCGGGCTGTGGTCGCCACGAAGTCGATGGTGAATTTGGCTTTGAGCGCCTCCGCCGCATCACCGGTTACCTCGTAGGTTCCCTTGAGCGCTGGAACGATGGCAAAAAAGCAGAAGAATCCGCTCGCGTAAAGCATAATGTTTCCGTTGGTCAATACGACCAAGCTACCAAAGTTAAGCGCGAAGCGAAAAAAGCTAGCCAGAAAGCTGCTATAGGTAAAGAATAAATGCCAGCCAGAGGAGATTTGGACCCCAGCACTGTAGCCGACCCAAACGGCAAGCGCAATCGTAAAACTAATATCCTATGTGAGCCGCAAATGGATGTGCCTGAGGGGCACATCCTCCTCTCTGGGGATTTAGAACGCGATTCCATCGTTAATGGCCCAGGCCTTCGCGCCGTTTTGTGGACACAGGGTTGCCGCCAACGTTGTCCTGGCTGTCAAAATCCAGAAACTTGGACCGAAACCGAAGCTGGTACACTAGTTACTATCGATAAAATTAAAGAAGAGCTCCGTGCTCTCAGAGGGCAATCCGGTATCACTTATTGTGGCGGTGAGCCGCTCTTGCAAGCCAAGGCGCTACTTGAGATTACTAAGTTCTGCCACGAAGAGTTGGGCTGGAACGTCTGGTCTTTCACTGGTCTTATTTACGAACAAATCCCACGCGATTCCGATGTCTGGAAGCTCGTCGAAGAGCTCGACGCACTTATTGATGGTCCGTTCATCATGTCGCAGCGCGATTTGACGCTAAAATTCCGCGGTTCTCGCAACCAGCGCATCCTACATCTCGACCACGGCAAAATAGTATCAGAAGAATAGCTCGGCATCCTGTTTGGAATCCCGCCCTTTCGTCCAACTAAAAATATCCCTCAATGATTCATTTGACGTGGACCGCGCTAGCGCTATTGGGGTGATTATCCTATTATGGAAATATGGTTTTAAGCGGCATGGGTACTAATGATTAATTCATCAGAGCGAGTAGTCGGCAGCGAGGAATTGCCGGCCGAGGGCACGTCTTGGCAAAACCCGGGAGAATTTCCACCGTTCAATGGGGGAAAGTCCGCAATGGAGATAGCCTTAGATACGAAGAGGGCCAATAGAGAGAAGGTTCGATCCGAAGCTGAGGCACAGTACTAATCAGAATTATCTAGGCCATATGAAGAGAGTACCGAGCGAGAGGGTATAACGGAATTCTTCACTGAATTCGATGGCCAAAAAATCGATGGATATGAATTTGCTGGTTCGGAGTTTAAGATGCTTGTCTCGGTCATCGGTGCGGTTGGTCAATCACTCGAAGGTTCGTCGCGAGAGATTGATTTACGTAAATGGGTTAGCTCTTCTAGGGAGTATATTTCTACTTCTTTAATTTCCGATAAAAAGATCAATCTATTCGATAAGAAAGGGCTGGTTTTTGGCTTTAATAATCTTGGAAAAGGCATTTTTTTGAGCGCGGCGCCTGCAGATCATGGAGTACTTAGGGACATTGGCAAAATGGGACAGTATAAAGAACGGGTCATGAATCCGGATGAGCTATTAGCGACAACTGGCACTGCGGATGCTCTTACTTCCTGGAATGAAGTTGAATTAAAAGGCGATACGCTCCCTGATTCAATCGTAGTTTTTGGAAGCTCACAAGAACAAATAAGCGATGAGGCCAAAAAGGCGGCGCTATTCTTTGGTGTGCCAATCTATTTGGTGCGAACAGATATTTATGGTGAACCGACCGACAGACACGACGACAGGGAGGTTTCCGACGAGGTAAAGGAGTTTTGGAAAAATCGAGATAATCCTGTTTCGGGTCGGGTTGAGCAAGAGATGAGCACCTTGCTAGATGAGGTTTGGTCTTATTACGAAAC
This sequence comes from Candidatus Saccharimonadota bacterium, assembly GCA_024402845.1. GTDB lineage: Bacteria > Patescibacteriota > Saccharimonadia > Saccharimonadales > Saccharimonadaceae > UBA2834. The sequence goes on along the minus strand of JAKSSY010000005.1, from coordinate 5,664 downwards.
CGAAGAGATTGGAAAGCGTGTCATGAAATATCTGGGTGGTTACGAAAGTGAATTGCGAGCAGTAAAAGAGAATAGCTCGAATGCAGAAGAGTTTACGAGAAAACTTCTTGCTGGCCTGGGGCAAGAAAACATAGCCGCGCTAAAAGAGTGGATTGCGGACGGCGATTAAGGCATAGTTTTGCTAAACGATAGATATGGCGAGACCTAATTGCTCAACTTTAATCAAAACTTTCAGATTTTGTGCAAAATAAAAAATCCACCCCTGTTACATTTTGATAAAATGCACAAATCATGGGTGGGTTAAAATAAGCTAACTGTGGTGGATCTTACTGGGCTCGAACCAGTGACCTTACGAATGTGAATCGTACGCTCTAGCCAACTGAGCTAAAGATCCATGTCAAGATTATACCACGCCGCGGCGTAACGGAAAGCCGCGAAACCAGCCAAGTGCTATTGCACTTGCGTACTACTTATGCTATAAATAGAACATATATTAACGGGCGAAAGCCCAAAAAAATAAAAAGGTCAAAACAAAAATATGAAGGTCAAGAGAGCAGTAAGCATGTTTCTTGCTGGCGCACTTTGTGTTTTGTCGGTGTTGGTCCCATCGGCGGATGCAAATGCAGCGTCTGTAACAATCGCAAAATCAACAACAACGGACGATAATACTACCGCCCCGATAAGAAGAAGAATTAAAAACTTAAGTGCTGGCACGACAGTCGACGCTATATTTAATTACGAGATTATGCCAGACATCAAAAACCCGGCCGGCGCACTTAATGAACCAACCTCGGTTCAGATTGCATTTAATGACGTAGTTGCATCGAGTAGTGAAGATTCTGCGGAAGTAATAGCGGAAGCTTATGGCGTCGTAGATTTCGCGGGCACGACATACGCCACCCCTGGTGATTATTTCTATAACATCATCGAGGTTTCTTCTAATAACTCTAGCTATGAAGTTGATACATACTCTTCATACAACTTAATGGTTTCTGTCCGTAACAAGATGAAGGTGATTGATGGTACCGAATTTGCATCTGGTGATTTGGAAGCAACAATTCTCCAAACAGTCGAAAATACAAACACTGGCGAAAAGGACGTAGAAGCACTCTTCGGCGCGCAGGAAACTTCTCGTACGATGTTCCATATTTCGACTGGTGTCGGTGGCAACGCTGGTGATCTAGATCACTGCTTTACCTACAAACTAGAAATCATGGAGGGCGCTGGCCTCACGAATGGAGATGCTATTAATATCGATTATGATGAAGCTGGCGTAGGTCTCTGCGATTCCACTTCGACCATCGCAACAGTGGGCAGCTCCACCTATATCTACCTCAAACATCATCAACAGGCATTTGTTGGTATTGATACATATTCTAATATGCTCGAACTCCCTATCGGTACAAAATACCGCGTTACTAACGAAGGTGACGACGAATATGCAGTTTCTCTAAACAGATACGGTGGTGGCATGGGTGACGCTATCGACTTCGAGGAAGGCGAAACTCGTACGACTGGCATCGTAGAAATTACCATGGCAATCGCCGATCAGGGTGTAACTTTTAACCACTCCAAGACCATGGGCGTCCTTACTGGTGTATCTCTCAAATCTCTCCCATATATCGTCGCAGGCATCATCTCTGCAGTAGGCATTTTCCTAGCCACAAAAGGTTTCATTAACGTGAAGGCCAAAAGGAACTAATATGAAGGCGGGCAAATTATTAACTTTAACCTTTGGCGCTGTATTAGCCGTCTCTAGCCTCATTACGCCATACGCTAGCGCTATGACCTTCGGCGAAGATTTCGATTCCGAAGATGAAAACGGCGTCCCATTCAGTACCGTTATTGGCGGCACTACAAAGGTATCTTTTAAACGTATCATTAAGGGCGTCTCTGGGGCATCAAATGTAGACGTAGATTTCGTTTATTCTATTACTCCTGGCGCCAATAACCCGGCTGGCTCTAAGGATGCACCATTTTCGGCTGTAGTAGAATTCAACGATGTAACACCAACATACGATGAGGCGACCGGCCAATCTGTCGCAATTGCTGTTGGTGAAATCGATTTCGCTGGAACATATTATGAGCGCCCAGGCGACTACGAATACATTATCCGCGAAACTTCTTCGACGAACGAAGCCTACGAATTGGATAGCAACAGTTATACGGCCGTAGTATCTGTACGCAACTTCGATGACGGCACTGGCGTATATATTCCGAGCGGCAAAAACTGGCTTCAGGGTACAGTTGTGCAGGGTATGGTGAATAATCTTACTGGTGAAAAGGAAGACGACCCGGCTTTTGGTAATAATGTCACCGAAAAAGGCGTAATTGAGCTTTTCTCTCAAGAGAACGGTAATGCTGCGGATGCAGAAATTTGCTTCGAATATACGCTAAACATTCCGTCCCAGCCAGGCATCACCACTAATGACATGGTCTTCAATATCGGTTATCAGACCGCGCAGGAATCTGACGGCACGGATATTTCTTATTGCGAAGGCAACCCAACTACTGCAAATGTTGGTACAAATACAAAAATCTATCTTAAGCACTGGCAGACTGCATTTATTGGCCAAGTCGCCAATGGTGCAAACCAACTCCCGGCTGGCATGAAGTATGTCATTACTCAGGCTGCCGTAGATGGTTATCAGACTTCCTGGAGTGGTCAGAATGGACTCGGTGCATTAGTGACACACGACAGTCTCACTACTGGCGAGCAAACCGTAGCCGCAGGCCGCAATGAGATTACTTTCCAAAACGTTAAAAACGCTGCTGTCTTTACTGGTTTAGTCCTTGGCGCACTTCCATATATTATCGCAGGCGTCATCGCTGGTATCGGTGTAGCAGTAGTAATCTTCATCAAGAAGCATTAAAAGGAATTTCTTAAATAATGAAGGCAATCGTAGACGAAAAACGCGCTTGGTTATATCTTTGCGCAAAAATCGTCGCGATTGTCTTCATTTTGTGGTTATTATTCGGTGTATTTTTTGGCGTCCGTCGCTACGTGGGCATTTCGATGACCCCATATATCGCAGACGGAGATTTACTTTTTTATACGCGTCTAGATCGCGACTACAAATCGGATGATGTCGTGCTGTACAAAAAAGACGGGAAGTCTTATCTGGCGCGCATCGTCGCATTGCCGAACGAAACTGTCCGTGCGAGTAAGGATGGTTTCCTCTATGTAAATAACGAGCAGGCAACCGACGATTCAGTTTGTAATGACGATATTGAAATCAACAATATTAACTCAACTTTTAGTAAGCAGCCTTTTGGCTACTTCTTATTAAATGACAACACAGACGATGCTGAAGATTCACGCACCTTCGGTCGCATCGAAGAGGGCGACATCTACGGCAAAGTCATCACGATTATTCGCACGAGGAGGCCATAACGATGGGCAAGGCTTCAAGTTATCGCACCTCGGCGAAGATTCGTTCAGTTCTAGAAGTTACCGTAAACGCTCTCGCGTTTTCTATCTTCATTTTTATCGCACTTATTTGTATTTATGGCATTTTCGACATGCATCAGGTCGAAACCAGTAGTGTCCTAGATAGCCACCTCAAGTCTCTCACTCCAGATAAAACAGATGACAGTATGCTCTCTATTGATGAATTGCAAAAGATCAACCCAGACATCCAGGGCTGGCTCACAATCGATGGCACGAACATAGATTTTCCGGTAGTTCATACCACCAATAACTCCAAATACCTCTCACGTAATTACAAAAACGAATATTCCGTCACTGGCGCAGCTTTCATGGACTACCAAAACACCCCGTTTACCGATGATTATTCGGTCATTTATGGTCACCGCGCTACGAGAAAAGTCATGTTCTCCGAGATTACATCCTACAAAGAGCAGGAATACTTCGACGCTCACCGTACCGGAACCCTCTATACGCCGGACAAAGTATACGACCTCAAGACTATCGGTTTCGCTATCATTAACGCCACCTCTTGGCATTATTACGACATTAACCGCATCAAGAATGGCCGCAATAACGACATTATCAGTTACATCAAGACCGATGGTCATATTGTCGCCACGGATGAGTATAAAACGGATAAGCTCCTCCTCCTATCTACCTGCGATAAAGACTCCAAGCACTACCGCAATATCCTCCTCCTGTCCATGACCGTTCGCGGCTCGACAGACAACTGATAAGATGTTAAAATATAACTAATGAATCCAAATATAGACCTAGAGGCGCTCGAGCAAGAGCGTCAAGAGATAACAGACTTCTTAAGTCAGCCAAACGCCTATGCTGACGCTAATTTTGCTGCAAAAAACCGTCGCCTTCAAGAGCTAGAAGAGCTCATTACGCTTGGCAAAAAGCGTATCCAGCTCCAAAACGACATCAAAGAGGCAGAAAACGACCCAGAACTCGCCGAAATGAAGCCAGATCTCGAAAATGAGCTTTCCGAAACAGAGAAGAGACTCACCGAAATGCTTATCCCGCGTGATCCTAATGACGACAAGCCTGCCATCATCGAAATCCGTGCCGGTGCTGGCGGCGACGAAGCTAGCTTATTTGCTGGCGACCTATACCGCATGTACCTCCGTTACGCCGAAACTCATGGCCTCAAGACCGAGCTTCAGTCCGAATCCGTCAATGACGCTGGTGGCTACAAAGAGGTAATCTTCCGCGTATCTGGTGACCAGCCATATGGCAAGCTTAAGTTCGAAGGCGGCGTTCATCGCGTCCAACGCATCCCAGTTACCGAATCGCAGGGCCGCATCCATACTAGCACCGCAACCGTAGCTGTCCTCCCAGAGGCGGAAGAGCATGATCTCGAAATCAATCCAGAAGACCTCCGTATCGATATCTATCGTTCTGGTGGCCACGGCGGCCAGGGCGTCAATACTACCGACTCCGCTGTCCGCATCACGCACTTGCCGACTGGCCTCGTCGTCACCATGCAAGACGAACGTTCTCAGCAGCAAAACCGTATCAAGGCTATGACGGTTCTCCGCAGTCGCCTCCTAGAGCGCAAGATTGCCGAGGATCGCGCCAATGCATCCGACGCGCGCAAATCTCTCATCGGTACCGGTGACCGCTCCGAAAAAATTCGCACTTACAACTTTCCACAGGATCGCATTACCGACCATCGTATCCATTACAACCGCAGCAATATCTCCGCCGCAATGAACGGCGATATCGAAGATATAATCGAGGCGCTTCAAGCTCATGAACGTGAGCTCTTGGCTTAAAGAATCTCCTATCGACCATCTAGATAGTGAGCTTATTGTTGCTTTTGTTCTCGGTAAAGACCGCACTTTTGTGCACGCTCACCCGGAATATGTTTTTACAGAGGTAGAACTCTCCAAAATCCAGGATTTTGCTACTCGTCGCGGGGCAGGGGAGCCTCTCGCCTATATTTTGGGCGCCAAGGAGTTTTATGGCCACAATTTCCGTATCACTAGGGATACTCTCATTCCGCGCCCAGAGACGGAGGCACTTATCGACTTCGCGAAAACCCTAAATGCGCAAAAAATCCTCGACGCGGGGACAGGGAGCGGTTGTATCGCGATTACCTTGGCCCTAGAAATACCGCAAACAGAGATAGAAGCTGTAGATATTTCGCCAAAAGCTCTCGAAATCGCTCAAGACAACGCCAAAAATCTCGGCGCAAAGGTTAAATTCTACCAGTCCGACCTGTT
>JAKSSY010000049.1 GCA_024402845.1 Candidatus Saccharimonadota bacterium | reverse complement strand
CTTAGAATACTGGCGGCAAAGTGCGATAAGTTTGCGTTGTACGATCGGTACAACCTCGGCGCCAGCCTCAATTGCCATATCACCACGCGCAATCATGATACCATCAGTTGCCTTGACGATTTCTTCCATCTTTTCGTCGCTTTCGATTGCTTTCTTGGTCTCAATCTTTGCGATAATCTGCGCGGTAGAACCGTGCGAAACAAGAATCTGGCGAAGTTTATTGATATCTTCTGCGCTCTGAATAAAGCTTATTGCGACATAATCAAAGTCGCGGCTTGCACCAAACTCGATATCAGCAAGGTCTTTCTCGGTGATGATATCGCCACCCATGTCGGTATCTGGCAAATTGATGCCCTTGCGGCTCATAATATAGCCGTCATTCTTAACTTCGGCTTTAATTGCAGTCTCAGAAACTATCTCTTTTACGACCGTACGGATTTTGCCATCAAATAGGAAGATTGGCTCGCCAACTTTTACCTTCTCGGCGAGGTTGTACTGAACTGGCAAAGTCATACCGCCATCATGCTCTTTGAGTGCATAATCGAGAATAATTTCATCGCCCTTCTTCAAATCTAGGTGATTATCTTTAATGTCGCCAAGGCGAATCTTTGGACCTTGCAAATCTTGCAAGATTGCAACAGATTTACCGCGTTCTGCGGCATATTTACGAATAATACGGATTTGTTCATCGCGTTCGTCATAAGAGCCATGACTGAAATTCAGACGAAAGCCATTAACGCCCGCGTATACTAGCTCTTTGAGTTTTTCTTCCTCAAAGACAGACGGACCAACCGTCGCTAAGATTTTAGTACGTTTAAATAGTTTGCTCATACCTTAAATTATACCATCTACACCCTAAAAGCATAAATACAAAAACCGCCCAAATGGGCGGTTTTAATAACAAACTTGGTGATCACGGTGGGAATCGAACCCACGATTGCCAGGATGAAAACCTGGAGTCCTAACCACTAGACGACGTGACCAGTACTATAAGTCTATCATTCTAGCGGCAAAAAGTCAAACGCTCTCTATTCTTTTGCTACGGAAATAATCGTATTCGCTAAGTTCTCAGCCGCATTATCTTTCGAAAACTTCTTCAAGTTCTTCGAAATTGCATCGCGTTCTTCTGGATGATTGATTAAACGACGAATCGCCTTTAATAACAATTCTGGGTCCTCATACATCTTGTCGTCCGCAACAATCACGGCCGCATTCGCCTTCTCGTAGGCAGCAGCATTCTTTACTTGATGATAGCCCGGAAGCTTTTCATTTGGCACCATAATTACCGCCTTCGCCATACTAGACAACTCAGTCATCGTAGACGCGCCAGCGCGCGAAACCACAATATCAGCCGCGCCAAATAACTTATGCATCTCGGCAGAAAACTCAATAATACGGAAGTTCGTCTTCAGCTCGCCTTCTTCCCAGACTTCGTAATCCTTCAAGTCAAGCATTTCCGGATAGCGTTCGCGGCCAGCAATTAGCATCACACTAGAAATCTTTAACACCTGTGGTAAAATTTCGCGCATTGCTTCGTTAATATGCTGCGCACCCTGCGAGCCGCCAGTCACGACAATCAACGGCTTCTTTTCATCAAAGCCAAGCTCTTTCTTTAATGCGCGCTGCTTTGCTTCCGTAGCCGGACTAAATTCTTCGCTAATCGGAATGCCAGTCCACTCTGCGCGTTCTTCTGGATAGTTATAGTATTCGAGCGGCATACCAGTCGCAATCTTTGTCGCATGCTTTGCCAACACGCGATTCGTCAAACCCGGCGCCGCATCGCTGTCGTGGATCACGTATGAAATTCTAAGTAAGTGCGCCACCACACCGACTGGCAAACAAACGTATCCGCCCTTCAAGAAGATTACATCTGGGCGATTCGCAATCAAACGGAAGAAACTCTGAAATAGTCCGCCAATCGTCTTAAAGAAATCAATGACATTTTTAATAACAACATCAAAGTTCTGCAAATAAGTAATAAAAGTAAAGTTCGTATAACGACGCAACTTCCCCGCTACGACCTTGCGAATCTTAATATCAAGACCATTTTCGATCGTAATTTTGCGTGCGTTTTTGTAATATTTTTTATCCGTCCAAAATTCAATCTTCGCTCTTGGACGAACTTTTAGAATCTCACGAACGACCGCGACTACTGGAGTAACGTGTCCCCCGCTGCCCCCTCCTACTACTAGTATTTTCATTTTTCTCCTCTATCGCTTCCCTGGCGGTCCAGCCAGAAATTTGCAAAACAACACCGGTTGCATACGCTACGAACATCATACTCGTACCGCCGTAGCTCAGGAATGGCAACGTAATACCCTTCATCGGCGTTACGCCCGTCATTCCACCTACATTGATTATAACATGGGCTATAATCCAGGCAAAAACCCCTATCACGAATAGGCGCTTGTCCAGATCAACCGTGCGCTGCGATGCGCTAATCATACGCCAAAATAGCACAAAGAATGCAATTAGAATCGCTGATGCACCTACAAAGCCCCACGTCTCACAGATAATCGAGAAAATCGAGTCCGACAAGGCTTCTGGCAAATAACCCGTTGCCTGAATACTATTTCCAAGGCCGACGCCTAAAATACCACCAGTACCCATACTAATCAACGAGCTTTCCTGATGGTAAGAATTCTCGTTCGTAATACGTTGGACACGATAATCTGCACCAAAAATCAAAATCGCTGCGATAATCCCGCCCACTACCAACATCGCCAAAAGATCCTTGGGCGGCATCTTGCCAATCCAAAGCATTGCAAGCGACATCGTTGCAATTACTACCGTGCTACCAAAGTCACTCTCCCACCAGCCAACTAGCACCACAACGGCCAACATCAAAAGCGCAAACGGCAAAACAAAGCGCATATTAAATATTGATGGTATCGCTTTTATTCCCCGCTCTTTTAGCTCATTCCAGTCAAAATCCGAATTAAAAATCGTGAGCTCTTTCTTCTCTTTGCGATCTTTAATTAGCCACGACAAATAAAACAAAATTGCCACCTTCAAAATCTCGGACGGCATAAAGCCAATTCCAATACCAGGAATGCGCAAAGCACGACACGCACCTTTATCGCAGGTCACAAGCGCATCTACGTGCAGTATCGCCAATATCTTTACCAACAAACAAAGGCCGGCGCTAATAAATACCAGGGTTTTTGCATATTTGCCAACTTTCTCGTACTTAACGAGATATCCTGCTACAATCGCAGCGACAGACATCGCTATCGCAAACACGTGACGAATCAAGAAATATGTATCACTATACTCTGTACCGTATTGTGAATTAAGTGCCTGCGCAACGCGTGGCCCAATCGCATAAACAATAATCAGGCTCGCGCTCATCAGCGCTAAGACAATTAATGCTATCGCGAAATCTGGTCGATGCTTCCTCATTAGCGAATAATACCCCCACCCATTGCTAAGAAGATGCCAAGCATCGCCGTAATGCCGCCAATAATCCAAAAGCGCATTACAACCTTACTCTCTTCCCACCCCATCGCTTGCAAGTGATGGTGAAGCGGCGCAGAAATAAAAATCTTTTTATGGAAGAACTTCTTCCAAACGATTTGAATCAACGAACTACCAGCCTCAATAACAAACAAGAAACCAATGATTGGCAGTAGCAAGAACGAATTCGTCATCATCGCGACCACGCCAAGGCCTGCGCCAAGCGCAAATGACCCCGTATCACCCATCATAAAGCGTGCCGGATAAACATTAAACCAGATGTAGGCCAAAAGTGCGCCTAGCACAATAAAGCAGAAACCTGCCAAATACCATTGCTCTTGTAGCAACGCGATAACGCCATAGGAGCCATAGGCAAGCATCGATAAACCACCCGCAAGACCGTCTAGGCCATCAGAAATATTCACAGCATTACCGGTTGCCACGACAGCAAATGCAAATAGCAAAATCATGCCAATCATACCGATTTCTATCGGT
>JAKSSY010000048.1 GCA_024402845.1 Candidatus Saccharimonadota bacterium | reverse complement strand
TAGGTGTACTGTCCGTGGTCGCTGTCCTCATATCCGGCGAAGACATTATAGCCATCAACGATGGCGCTTTCTTCGATTTGCCCATCACGAGGCGTACGTGCTTCTCCCACGGGGCCGTAGGTCAAGAAGTAGTCGTGCAGATCATCGTAGATTTCCCACGAATGATCGTAGCAGGTCCAGCTCAGATAATCGATGGCGCCGTTCTTATAGAAAACGCGAAGATGGCCAAGATGGCCGTGGAGATAGATATTATCGAACTTAAACATCTCTCCCGTATTCTCGGTCGGAATGTTGTAGTGGTCGAAAATGTGATTTCTGCTCTCCGTCGCATAATCAATGAACTCTCTCACGTCAATGGTGTCTGTAGGATTACCATAGATGAGAGTGTCGAGACCATAACGCTCTTCGAAATCTTTACAGGCGTTTAGTGGATTGCTTTCTCCAGCCCTCGGATTTAGCTGCGTGTAATAGTCTAGCATAGATCCGTTGCCGAGATAGACTGGTGTGAGTGGATGTGCGTTGACGTATTCTTGCGTCTGCCTTCCAATCGTGAACGGATTTGCGTCCACCACATAGATGTCATTGTTTATCTTGCGGTAGAATGTATAGCCGTTCTTGGTGTAGGTTTCAACGACCATTCTGTCTACTAGCGTTGTGCAGCTAGGCGACCAGAAGTAGAGATTGTCGCCTATGGTGTAGTAGCTATACCAGTTGATGCCGGTAAACTCGTATTGTGCAAGCGAACGAGTTTCGTATGATACGAACTCATCCGAAATTCTCACAATAGAGTTGCCTACATACCCATAATATCTATACTTGGCATGTTCGTTGAAAAGGCTGGCGTCAAACAAGAAGTTGTCGGGGTCGACTTCGGTATCCCAGGTTTTTATGAGCTTGCCATCTTTGATGAAACCGACGTATTTGTCGGAACTGATGATGACAAGTCCAAAATCCGTATATATCCAGTCGATGATCGTACCTCTGCAGACCTCCGGAACATCAGCCTCGTTAAGAGGAGTTTTGTCTCCCCAAACTTTGGCTCCGATGCTTACATCCCAGCCATCCGGACTAGTACTTTCCTCCGGCGTGGAAGCTTCATCGGTTTCCGTGGTTTCGGGTGTAGCGGGTTCCTTGGTTTCCTGTTGAGTAATGACTTCCTCAGGCGATCCCTCGCCCTCAGTAGTCTCTTTGATGCTTGCGCATCCGGTCAGTAGACCTAGCATAATGAGAATGACTAATAAACGCTTCATGAAATCACCTCCATAGTCGAGAGTTTTAAAGTGCGCGTTGGTTGTCCAACTAAATAAATTATAGCACAAAAGTGGAAAAAATCAATTAAACATATGCTCGTATAAGGGGTGTATAGGTGGTATAATATTAATCAATATGGAGGATTTTAATTATTTACGCGAGGGAGATGTATATCTTGACTCGGCATGTCAATCGCTACGTCCGCGCCCAGTTATTGACGCTTTACACCGCTACTACACCGAACACAATTCCTGTGGTGAGCGCGTAAAATACGCGTGGGGTCGCGAGACGGATGAACTCGTCGAAGACACTCGCGAGGCGATGTTAAAATATCTCAAACTTAAATCAAGAGATTATTCTGTATCGTTTACGCTTAATACGACTTATGGCATCAACTTATTGCTGAGCCAATTTAAGCCAGGCCTATTCAAAAAAGTTGTTACGTCCGACATCGAGCATAATTCCCCATTTTTATCCACGATGTCTTTTGCGCGCAAAAACGATATCTCGCGCGAAGTAATCGTGCGCGAAGAAGATGGTTCGATCGACCTCTCGAAATATGATTTCACCAAGGCGCTCGTTGTCGTAAACTGCGCATCGAACATTGATGGTCGCAAGCTATTAAATGTCAAAGATCTTATCAAAAAGGTCCACCAGCAAAAAGGCATAATTATTATCGATGCAGCGCAGGCTTTGGCGCACAGTCCGGAGCTTCTATATAAGACCGAGGCTGACGCTATTTGTAGTTCTGCGCACAAAATGTACGGACCATCGCTCGGCATCATGATTGTTCGCCGCGATCTATTTAGCAAAATCGATACAAGCTTCATTGGTGGTGGCATGGTCGATGATGTCGACAAAGAAACATATAAGCTTTCTGCTGAGTCCGAAAACCACGCTTATACAAAGTTTGAATCTGGTCTTCAGGCCTGGGGTGAAATTGCTGCATTTGGCCAAGCTTTAAAGTGGCTAAACAAGGTATCCAAGAAGGATAAAAAGAACTTCGAAGAGTGCTATACTCGCTTGTTTGATTACTTAGAGAATAATCCAAAGATTCATCTCGTCAACAAGGAAGCAAATCCAACGATATCTTTCTATATTGAAGGCATAGATTCGCATCTTGCTGGCGGCGCATTGTCTAGCCGTGGCATTATGGCGCGTACTGGTTACTTCTGTGTTCATTATTATTTGGATCACGTCATGCATTACCCACCACTAATTCGCTTCTCGCTCGGTTATTATATCCGCCCAGAAGATATCGACAAGACGATCGATATATTGGAGAGGATGACTAAATAATGGTTTGTATTGCTGCGTTTATTATCTTAATTATCGTCGGTATTTTCGTTGCATTTATTTCGATTTTCAAACCAAAAGTCGGCAAACGTTATCTAAAAATTCTTAAGAAATCCTGGGGCTGCGTTGGTAAGCGTGTCGCATTACAAAAGTGCGAAACCGGTTTTGGCGACGAGGTAAAAAACTCAATTTTAAGTCGCGTCTTAATCAAGAAACCAAAGCTCGTAAAGCCGCTTTCTATTGCTATAGAAGCGCTGTCGATTTTACTAGTAATTGTTACTATTTGGTCACTCGTCGAGGGCGTAAAAGCCGGTCTCGCATTGTGGTCGCTAGGTACTTGTAATGTTCAGCATGCTGAAGCTTGCTCGCTTGGCGCAGAAGTATGTAGTATTGATGCTGGTTCGGAACCGAGCAACCCGGTAGAATACGTTGGGCGTTGGTTTGAGGACTGGGGCGAGATCTTTGGCGCGATGCCAGACAAATTCCGTAGCTGGAATGTTGAAGAATTCGACTTCAAGGGTGTTGTAGTTGGTGATGGTGATTTGAAGGCAATTGATATCTTCGACCCGGGCTGCGTAGTGTGTTTGCAGTCGTTCAGGAATCAGCTAAATGCAGAATACTTCGAAGATGGAAAAGTTTTGCTGGTGCCATTCCCAATTCAGGACACGGAAGGTAAGTATAAATTTAAGAATTCCAAGCTAATCGTAGGATATATTTTCGGCGCCGAAAAACAGGGCAAGACCGCAGAAGGTACGCAGATTTCCTTTGAAATCATGAAGCGTATCTATACCGAAAAAGACGAAGAGCATCGCTCTTATCAGGATCTCTTTAATGATTATTATTCTGCAGAAGAAGCCGAGGCAAAGCTAAAAGAGTGGCTCGTAGAATTCGGCTATGGCGACGAGGGTGTAGAGAATGTTTCAAATTATGCGCACTCGGAAGAATACGAAGAAGTTATTAAGCACAATAATGATATTGTCGTGAATACCGTGCATGCAAAAGGTATCCCGACGATGATTTACGATGGTAAAAAACACACAGGGAGGTGGGAAGAATAATGGAAGCTTATGAAGCATTTTGGCTCGGCTTAACGCAGGGCATTACAGAATTTATTCCAGTATCAAGTTCTGGTCATTTGGAAATTGTCCAAGAATTGCTTGGCGGCAGAAGCGGCGATTTTCACTTGTTCTTAGAGTTCATTAATCTCGGAACTTTCTTGGCGTTATTGATTTATTATCGTAAACGCATCGTTGAAATTATCAAAGATGTATTCGTTAATAAAAACTTCAAGTTTGCACTAAACATTATCATCACTTGTATTCCAGTCGTTATCGCAGGGTTATTGTTGTCTGACTTCATTGAGTCAAACTGGTTCTTCTCGAATATGGTTACAATTGCTTGCGCTATGGCATTCATCGGCGTCTTGATGATCTTTATCGAAAAATTGCCAAAGATGAAACATGTCAAAGACGAAAAACATCTGACATGGCAGCAGGCGTTGGGCATTGGTTGTGCTCAACGTTTGGCGCTAATTCCAGGCACATCGCGCCCTGGTTCC
>JAKSSY010000047.1 GCA_024402845.1 Candidatus Saccharimonadota bacterium | reverse complement strand
AATTATCATCTATACCCAATCGCCGATAATGATACGCCGCAGCTATCGGCCGACCGCCTCGAATATTCACTTTCGAATGCCACCTTCGTCTATCCGCAAATTACCATGGAACGCCTTGCCGAAATCTACCGCGACGTCGAAATTCAAACTAACAAAAACGGCGAAACGGAACTAGGCTTTAAAACCAAGAAATACGCTCGCGAGCTCGTAAAACTAACGAGTCATATGTCAGTTATCTACCGCGACGAGCGCACGCGTTATTCGATGCAATTCATTGCCGATATCCTACACAAAATCTCCGACGAGGGACACATCAGTGTCGCAGACCTCTACGAGAAACCAGAATCCGAAATTATAGAAATTATCGAAAAATCCGATTATGCCAAAGTATTCAATACTTGGCGCAAAGCAAAGCAAATTAAGAAGAGTAAAGAAGAGCCAAAAGATACCTATTACGTCCACCATCCAGCCAAAATTCGTTATATCGATCCATTATTTAAGGGCGAGTGTATCTCGAAACAATGCAAAATTGCAGCCAAAGCTATAGAGAAAAACCTCTCATACGACATGGATTATTACATATTTCTTAGCAAAATCAAGCAATTTTAGTCCAATTTCACAAAATACTATTGACTTTTTAGCAAAAGTATGCTATACTGTAAACATTAAGGTTGATTAAGCGCAGATGTGTCACTACCAAGTGGTCCATCTCCGTAAAAGATAAACTTAAACGCAAGTGCATCGCTACCAAGCGATGCATTTCCGTTTCTTGACGATATTTTTCCACAGCATTAAATATGAGTTTTCCGCAGATTTAACAGGGATATTCACAGCATTTCGCTAGAAAAATTCTTACATTTCAAGACTACCACAAGCACTTTGGCCAACATATAATAAAAGTACGACATCACACTTCGGTCACTGATTGTCGGAGTATACGCCGTCATCCATATTCGTCATTGTATGGGTGGCACCGAGCCGAAAACCATGGCTCACATAAATGACTCCAACCAATTTAACAAAATTCAAGGAGTAATTTATGAAAAACAATATTAACAATCCAGCTCAAAAAGGCGAGAAAGTAGAGGTCATGGCGCTGTTCAACTACAGCCGCATACCATGCCAACCACTATACTTCCGCAAAGGAGGAGAGGACGAAGTAGAAATTACGGAGACCCTCTCGGAGCGCATCAAGTTTGTTGGCGATACCGCCAAACACATCTTTGAGTGCGTCATTGGTCGTCGCGAGTGTACGCTCGAGTTCGACACCAAGTCCTTGGCCTGGACATTATTCGAGGCCTGAGCGGTACCTCGCACAGATCTGTCGTCCATCCGGGCGACAGATTTTTTATGCCCATAATATTTTCCTTATTCCCAGTACGCAACCAAGCAGCGCCAGGCAAGGAATTAGCCCTTCCGCTGTACTCACGCCAGTGTCGGGCGACACTACCGACGGCTCGACCCTCTCGCCACCACCGCCATTATCATCTACCGGCAGAGCAATATCCGTAAATTCACCCAAGTTCATCTTTTCAGTCGCCCAACCCACAGACAGAACCGTATCCGCCTCGCTCAAATCTATATCTTTAATCATCAATTCTTTGCGTGAAGACTTTACATAGCCTAAGTCGTAACCGTTTAAGCGCACATACAAGAACATTGCCGAGCTTGGCGGATCACCCCACTCCAAAATCACGTCCTCGCCATCTTTGCGCGCCGTCACCCCCTCTGGCGCATCAAGCTCATAATAAACAACGTCGCCATTTATGACACGAACCTCCGCTTCTGCTTCGGCGGACTCGCCCAAGAAATCCGTTACGCGCACGCGCACAGTATGATAACCTCTCGCATCATATGTCACTGCCATTTGCGGCTCTAGTCCCGTCGATGAAAAATCTCCACCATCGACACTCCACTCATAATTAATGATGTCTGCATCCAAGCTGAAGCTCGGCGACGCGTCTATTGTAATCGTATCGCCAGGATTCCCATAATAAGTATTCAGCGTAAACTCCGCAAAAATATTCGACTCGTCATCCACCGACTCGCTTCGCAAATTAGCAGAACGCGCCGAAACACCACCACGCGCCAAGCGCTTGCGCAATATCGCCGTCAACTGCGGAATCTTATCGACATACTTCGTGTGACCAGAAAGATTCCACGGAATCTGCGTACTGCCACAAATGTAATCATCCGGCCCACACCAAAGACCATACTTTCCAGTTAATTCGCCGTATACGTACGGATTGCGAGCTTTTAGACGCCCCTCATGCGTACGACAAACCGGTACATATACTCTATAATCCGACAAGCTACGCCCTTTGCATGCATCAGGAAACAAACCCTTACCTTCCGGCAAGTACAACTGCGGATCCGTAAATAGCGCAACATAAACTACGTTGCCGTGTTTAAATTTCTTTACCGCCTCCGAAACCACCATCGACCCCTGCGAATATCCAGCTAATACCCAACGCGATTCCGGGCATACTCGCGCCACACCATCATAATATTCGCGCAAGGAAGAAGCACCCGCCTTCACGCTGCGGCCAAATTCATACTATCGCCCAGCCGAAACATAGGCACCAATCGCATTCGTAAACGGATCTATCACAGAGACCGCTGGATATTCTACATCCGTAATCCGGTACGAATAACCGAGCCGCTCGGATAGTTCCTTCATCTCAGACTGATATTTTAGCCACATGTCACTTTTCTGATATTCCGCACCAGAACCACGCGCAAAGACAAATTCCAAATCCACGCAGTCCGTCGATTCGCCCGGCCCCATGCCATTGTCTACATAATTTGTACTGCCTTCCACGGGCGATAGCGCCGCATAGCAATTACCACCGCAGGCGGCCATAAATATTATTAAAAATACACCCAATAATCTTTTCATGTCCGCATCATAACGACTTTACAAAATTCAAAAAAGCATGAGTGCAATCATTTCGCAAAAGTACTATATATCTCCTCTGTAAAATGGTAAAATATCACTAGTATGGCAACAAAATCTGCGCAAAATATCATTGAAGTTAAACATTTCAAAATGGTTTTCGCTGATAAAACCGTTATCAAAGATCTCTCTTTTGAGGTAAAACAGGGAGAAACTTTTGGCCTCCTCGGCAGTAACGGCTGTGGCAAGACTACAACCATCCGCGCGCTACTTGGCCTCTATGAGCCAACTGCCGGCAAGCTTCTTATCAATGGCCAAAAATTCACGCCCGGACACGACATTCGCGTTGGCTATCTTCCGGAAGAACGCGGCCTTTACAAGAAAGAAAACGTCATCGATGTTATGGTCTATTTCGGCCGCCTAAAGGGGCTCAAAAATCCAAAAGAATGGAGTCTCAAATATCTCGAACGCGTAGATTTGTTTGACCACGCCAAGACCAAAATCAGCAAACTTTCCCAAGGCCAACAACAGAAAGTTCAGCTTGGCATCACTATCATGAACGATCCAGAGCTCTTGATTCTCGACGAACCAACTAAGGGTTTTGACCCAGTCAACCGCAAGCTTCTCATGGAAATCATCGAAGAATTACACCAAAAGGGCAGTACGATTATTTTAATTACTCATTACATGGACGAAGTACAAAAACTCTGCGACCACATCTTGCTACTCAAGGACGGCGTCGCAAAGGCTTATGGCACCGTAACTGACGTCCGCAAGAAATTCCGCTTCAAATCCTTAGACGAAATTTTCGTTGAAGTTTACGGCGAAAAGGAGGAAAAAAATGAATAAAACGCTCCAAGTCATCCACTTTGAGGTTATGCGTAACCTCAAAAAGCCTAGCTTTTGGGCGGCCGCAATTCTTGTGCCGGTTTTGCTTGGCGTATATATCGGCATCGCGGCATTAGCGGGATATCAAGCCGGCGAAAGCCTCGAAGGCGGCACTGATACTTCAGAAATGAAACTTGCCGTCTACGACGAAGCAGAATATCTCGAAACCACAAGCTTCATCAATGAAAATGACGAAGAACAAAAAATCGCCAAATACGAAGACAAAGATTCTGGCATCAACGATGTAAAATCCGGCAAAATTGACGTCTTTTATTATGTACCAAAAAATCTGAACGAAAGCCAAACCATTGAGGTCTACACGAAACAAGATCAGGCTGGTTTGCTCGACGATTACTCGACACCAATTCGCAGCCTTCTTGGCGCCACAGCCACCAAGAACATCGACCCATTCGACCTAGTTATTGTCACGAATCAAATTCGTTACAACACCACGACCTACGACGCAAAAGATAATCATGTCGTCGACCTAGCAGAGAATATCAGTAAAATCATTGGCCCGGCCGTTGCGCTCGTCTTGTTCTATATTCTCATCGTCGTACTTGGTAACCGCATCATTGCTGCTATGACCGAAGAAAAAGAGAACCGCATCAGCGAGCTCGTCCTAACCAGCATCAATCCAACTAACCTCATCGTTGGCAAGATTATTTCCTTAATGATTCTTGGCATCATTCAGCTTATCGTACTCGTACTGCCGCTTATCATTCTTTATAAGTTCGCCGAAACTCATGGCGCGCTTCCATTCGATATCGCATTACAATTCGACGCATTCAATATTGCGCAGTACGCGGTCTTACTCATCGCA
>JAKSSY010000046.1 GCA_024402845.1 Candidatus Saccharimonadota bacterium | reverse complement strand
GCTCCTAGTCCGTTGCGACCAAACGGGGAAGACTTCTGCCGCGTTGTTCGAAAATGGTAAATCTCACCCCATCATGGAACTCCTCAACGACAGACTACTCGACTACGATTATTCCTATTCACCAAATGGTTTCTTCCAGATTAACTTACCAGTCTACGAGCTCGTGCTAGAAGAAATCAAAAAGAATATTTCTACCCAAAAAGTCCTCGACCTTTACGCCGGCGTCGGCAGTATTGGCCTTTCCGTCGCACGCGATACAGACCTCACGCTCGTCGAGGTGAATGGCGCTGCTTTTGCCGAAATGCAGACCAACGCAAAAGATACCAAAGCCAAATGTGTCCTCGCAAAATCCGAAGACGTCACAGACTACATCACGCCAGATTGCACCGTGATCCTCGACCCGCCACGCGCAGGCTGCGACCGCAAGCTCATCGATAAACTCAACGAGGTAAAACCAACTAAGATTATTTATCTCAGTTGTAATCCTATTACGCAGGCTCGCGACATCGCTCTACTTACCGATAATTATTCTATCGACAAACTTCAACCGTATAACTTTTTCCCACACACGCCTCACATTGAGAACCTTGCAATTTTGACCAAAGTATGATATAATATACAGATGGTTATTGGCATTATCCAATAGTACTTTTTATTGTGAGGAGGGGTGAATATGGACAAAACAATCAATCTCTACGTCGTGCCCGTCGTGAGCGGAATTTTTGATTATGCACTGCTTGAATCCGCACCAGACGATAGGAAGTTCTATCTGGATTTCCTAAACGACAGAGACAACGAGCTTTTTAGCGCAATCCTATCATCGAATGATGGACAGCACTACAAAATCGACGGCGTAATCCTAAGCTCCGATGTTTATGGCTATATTGGCGAATACGTCGCCGACAATGCCGCCATCGATACGACAGTGTTCATTGATGGGGAAGGCGCCAGCATCATCAAGAGACACATCCACAATCGCCGCGCGGACTGCAAAGTCCGTATCGGGGAAACAAGGCCACAATCATTACCGCACATCATCTATGCCGAAGCCTAACCGCCGACACACCGCCTGGTCACACCGGGCGGTTTTGCTTTTTGACGAAAATATGTTAAAATAAATCCATAAATTGTTCACAATCGCACTTTACAAGGAGGAAATAAGAATGAAGAAGTATGTGATTTTTTCAGATCTTACCTGCGATCTTACGCGGGAAGAACGAATCAAGTACGGCATCCTGCCGGAAGTTTTTACCCAAAACATGGACTGCGCTGGAGAGCCAGTTCCTCACATCGACGCCGAGGCATTCTACAAACGTTTCGATGACGGAGAATATCCCGCTGGAGCACTCAAAACGTCTTCGGCTAGCATGGAAGAAGCCTACCGCGTCTTGGATAGCGCGCTCGATCACGCCGACGACGACGCCGTCATCGTCTATGCCGGAGTCTCTCCGCACATGTCTTCTGGCACCGTCAACACTATGCTGCTTGCCATTAACGACTACCAGGACAAATATCCGAACAGAAAATTCGTATATGTCGACAGTCAGTGCGTCAGCAACGGACAGGCTACATTCCTGGAGTATCTCGCCGAATACGACGGCGATGACATCGAGACTTATGCTCACGACCTCGGTAAGCACATCGTGCACCTGTTCACGGAGCGCGATCTGACTTATTCCGCAGAAAGTGGACGTTTTAACGGTCTCGAGCGCTTCGCGATGAAGGCTCTGTCAAAGTTCCATATCAGCCCTTGGATGTATTTCCCGAGCGACGACAAGCTGTCTATTGCCAGCAAAATCCGTCGCGGCGATAAAATCCTCTCCGAATGGGTGGATTATTACATCGAGAACGTCGCGGACGACAACGAGTTCATCCGCATCGGTTATGGCGGCGAAGCGGAGCTCCCGCGCGCAGAAAAGCTGATAGCGAAGCTGAAGGAGAGAACGGATTTAACAGACGAGCAGATCCAGCTCGCACACGTAAGTCCGGTTGTTGGCGCACATACCGGAAGTACTGTTTTGTCCTTTTTCTTCAAGCAGAAGGGCGAACGCTAACCCGTCCTCCACTGACGGCCCCGACTCCACAGTCGGGGCTTTTTCATGCTAAACTATAAAGTATGAAAATCGCGATTCTCGGCGCCGGCGCCTACGGGCAAGCATTGGCCAAAATTCTGACAGATAATCAACATCAAATTAGTTATTATGACCCTGCTTTGTATCCAGAAATCACTCTCGAGGCGGCAACTTATGAAGCAAACGCTGTTGTAATTACGATTCCTTCGATGTATCTCGATTCGTTCGTGAACGAATACCCAGATAACCTCAAGAAAATCCCAACCATCCTCGCCTCAAAGGGCATGATGGACGTCAATCGCTTTGCGGATTTTACGCAATTTTCCGTAATTTCTGGCCCTGGTTTTGCCGAAGAAATCATGGAAGGCAAGCCAACTACGCTCACCGCGTCAAATCCATTCGCGATGGGGCTGTTCCAAAACCAACAAGTTACTATAGAACTTTGCGATGATTTGCCGGGCATTGTAATGTGTGGCGCCTTAAAGAATATCTACGCCATTGGCGCTGGTTATTACAGTAATTCTGAGAACATGAGCGCGACCTTCATGCAGCACGCACACGCCGAGATGCAGTGTTATCTCGTCGATCATGGTGCCAAAAGCGAAACTGCCGAACTCGCCTGTGGCCTTGGCGACTTAATTCTCACTTGCACCAACAACACTTCTCGCAACTTCCGCTGCGGCGAATGGCTACGTGAAGGCAAGAGTATCGAAGAAGTTACCTCGCAATTAAAGACCGTCGAAGGCCTTACAGCCTTACTTAATGCCGACACCGAATCGTATAAACTACTCCACGAAATCCAAGATCTCGTAGCGAGCCACTCAAAATAGCCTATGGAATTTGAAAAAGCATACAAAGGACTAAACGAACAACAACGCGCGGCCGTAGATTACATCGACGGCCCATTATTAGTTATCGCGGGGCCTGGTACCGGCAAGACGCAGCTACTTTCCGTACGTGTCGCCAATATTCTTAAGCAGACCGACGTTAGCCCAGAAAATATCCTATGTCTAACTTTTACCGAGACCGGCGCCAGCAACATGCGCAATCGTTTGGCAGATTTCATCGGCCCAGAGGCCTATAAAGTTCAAATCCAAACTTATCACGCTTTCGGTTCTTATATTTTGCAGGAACATCGCCCAGATTTGACAACCGCAATCGACGAACTCGAGCGTTTTACGATGATTCGTGAAATTCAGAGCACGCTCGACCCAACCGATATCCTCCGTCCAGATCACCAAACTTCTAAAATTATTTCTGCAATTTCCGACTTAAAAGCCGCCGCGCTTTCGCCAGACGACATCCGTAAAATCGTCAATCGCAACCAGATAGATAACGCAAAAATCTACACAGCCATCGAGGAAGATTTACAATCTACCGCCGGACTCAGATGGAACAAGGCGCAACCCGTTTATCAACGCATTCTCGACGCCATCGGCACTTTTGCAACCGCGCCAAGCGCCCAAGATTACATCGTTGGCAAAGTAGAGCCACTCGCAAAAATCTATTACCGTGCGCTCGGTGAAGCACTCGAAGCCGAAGCCAACTCCGAAAAACCATCTACAAAACTGCTCAGTAAATGGCGCGAAAAATTCTTCAAGAAGGACAAAAACAATCATTACGTATTTGGCGACTTCGTTTCCAACAAGAAGCTTATGAGCCTCGCCAATATTATGGAAATCTACGCCGACCGTTTGCGCCAAAGCGGCATGTTCGACTACGACGACATGATTTTGATGGCGATTAATTTACTCAAGAACGACGACGAAAAACGTTTTAATGCTCAGGAACGCTTCCAGTATATCTTGCTCGACGAGTTCCAGGATACCAACGATGCACAGGCACAGCTCGTCTCGCTTCTCACTGACAATCCAGTCAACGAGGGAAGGCCAAATATCATGGCAGTCGGCGACGACGATCAGGCCATTTACGGTTTCCAGGGCGCCAACACCTCAAACTTCTTTGATTTTGACGAAAAATACCATCCAAAACAAATATTCCTCACCAAAAATTACCGCTCTTCGGCACCAATTTTGGAACTATCCCACAACATTATCGAACAATCCCTTGACCGCTTCTGCAAAGCACCAAACGTCAACATCGACAAGCATATTACCGCTGAAAATCCACCAGCTTCGACTAACATCGAGTTACGCGAATTCCCAGCCTACCAAGAAGAATATTCCTTCGTCGCAAAGAAAATCCGCGAGCTCATTGACGGCGGCACAACAGGGAACAATATCGCAATCATCGCGCCAAAGCACAAATATCTCGTTTCAATCTTGCCTTATTTGCATCAGCTTAGCATTCCAGTATCCTACACTCGCCGCGAGAATATCCTCGAAAACGAAGAAGTTATCCAACTATTTAACGCCTGCGATTTACTGCTTGCAATTGGCGCTTCGCCGAAAGCTGCTGATCCATATTGGTTTCAAACTTTATCGATGCCATGCTGGAATATTTCTGCCGCGCAGGTCATTCAACTAATCCAGGACGCCCGCCACGAGCACAAGAGTATCCTCGAACTAATGCTCGCTAGCGAAGACGAGAACATTAAAGTCGCCGCAACATACTTTACCGAGCTCGCCGCAAAGTCCGAGATTTA
>JAKSSY010000045.1 GCA_024402845.1 Candidatus Saccharimonadota bacterium | reverse complement strand
CGGATCGCCTAGGATTGGGCACTTGATGAAATTCATATGAATTCTAAGCTGATGCGTGCGACCGGTGCGCGGTTTTAGCTCGATGAGGCTGTATTTTTTGCCGTTTTTCTCGATAGTCTCGAGGGTCTGATATTCCGTAATGGCTTCGCGGCCGTTTTTGTCTGGCATGAAGGTGGTTGGCTTCTTGAGGTTGCGTGCGAGCGGAATATTAATAATCGCGTGCGCCTGAGCTGGTTCGCCGCAGACGATAGCGTAATAAGTTTTGTGTGTCTTGCGCTGCTGGAACTGCTTTTGGAGCATACTCTTGGTAGCAAAATTCTTTGCCACAATAATAACGCCGCTAGTATCGCGGTCTAGGCGATGGACGATCTCGCCCCAGTTTTCGATGGCTGGTTCGGTGCTAAAATCGCCTTTGCAGATACTAAGCATGCCCTGAGGCTTATTGAATACAATTACATTGTCGTCTTCGTAGATGACAGGTGGCTTTTCGCCCTGCTCTTGCTCTGGGACGGTTAGGGTAACTTTCATGCCGTCTTCGATTGGCGTGTTTGGTTTATCGGTAACTATGCCATCAACGGTAACGTAGCCGGCTTTGATAAATTTCTGAATAGTAGCACGACTAAAACGTGGATTATCATTCAAAACAACGACGTCCAAACGGGTGGTTTCTGGCTCTTCGACGGAATTTGCGTCATCAAAAGGAATATCCCCGTTAATTTTGCGTGATAATTCTGGTTTGCTGAACTTTTTAGCCATATTGCTATTTTATCAGATTATGTTGTAAATGTGAAATTTACTTTTTCTTTTTGGTCTTGGCTTGGGTTTTATTATCTTTGCGTGTGTCGGCGTTTAGCTTACGAAGGCGCTCCAAAGCGTCCTCGTAGCGCGTAGAGATAAAGTGTGGGAATGATTCGATTGTACGACGCTGCTGGAAGCTAAGAACGTTCTCGAAGTGCTTGCGGCGACCTTCGATGCGCATTTCAAATGTGCGACGACTGTGGCGAATAAACTCTAGTGCATGCAAATAGTGTCGGTCGATAGCCTTCTGATACTCTTTGAGGACTTTGTTGAAGCGGACGAGACCGGTATTAGTAATGTATAAGTCGATTACGAAGCCAATTGTGATGGCGATTGTAATAATAATGCGCCAAATTTCTGGAATGGCGAAGGTGGCGCCGGAGATAAACTGATGTACCCATGGCATAAGCACGGCAAATGCGCCAAAAACTAAGAAGCCGGCAAGGCAAATGCGGCCGCGTATATTGAACTTGCGCGGCGTATAATCCCACCAGCGTGCATGGAAGAGTTTTTCTAGAACGTAAGACGTAATGTATTCCAAAACGCACGCGATGACGCCGCCAGCTATGAGGCGCAAGAAGATATTATCTATGCCGTTAGTTGCGAGGATAAATAAGATTGCGCCAGAACCGTAGATTGGACAATACGGACCGTTTAAAAAGCCGCGATTTACGAATTTCTTTTGGTCGATAGTATAAAGCATACTTTCATAAAACCAACCGACGAAGCTATAGATGTAAAACCAAAGCAAAATGTCCCAGAATGTCATGTTTTATGCCTTTCCTTTTATCTCGTCTAGAACCATATAATAATACGGTTTGCCAAAAGTTTCGCGGAGGCTACAAACTTTGTCCGCAAGGACAAGGATATATGCCTCGCGATGGAGCGGCAAGGCGAGATTTAGCGGCCACATGTGTTTTTTGATCATCTCGGCCATAAGTGGCGTGACGGAAAAATCTTCTGCAGCATTCTTTGCAGCAATGCTGGCGTGCTTGAAGCCGTGTCCGTGGCCACGTTCTGGGTCATAGACATGCCAATCGTATAGGAAGTAATCGTGGAGCAATGCGCCACGCACTAGGTCATAGCGGTCAAACTTTTTTAGGTGTAGGATTTTGGTAATTTTTAGGCAGACGCAGGCAACGCTGATGGTGTGATCCTGCACGGAAGTGTCGCCGTGCTGAATATACTTAGCGCAGCTTTTGTGCCCTTCTGAATCGATTACATCGGCACCATATTTAATTACGTCGTCCGCAATTGCTTTGACGCGGCGTTGCTTGCGTGCAGTCATCTTATTTGCGGAGTCCTACGTATTTTTGAATTTTGTGAAGTTTTGCGTTTGCGACTTCGTTGGCATATTTTTCGCCGTCGGCAAGAATTGCTTCGACGTCTTCATCGGAGATGTTTGCGACTTTCTCTTGGAAGTCTGCGAGGAAATGCTCTACGCTATCGGCAACTTTGTGCTTGAGGTCGCCATAGCTGGTCTGACCGACCCAGTCGGAAATAACGTCCTGGAGCTCGCGGTGAGCAAGGAGGCTTTCGATTTGAAGTAAGTTGCTAATGCCCGGCTGGTTAATCATGTCAAAACGAATAACACCTTCGGAATCGGTCGTAGCGGACATTATTTTCTTTGCGGCGTGCTTTGGATCGTCATTGAGGCTGATTTTGCTGCGCTCGTTCTCGCTAGATTTGCTCATCTTCTTGGTCGGGTCTACGAGGCTGCGAATGCGAAGGCCTTTTTCGAGGTGCATAAATTTGACCTGCTCTGCCTCGGAAGCTGGAACGGTGAAGATTTCGTCGTCAAACTTATTGTTGATGCGAATTGCGATATTGCGTGCTAGCTCTAGGTGCTGGAACTGATCCTCGCCAAGTGGGATGTACTTTGCATCGTAAAGTAGAATATCTGCGGCCATAAGGACTGGATAGTTAAAGAGACCTACGGTTACGGCATCTGGATGTTCGCTACCCTTTTCTTTGAACTGAGTCATGCGGCTTGCTTCACCAAATGGCGTAAAGCAGTCCAAAATCCAAGCAAGCTCGGCATGGGCTGGCACATGGCTTTGGCGGTAGATGTGAACATTTGGATGATTTACGTCCAGGCCGGCAGCGATGTAATACTTTACGCCCTTGATTACTTGGTCGTAGAGTTTTTTGTGGTCAATTGGCGTAGTGAAGGAATGTAGGTCCGGAACGAAGAAATTTACCTGGCTATCTTCGGCGTGTTCGTGTGCGAGGTTAATCATTGGCAAATATGCGCCAAGGAAATTACCTAAGGTAGGTTCCTCGTTTGCGCGAACGCCGGTTAAAATTGTTTGCATTAAGTGTTTCCTTGTTTAAGATTATTATTTTTCAGCAAAAAAGATATCGTAGCAGGCTTAACGCCAATAAGGAATGAATGCGGAAAAATAAATCATGCGTATATTATACCACATCCGCTTTAAGGAACGAATTGTGCTATAGTTTAAGCATGAACGAAAATGTTGACATGATGGCAAAAGCCGTAGAGTCAAAATCTTTTGATAAATGTTTTCGCCGGATGATTGGCGGTTCATTAGTCGTACGCGGCGCTGCATTTGCCACGTTTGCGACGATGTTTATTTTGGGAATTATCACAATTCCAATTATGGTTGCCGGTATAGCTGCGGTGATTTTTGGAATTCAAGACTATTACAATAATATGGATTCGATGAAAAGTAGTCAGCGCACGATTATGAACATTGGTATTATTTGGGCCGTTATTAGCCTCTTGGCGCTAGTCGTAGCGGTAATAATGCTGCAGTCTAATACCCTCTGTCTGCTCAATTGCAAAGACGGATATATGATTCGTGACGTCGTGCTATTTGTTTTACTATTTTTGTAGTTAATAATTAATAACTAGTAACTAGTAAGAGCCGTCTACACAGGTGGCCGCGCCGCCTTCTAGCCGAATACGTATGGCAAATAACCTCGTGCCGCTATGGACATTTTGGCCCATATAGCTAGAGATATCGTCATTAAAACCACCATCTTCGGTACAGATTGCCGTATCATCGAATTGAATGTCGCCAACTTCCATCTTTGCCCAGTTATCGTCGTCGCCGAAGCCGCCAGAACCGTGAACCTCGTGGTCGTATTGGCCGCGATCCTCTTCTGTATGATTGACGCAGTCGACGACTTTGGTCGAGCCCCAGAGCGCAACTTTGTATGGCTCGCCAGTTGCCGGGTCAACGAGATCTGGTAAATAGCGTTGATAAAAAGTACAAAAGCCCCTCTTCTTGTCATAACGGCTAGAATATTCGTCGGTAACTGTGACGCTGTTATGTAAGCGCCAGCGCTCGAAGGCTGCTTTGATCATGGCTACATTATTCTTGCGCTCGGTATTTCTCTGTGCGCGTTGGAGTGCTGGAAGGCCGATGAATACCATAATAAAGATAAGCCCCGCGATTGCTAATACTAATACAACTTCAATAATCGTGAAACCTTTTTTGTCTTTACTCTTGGTCTTATTGAAGACAAAGAATTTGCTAAGTACATAATTTGCGACCGTTACGACAACTTGCGATACGATTGTCCAGGCGACGACCCACTGGTCAGAATCGAGTCCGAGCGCCGTAACGAAGAACCACATGATGAACATATCCATGAGTAGCGTCGCGATGCGGGATGAAACAAATAAGCCAAACTCTTTTGTGAGTTTCTTGGTCTTGCTTTCGAAGACGTATTTGCGGTTAGCCCAATAGGCAAAGATGACCGCGCCAACCCAGGATGCAATGACGGCAATCTGGAGCTGCACAGCGTTGCTGGCGTCTAGGATTGTGAATAGTAGGATGTATTTTATTGCTAGCGAGACTACTGTTGTGAGCCCGCCCACAATGAGATAGTTTGCAATCTCCTTGTGTTGCTTATATAAGCTTAAGAGTTTTGAATTCATTGCTCTTATTATACCATTATGCTATAATTTTGATATCACATTTTTTGTGGGGCACTAGCTCATTTGGTAGAGCGCTTCCATGGCATGGAAGAGGTGAGGAGT
>JAKSSY010000044.1 GCA_024402845.1 Candidatus Saccharimonadota bacterium | reverse complement strand
TAGACTGGCGAAAGCTGGTGCGAGAGTTCGAATCTCTCACCCTCCGCCAAAAGATACTCACGCAAGTGGGTATTTTTTGTTGCATTATTGAAAAAATGGTACAATAAGCTTATGGCAAAGAAGACTATGGTGAACTGGGAGGCTCGAGAATATATCGAGCGTAAAAAGAATACCGGCTGGTATGTCGGATTCGCTCTCGTTGTGGTTGCATTAATTGCAATTGCGATCTTATTACAATATTGGCTATTTATTCTCGTAATTGTTCTTGCAACAGTTGCGCTTTTGACGTACGTTTTGCGTCCGCCGCGCATGCTTCACTACTCTCTTGACGATAAGGGTTTGACCGAGGGTAATAACCTTTATATTTATGACGATTTCAAATCCTTCGGTATTTTGAATGAAGGTAATCATTACTGCATAGTCCTAACACCAAAGAAACGCTTCGGTGCGCGTGTGACGGTCTACTTCCCTGAAACTGAGGGTGAACAGATCGTAGATATCTTTGGCGAGCGTTTGCCAATGGAAGAAGTTCATCAAGATGTCATCGATAAACTAGTTCGCTGGTTGAGAATTTAGCATAAACGTGATACTATTTTATTAATTAAGATTAGATAATCATAAAAGGTGGGCAAAATGGACCAAGCAAATGGCGCAACTCAAGATGAGTTGCAACAAGCAATCAATAGTATAACCAACGGCGGAGGAGCTGCGGCAGGTGCAGATCCAGTTGCCGATATCGCAAATAAAGTTGCAGAACAGCAGGCAGCTACATTGCCTCCAGCACCAGCACCAACCGTGCCGGTTGCGCCAGCAATGCCAAGCTCTGTTGACGGTATTCCAGTAGAGCCAATGAAGGCTATGTATGGTGATCCAGATCTCGATAAGGTAAAGTCGATGGCACTTAGTGATCTTCGTCCTATCCTCGAGAAGGTAGACATCTCTCCAGACAAGAAGTTTATGATTTACAAAGATATTATCGACTTAACTGAAGATAAGGCTTGTATTGAACCAGCTTACAATGCAGCTCGTTTGATTGAAGACGAGAAAGCAAAGGGTGAAGCTTTGGTTTACATCGTTGAATGCATCGATAAGCTCGGCATTCAGATGAGCATCGGTACCGACCAACAATAGACATATCTAATCTAGAAAAATACCACCACTCCTCCGGTGGTATTTTTATATGCACGGTTTGTTCTAATAAAAAATACCCGCTCTGGTAAGAGCGGGCCTGCAGATTGGAAGGTTGCAAAGTTAATATGGAATACGGCGCTTGCCTCCACATACATCGCACGGTAGCGGCTGAGGGTAGATGAGCGCGTGGGATTTGTATCCTGTTCCGTGGCAGTAGGGACAGATGCGTCCCGGCCTGGAGCTGGAGTTCTCACTTCCCTTTTTCCCCGTAATGCAGTGCATGATATGCTTCAAAATCGACAAAAGCTTCATTGTTCCACCATCCTTTCAGTATTCAAAAAAGAACTCTTTGCTCTTAACAAAAGCTTGATTATTATAGTACAGTTTTAAGCTTTCGTCAAATACTTATGTTTATGGCGCGACAAAATCCCCTCCTTGCGGAGGGGTTTGTTGTGTGTGAGGTTTTTGGAGGTGTATATTAATACATTCCGCCCATACCGGCGCCGGCGGCTGCGCCATCTTCCTTTTCTGGAAGCTCTACAATGAGAGCGCCCATGGTGATAGTTGTAGCAGCGATACTAACGGCGTTCTGAACGGCTTCGCGGGTAACGCGAGCTGGATCAATAACGCCTTCTTTCTTGAGGTCAATGAGGCCTTTTTCTGGGGTCATGACGTTGATGCCTTGGCCGTCCTTTGCGCCCTCTACCTGTGCGAGGAGAGCTTGGCTATTGAGGCCGGCATTTTCCATAATCTGAGTGAATGGAGCTTTGAGGGCATTCTTGAGAATAGTAGCGCCGGCGTTGTCGTCTTTGAGCTTTTTGCTGAGGTTGACGAGAGTTACGCCGCCACCTGGGACGATACCTTCATCGAGAGCGGCCTTGGTTGCGGCAACTGCGTCATCGACACGGTATTTCTTCTCGTCGATTTCGGTTTCAGTAGCGCCACCGACTTTGATGACTGCAACGCGGCCCTTGAGGGCGGCTGCGCGCTTGTTGAACTCGCCAGTTTCGTAATCGGAAGTAGAAGCTTCGGCTTGAGCTTCGATTTGTGCGATACGGGCTTTGACTTCTGCTGGTTTGCCGGCACCCTTGATGATGGTGGTTTCGTCTTTGGTTGCAATAATCTTGTGCGCGGAACCGAGAACTTCGAGACCGGAGTTTTCGAGGCTCATGCCCTTATCAGTGGAGACAACGGTAGCACCGGTGAGGACGGCGATATCTTCCATGATTTCTTTGCGGCGATCACCGAAAGCTGGGGCCTTGAGGACTAGAGTATTAAAGACACCCTTGAGCTTGTTGAGTACGAGCACGCTAAGTGCTTCGCCTTCAACTTCTTCAGCAATAATAACGAGATCTTTGCGACCAGTCTGTGCCATTTTCTCAAGGAAAGGAACGATATCATTGACGGCGGAAATCTTCTTATCGGTGATAAGGATTTCTGGTTTATCGAAAGTCGCTTCCTGGCGGTTTGCGTCAGTAACAAAGAATGCGGATGCGAAACCTTTATCATAAGTGTAACCTTCGGTGATTTCGGACTGCATTTCGAGACCTTGGCCTTGTTCGACGGTGACGACGCCATCTTTGCCAATCTTTTCAATTACGTCAGCGATAAGTTTGCCGATTTCAGCATCGCCGGCGGAAATGGTGGCAACTTCTGCAATTTTCTTGCTATCGCCATCAATCTTTTCGGCGGTCTTATTGATGCCTTTGACGATTTCTGCGCCAGCGGCTTCAATGCCCTTGCGGAGGTCCATTGGGTTATGGCCGGCAGCAATGAGTTTGTTGGCTTCGGCGATAATGTTGTAAGTAAGAACAGTTACGGTCGTGGTACCGTCGCCAGCTACCTTGTTGAGCTTTTGTGCGGCGGTCTTGATGAGTTTTGCGCCCATTTCGTAGCCAAGCGTTTCGTCATCGGTTTTGCCGAGGTCGATAGCTTCTGCAACAGTTACGCCATCATGTGTAATAGTTGGTGCGCCGTAGGTCTTTTCGATAACGACATTGCGTCCTTTTGGACCGAAAGTTACCTTTACGGCATCATAGAGAGCTTTGGCGCCACCGAGAACTTTCTCGCGTGCCTCGGCATCATAGAAAACTTTTTTTGCCATTTTAGATATAAACTCCTTTTTGCTCGTTTGTGAGCAGTTTTACGTTCTTATTCAGAATACGCTGCGTGGCGCCTGTCGTTACAGGGCCACTTGCTTACTCGCTCGTGAGCTGCGTACGTTCTTCATAAGAACATAAAAACTGCTCGCGGATGAGGATTGATATGTTATGGATTATAAAGTTGCCAAGATATCTTCTTCTTTGATGATGAGATATTCTTCGCTGTTGACTTTTACTTCGGTGGCGGAATATTCGCGGTAAAGGATGCGATCGCCCTTTTTGACGTTCTTTACGTCTGGACCGATGGATTCGACGACTGCGGTGTTCTGCTTCTCTTTTGCTTCGCCAAGTAGGATACCGGATGCGGTTTGTTCGACGGCGGCGTCTTTCTTAGCGACAACGCGATCAGCGAGAGGTTTGATTGCCATTTTTCCTCCTAATGTTTTTGTATATTTTTAGTGTAGCGCGGGGTATTAGCACTGTCAAGCGCCGAGTGCTAAATATATATAGAATAGTTCATAAATGCTATCATGTAAGCATGAGCGACAAGAAAAGTGATAAGAAAATCGTGGACAAAAAAGAACAGAAAAAAGATTGGAAGCCGATTATTATTTATGTGTGCATCCAAGCGACGAGTATCTTTGGTACTATACTTGCTATTGCGATTCTTGCCGCTATTAAGATGTCTCAGACTGAGGATTTCGATCCGGAAACGTTTTCGGCTAGCAGTGAGGCATTAACGCTAGGCTCACTTATACCGATAATATGTATGGCGATATGCGCCGTAATCTTTATAGCGATGTATCGCAAGAGATTAGTTGAAGATTTTAGGAGACTAACGAAGAAACAATGGGGATTATTAATTCTTGCCGCTATCGCTGTACTTGGTGCGAATATGGGTATTTCTATATTACTAGAGTCTATGGGCGTAGAAATGTCTAATCAGGATGCTTTAGCAGATTCGATGACTGCTTTATTAATACCAACGGCTATTATGACTACGTTAATGGCGCCATTAGTCGAAGAGTTGGTATTTAGGTATTCGCTTGGTAGCGTAATCAAAAATCCAATTGTGTTTGTGGTAGTATCTACGATAATCTTTGCTGCCCTTCACGCTATGAATGCGGCAATAGTTGTTTACTTGGTACTTGGTTTGGCCTTCTCTTTGGCATACATAAAGACCGATCGAAATGTGGTCGCATCAATATTCTTACACTTTGCCAATAACTTGATTGGTACGATTGGCTTGGTATTATTGGCACTTGGAATTGAATAATTCTAATAAATAATCATTAGCATAATGTTATAATAGTCCTAAGATTAGGAGGTATTTTGATGGACGATGGTTCATTTGATAAGAAAGACGTCAATCTTGACGAAGCTTCCCTAGAAACGCCTGATATGGAGGAATCATTGGAAACTCCTGAGGTGGGCACTACTATTGAAGCTGAAGATACGGGTAGCACGGAAGTTGCTGCTGATACTAATGTTGGTGATTTGCCGGTCGAGGATATTGATCCGGCCGTAGATACGCCCGCCGAAGAGCCGGTTATAAAAAGCAATCCTTTTTTAGATGATGCTCCAAAGGCCGAAGAGTTTGCGACTGAAGAACCCGCAGTCGAGACGCCTGCAGTCGAAGAGCCTGTGGCTGATGCTGGACCAGTAGAAACACCGGTTGAGACTCCGGCAGAGACCGGAGATGAGTCAGCAGCCGAGACGGTTTCTGAGCCAGAAGAACCGGTAGAGACTGAGCCTGTAGCAGAAGAGCCAGCAGCGGAAGCTACTCCAGAAGCTGCCTCGGAGGCTACCCCAGAGGTTGCGACGGAAGCGGTTCAGACAACGGCGCCTGCAGTAGCTGCGGCTGTTGCGACCGACGTATCCTCTGCCCCGGCTGAACCAGCAAAGGAAAAGAAAAAAGGCGGCAATAAGGCATTAGTAATTATTCTAGTAATAGTACTATTGGCGGCAGCTGGACTTTGTGGCTGGTATTTCTTTAGCAATATGAGTTCTTCTAATACTAATAATGAGGCTAGTGAGCCTACTAAAGAAAAGGAAGAAGTTAGCTACGAGATCAAGGGCAACGGCCTAAACGATTTTGACCTTAGCTTTTTAAAGCTTGAAAATAAAGGTAGCAATAA
>JAKSSY010000043.1 GCA_024402845.1 Candidatus Saccharimonadota bacterium | reverse complement strand
GAGCGCGTTGAATGCAGATTTACTGAGCATGTGGACTTCGTCGATAATGTAGACCTTGTATTTACCCTTGGTTGGTGCGATGATGGCCTTTTCGCGCAGGTCGCGGATGTTATCTACGCCGGTGTTTGAGGCGGCATCGATTTCGATAATGTCTAGGTAGTCGTCTTCGAGTTCGTATTTAAAGCCGTTGATTTCGTGTGCTAGGATACGAGCGACGGAAGTTTTGCCGGTGCCACGCGGGCCAATAAAAAGATAGGCATGGGCAAGCTTGCCGTTTTTGAGCGACTTGCTCAAAATATCGGTGATTTGCTCTTGTCCAATAACCTCACTTAGCGCCTTTGGACGATATCTACGATACAACGCCTTCATTACTTATATCTTATCATATCTTGCTTGAGGTGGAGAGTATGTTGATGCTCTCCTCAAAGGCGGAGTGGGGTGGAAAGTATGTTGATGCCCCCCTTCAAAGGCGGAGTGGGGTGGAGAGTATGTTGATGCTCCCCTTCAAAGGCGGAGTATGCAACACTTCTTCTCGCCACTTACACTTGGTTGCCACAACAGTTAACAACATGTTGGAAGTTTTGCGGTTTCATTTTTTGGCTACCCCTGTTGTCAAGCTAACGGCAACTGTAAATTAACTGTTTTAACTGTTAAAGCAACTAAGTGTAAGTCTGGAAAGGTGTGTGTCATATAGCTCCTGCCTTACGCTTGGCTGAGAATGCGACGAGGGGCGAAGGGTGAGCGAGGGCAAAAAGGTAAAGAAAAGGCAACAAAAAGCCTCACCTACTATAAAAGCGGTGAGGCTACTAAATAAACTTATTTCTTGGATTTAATGCGAGTAATCTTTTTCTCGACATCGACATTGAGTGCGCCGTAAGTAAATGCCGCAAGCGCGGAACCGACAAATGGTGCAACAATAAATACCCAGACCTGGCTCAAGGCTGTGCCGCCAAGCAAAACTGCTGGCGCAAGGCTGCGAGCGGGGTTAACAGAAGTGCCAGTCAAGCCAATACCAATAATATGTACAAAGGTCAAAGTGAGGCCAATGATGATGCCGGCTATGTGACTAGTCTTTTCTTTAGAAGTAACGCCGAGGATCGTATAAATAAATACGAAAGTCAAGATTACCTCGACAAGCAAAGCGCCCCACATATTTAGTTCGACGCCATAACCTTCGCCAAAGCCGTTAGCGCCGAGAGAGTCCGTACCGATGCCGCCGGCGAGCGAAAGAATCGCATACAACAAGCCAGCGCCAATAAACGCGCCAATAACCTGCGCGATGACGTAGCCGCCGAATTCCTTAGCGGTTAGTTTGCCGCGGATTAACATTGCGAGTGATACGGCTGGGTTGACGTGGCAGCCGGAAATATCACCAATTACATAAGCGGCCGCCACGATAGCGAGGCCGAATGCGAGTGCGGTGGCAACAAGATTGCCGCCGGAAATAACTGCGGTACCGCAGCCAAAGAGCACCAAGATGGCAGTGCCGAGAACTTCGGCGAGATATTTTTTGAGATCTTTACTCATATACACCTCTTAACTTTATTATTAACTTCACTATAACATTGTTTCACGCTTATGGTATAATGAAACAGTGCCTAAAAAGAAAACAAAAAAGCAAAACAAACAAGTTTTGAGATTAGTCCGCTTGCTCGAAATTATTTTGGTGAGCGTGAGTTTTGCTTGGGTTTTCTTCTTCTTTGTTTTGTCGATTTCTGGCGGTTGGGATGATATTCATCTGCGCTACGTAATGGTCGCACCATTCTTGGCGGCACTTGGACTTGGTGTGGCATCATATAGGATTTATTTCCAGAAGACTAGCAGTAATGTGGCGATTCCTCCGCTTGCAGCGCTTGGCGTATCTTCCCTGTTTATGTGTATAGTGGCGGTCGTCGAAGCGATTGCCTATACAGCAACCTTGTAGACAAGATTTTAAAAAACTCCGGTGATGCGAACCGGAGCTTTTTGTTGTAATAATCGTGTAATTAGAGACTTGCTTCGACTGCTGCCCAAGTGGCGTCGTCGTTGTCTGCTGGGATAATTACCGTGACCTGATCGCCGACCTTGATGCGGAAATAGGTAACGGAAGCATAAAGAATCTTGTATTCTTTGCCGTTAACTTCGACGAAGTATTGGTCGTCGTGGCTAGTAAGAGTACCAATGACAGTCTTACGCTCGACTGGGCCAATTTGCTTGTACATGAATTTGCCGCTTTCGCCGATAGTAAGCTTCAAAATATCGCCTTCAACAAGCTTGGACTTACTAGCGTAGTTGGCTGGAACTGGATAGTTTTTGCCATCTGGGCCAATCATAATCTGACCATCAAATACGCCTTCAATAATCTTGCCGTCTGGGCTATCGATGACTGTGCTGGCTGGCGCAGTAATGATATCGCCATCGCCGAGCATTGACGTTAATAATTCTTTTGCGGCCGAAAGGTTAGTTTCCGCCTCGGTGAGAAGGCTACGCAATCTCTTTATTTGTTTTTCTGAAATTTCAGACATACCTCGCATCCTGCCTGTGTTAGTTATTAATTATATGATATATTCTCGGCAAGTACTTGTCAATCAGAGATTTGGCTGACTTTTCCACAGAAAAATATGGGGTGGCCTGCAAATCGTTGTATTTTTTACCATTGACTTTCTGAAAGCGATTTACTTATTTGTGTGGTATGCCATGAGCATCGCAAAACGATCGCCGAGGAAGAATTCTACGAGTGCAACTACGATCATTACGATAGCCATCATGTCTCCGTTAGAAAATTCGATTGCAGCAAAAGCGACCAGGAAGACAAGCGTATTGATGGCCGTATCTTTTAGAGAAACCCAGATATTGTAACGGTTGAGAAATGAATAATGTATTGATGCGCCAATAGCGGTGCCGGCCACAACGCCAACGAGAGCGCCTGCCAATGGTACCTGGGAAATGAGCGCTATAAACAATATGCGTACCATCATGCCAGGAATTAGCGTGGTGTAGGTGAATTGCTTTTTCTGCTCGGACGGGACGTTTTTGTGTTTTGATTTGTTGGCGTTTTTGAAGAGCCAAAAAGCGGCAAAGCCAATGGTTGCGACGGCAATAAGGTAGAAAATTACAGAAAGTGTGTTATTGAAAAGATAGCCGATGATGGCAAAAAGCGTACCGATGACTTCGAACATTGCTGCGGTGATGATTGCGTTTTGGAGATTCGTGTCATAGACATCGCCGAGTTTGGCGCGGCCGGCAATTTGATTACCTTTGTCCGTGCGCTCGTGCCAGATTTTGTCCTCTACTCCGTCGGCGACGGGCTTGGCGTCTGGGTA
Organism: Candidatus Saccharimonadota bacterium; assembly: GCA_024402845.1. Lineage (GTDB taxonomy): Bacteria > Patescibacteriota > Saccharimonadia > Saccharimonadales > Saccharimonadaceae > UBA2834. The sequence goes on along the minus strand of JAKSSY010000043.1, from coordinate 2,276 downwards.
TAGTTTTTCCTGGTTTTTGTCGAAGTTTTCTTGCTTTAGTTTTTCTTTGATTTCTTCCGGGTCGAGACTATGGGGTGTTTCTTCAAGTTTTTTCTGAATTTCGGCTTCGCGCTCTGCGACGGCTTTCTTTTCTGCTTCTTCCTCGGCTTTGCGGCGCTTTTCGCGTTCGATATTTTCGAGGCGTTGGCGCTCTTTCATCTCGTCTTCAAAATCACTGGAAGCCTCCAAAATTGGCTTTCTGCTGGCGCCGGAATTGCTGATGATGTCTTGCTTTGCAGCCTGCTGTTCGATGGCTGGAGTTTCATCATCTTCGGCTAACTCAAACATCGTGCTGGAAGCGCGCATAGAAGCTGGGCGTCGCTCGTCGATGAGCTGCGCTTCGGTCTTCTCTTCCTCTTCGGTTGGCTCTGGGCCGGATAAAAAACCGCTTTTGTGTGTCATATTGCTTATATTTTAACACCGAAATGGCCCGCCTTGTGGGGCGGGATATAAAAAAGCCCCCCGAGCACTGCGGGGGATCACCTATGCGAAGTGTGGACCATTTTCGTCGAGTGCTATCTCGAATTGTCTGAAAATGTGTGCGTTGTCTTCGTTGTTCTGAATAGAATGTGGTTTGCGGCCAATAGGCGTTAGGATGTGTCTGCCAGGGTTGGTATTAATAGCCAAAGCGTCTCCGCAGGCCAAGTATTGGAACACGTGATTGAATACCACGCGGTTGCCGATAGTCTCGCGGTTGAGGATGCATACGATGTAGTATCTTTCACTTCCGAGTATTTGCGTGTACTCTTTGGAAACGACTATTCTGTACTCATCCATTTCGTCGCCGTCTCTTGCAACGACGTTGGCTTTTGCCCCTGGATAAAGCGGTACGACCGCACATCCGTTTGCGACTGCTTCATACGTTTTTGCGCAAGCAGTCAATTGCGCAATGATATGATCTTCTTTCATATCACCACCTCCTTAAAAGAACTAGCGTCTTCATGCTTTGTGTTGCCTGAAGTGCGCTGTTCATATAATAAAACAAAATGGCGAGAATGTCAAAGGCGCACAAAAAGCGGCCTCCGAAGAGGTCGCTTTCTGAAATAACATTCTGACTAATAATTTGATAGAACTTAAGCGAGTTCGACAGTTGCGCCGGCTTCTTCGAGGCTCTTCTTGAGGGCTTCAGCTTCGTCCTTAGCAACCTTTTCCTTAACAGTAGCTGGAGCACCGTCAACGATAGCCTTAGCTTCGCCAAGACCAAGACCGGTAGCTTCCTTAACAGCTTTGATAACTGCAATCTTCTGTGCGCCTGCATCCTTGAGAACGACGTTGTATTCGCTCTTTTCGTCAGCAGCAGCGGCACCGCCATCAGCAGGTGCAGCAGCAACGGCAGCTACGGCAGCAGCTGGCTCGATGCCATATTCGTCCTTAAGGACAGTTTTAAGCTCGTTAACTTCGAGGACGGTGAGCTTAACCAATTCCTCTGCTAGTTTCTTTACATCAGCAGCCATGTTAGACTCCTTTATTTCTTATTGGTTAATAAAAATTCGCGTATATGCGATTAATTGGTTGCTTTGTCGGCAATGCCGTCGAGCAAAGCGTGCAAATTGCCAGAAAGGCCGTTTGTAATGTCGTTGACTGGGCTGAGGAGCATGTCCACAACTTGGCCAATGAGCTGGTCTTTGCTTGGAAGATTTGCAAGTGCTTTTACGTCAGTTTCGCTGAGTGCAGCACCTTCGCCGCTAAAGGCACCTTTGAGCTCGAGAGCTTCGTGATCCTTTGCAAATTTTGCAAGAACCTGAGCTGGAGCAACTTCGTCATCGCTGGAAACAGCGTAAAGAAGCTGACCTTCAAGAGCGGTTGTGTCGGTGTCTTTGTAAACCGCGATATTGCCCATGGCGACACGGACGAGGCGGTTTTTGACGATTTTAATTTTGACGTTATTCTCGCGAGCAGCCTTGCGAAGTTCCTGCATTTCCGCGACCGTGAGGCCTTGGTACTTTGCAAAAACGGTCATCTTAGCGTCGCTAAGAAGCTCGTTTAAGTCGGCAACCAATTGTTGTTTCTTATCTTTGCTAATTGCCATAGATAGAAATCTCCTTTTGGTATTAGTTTTATAGCCAGAATGTTAAAATCTAGGCCTTTTGGGCTAGAAAACGTCACCAATTTACAAGAAATATTTTCCTCGGCGGCATTATTAAGTGTTTTTATGTATGAACACCGCCGCTGTCTTTGGTAACTGCGAATATTATACGCTATTTTGATGTTTTATGCAATAGCACGGTTGAGTTTTT
>JAKSSY010000042.1 GCA_024402845.1 Candidatus Saccharimonadota bacterium | reverse complement strand
GAAAACATCTGGGCTGACACTGGCATTTTCAATTTCTTTGAGCAGCTAGTCAGCAAATGGGACCGCGATCCAGATTGCAACTTCTTAACCGTATCTGAGGCTTGTGATAGCATGGAGCCTAAGGCAGAGATCTCCGTGCCGTGGACTGTTACTTGGGCCGATACTGAGCGCGACCTTACTGCATGGCTTGGCAACTCTATGCAGCATGAGGCAATGAAAAATCTTTATGATTTGAAGAAAGACATCTTGGCGCTTGACGACGAGAAGTTAACCAGAGATTGGCGCCTGCTTCAGACTTCTGACCACACTTACTATATGTGCACGAAGTTCTTTAATGACGGCAGCGTTCATTCATACTTCTCGCCTTATGATTCGCCTTTCGATGCGTTCCTGTATTACATGAACACGCTACGCGACGTTCGTCTCCGTATTGACGAAAAGACCGGTAAAAACGACGGTCAACTACCAAAACCGCGCATCACATCAATAGAAGTTAGATAAAAAATCTCCCCCGAAGGGGAGATTTTTTAGATTAGCTTGATTAGGCATTCCGTCGTAAGGACGATATCCTCTACAGTTGAACCACGCGACAAATCTGAGACCGGTCTATTAAAACCAAGAAGGATTGGGCCAGCAACGTGCGCACCGCCAAATTGCTCGATAGATTTGTATAGAATATTGCCAGAGTTAATATCTGGAGTAATAAGTACATTTGCGCGTCCCGCAACGGAAGATTCTGGCGCCTTTTTACTTCCGACACGTTCGTTAACGGCCGCATCGAGTTGCATCTCGCCATCTACTACGATATCTGGGCGACGGTTGCGCACGAGCGAAATTGCGTCGCGGATCTTATCCATCGATGGGTCGGAACCGCCGGAACCGAAAGTAGAAAAGCTTAGCATTGCGATACGTGGATCCTCGCCAAAAATGCGAGAGGCGGCATCATTAATTAATTCAACGATATCTGCGAGTTGCATTTCGGTTGGATTTTTGCAGGTTGCACCGTCGCCAATAATAATACGGCGACCATCAGGAAAGTCTGCCACAAACAAGCTAGAAAAGATTTTCTTTTCTCCAGGTGCTGGCTCCGGGCCGGCCATACCAAGTACGTCACGGCATGCCAGAATGACATCACGGGAAGAATAATCGATACCAGCAACCATTGCGTCCACTTCGCCATCAGCTAACATCTTGCAGGCGGCAGGAAGATCGCAGAGTTCTAGAACGGGCTCACATACGCCTTCGGAACGAAGATGCGCGGCAGCGGCTTGGATATATTCGTTATATGATTCGGGGAAAAGAATTTTATGCATAACTATATTTTACTATAATTCGCTATATTCGCCTAAATCGAGGATGAGCTGGTTTGGACTATACTTTTCCGACTTTTCTTTGCTCTCCCTGGCGAGGTCGGCCTCGTAACGACCAATAATATCCTTGATGCCGTTCTGCCTGTCGTTGAGGGTATTTTCCGCACAGATGCCGACACAGACCGCGGCGCTATCGGTAAATTTAATAATTTCATCACTGAGCGAAATTAGCTTCTCTTTTATATCCTTAAGCTCTGGTGCGTCGATTGATTCTAAGCCACCACGTAACGCAGTATAATCATCACGAATCGCATAAACTTTGACGGCATCCACCTGAGTGTCTTTCGCTTCCGTGGCTGTGGCGGAAATACTGTTCGTGGCGACCCTGATTTCCATAATCTGATTAACGAGCACAGCGTCGTCCGTGAAGGTCGCGCTGTATTTCTGCAAGCGGCTGAGAAGGTCGGATGCATTCTTCTTGACGTATTCGCTTTCCTCGAATAGATTTAGTTGTTCGCGGAAATTCGTTAATGATTCTTCGAATAATGCTTTGTTGCCAGTCTGAAGCGATGTATTTATCATGCTAAGTTGGATTGTCATTTCTTCAGCGACCTTAACGCTCTCGCCATAGTCATAATGAACTTTTGAGGATAATAGTAGGAAGGATTCGATCACGACAAAAATTGCGGCAACAATAATGACCACAACTTTGCGGAAGTTGCGCTTTGGTTTTTCCTGATCGATTGCGGCGATGCGATTTGCTTTGCGCACTGCTTTGCGGTCCTGTCTCCTTGTACTCATCGCTTAATACTCCTGATTACATTATTCACGAGATTTGCGTACGCCGTACGGCCTTCTGGATTCAGATGAATATGGTCGGCATACATAAGTGACCAGTTGTCATGCGAAAGTTCCCACCAGTCCGCAATGTAAGTATTATTGTGGTTCCTAACGTAATTTTTGAGAGCTTCGTTTTGCGTTTCGCGCGGTTGTTGTGGACCAGCATAGCCCGTAACAAAAACGAAGGAATGGCCAGGCCCAGCCACATCCACAATGCTCTGTAGTAGACCGTCAGTAATCGTAAATTCGTTCGTTATTAGACTAATTACAATAATGTCTGGAAGTTTGCCTGTTGCAGAATAACCAGCAAGAATATTACGTGCCGTCCAAATACCACGCGACTCTACGGCATCCACATAAGAACCGTTAATCGTAGATTCTAGTGCCTGTTTTGCGCCCAACGTAACAGAATCGCCGATGATAAGAACCTGGGCGGAGTTCGCGCTTGGTGCGGCACGTGAAGGTTGCGGAGTTGGAGTAGCGTCTTTGTTTGCGGCGACGTCTAACTGCGAAAGCATCGCATCGCGTGTATTGCCGAGAGCCGAATCAATGCCGAGGTAGTCGACGGCTAGAACCTTGTCCTCGCGCTCCTCGGCCTCCTCCTGCATGGAATTGAGCTGCTCAGCAATACTAGAAACTTGTGGCGCACGGACAAGTGAAATTGCACATGGAACAATTACGACGACCAGATAAATCGCGTAAATCGTACGCATTTTCGCGGAGCTTTTGAAGTTCTTCGCAAAACGATCCATACGGATGTATTTTACGAACAAGTATGATAGTAAAGTGCTGATGGCGATATTTAGAACTGGTGCCACCCAAGATTCCGTGTTATGCGGCAAAATATTTGGCAGCAACACATAGAGCGGCCAGTGAAATAGATAAATTCCGTAGGAATAACCGCCGAGTTTTTCGGTAATACGAATCGGGATCGTAATGCGTTTTCGCACATGTACATTTGGTTGCAACTTAACGATACAGAAAATCATAATTACGGTCAGGAGACCAGTAAATGGCAGTCCAAAATAGAAAGTCATTGGATTATCGAAAGTCAGCTTCGTTGAGAGAATCGCGATAATGATCAGACTAATTGCGACGCCAATTGCTGGGATGATCTTTTTCGTACGAGGCGTACGCGGAATTAGGAAATTAAATACAGCAAGAACCCCGCCAAGACAGAAGGCGCCCATATGTGAGTCTAGCGCAAAATATGCGCGGTCTTGCATGCCGAATAGCCCACCGTAAACACCCATCAGAATATAAGAAATAATACTTAGGGCGAGTAATGAAATACCAAGGAATTTTGCGCCTTTTCTGGATTTCTTAAATGCGCCCATCACAAAAGTGATTAGAAGCGGAACGATTAGATAAAATTGCATCTCGAGCGCAAGAAACCAAGTATGTTCAAATAGATTCGGCGAGATAGTATTCTCGTATGAGCCGCCAGAAATTAGTTCTTTAATATTAGTCGTAAAAGTTAATGCGGCAAGTGTATTAATACGCGTACCAGCAAGTACGTCTGGATGTACAAGAAATGCAGCAAGTAAAGTTAATGCAACACAAACAAGCAGCGCCGGCATGAGTCTAACAATACGCGAGCCAACAAATTTCCAATAGCCGATTTTGCGGTCTTTATCGAACTGCTTGATTAGTTTTGAAAAAATCAAAAAACCAGAAATTGCAAAGAAGATTTCTACCGCAATAAAACCACCAGGAAGAGCGTTTCGGAAGAGATGATAAATAACGATTAATATAATCGCAAAAAAACGGAGCGCATTTATACCAATCAACCATTGCATATATCTATTATAGCGACTTTGCGCTTCGATTAAAAACTTAAGCAAAGTCTAGTATGGCAAGAGTGATTGATACCAAAGTTGGAGTTCTTCGAGAATGAACGAATCGGCACCTTTTGCGGCCAAGTCCTGAATGGCCTTAATGTATTCGTTTTGCTTGGCTTTAACACGAGCCATACGATATTCGTCCCATTTTTTATGCTCGGATTCTGTGAGGGATTTTTCAAAATTACGCGCCTTGTAATGCAATAGCAAATCTGGCAAACGTGGATCATGAAAATCTGGATGAAAATCAGCGAGATCATTTAGCGCGGCACGGCGCACAGCATTACAACTTGTTCTATCTGCGTTGTCCAGAAATCCGTCATAGAGCGCAGATTCGGAATCGATGGCCGGTGGGAATTCTGCTCGCTCTTCGTTTTCGGTGCGCATTTTTTCAATAAAATCCGCGTGAGCAAGCAGAGCTTTTTTGTTTGCTTCGACCTGCTCTTTTGTGAGGCCAATCTTTTTCCAGCCATCCTCCTGTTCCAGGACGCCAAGTGGCGCAACCGCAGGACAATGATTGTATTTTAATTCTTTTACGACCGGGAAGAATTTTGGTTCTTCCTGCGCAAGTAGTTCGTCTAAATTTTGGCGCAGATCGAAAACTAGTACATTGCCATTCTTTGCTGGTGCAATTGGATATGCAACAGTCGTCTTATTATTTGCAGAAGAATAGCGACCAGAAGAATAAACGAAAGGTTGCGGTTTTTCGAGATTTACGAGGTGCTGGACGGCCTTTTTATCGCGCATTTTGAATAACCATTCGTAAAGCTTTGGCTGTTTTTCTTTAATTAGGCGCGTAACGTCAATTAATGCTTCAACGTCCGACAAAGCATCATGTGCATGCTCGTGCGAAATACCGTTAAGTTTCGTAATCAATTCAAGGCGATTAGTTGCCTTTCCCTCGTCCGTAAACGGCCATTCGATGCCTTCTGGACGAAGTGCACGCGTCAGACGAACGACATCGAGCAAATCCCATTTACTGCGACCATCTTTCCATTGCCACTCATACGGGTCATAAAAACAGCGCCAGAAAATATGGCGCATAAATTCATCATCAAAACGAACAGAATTATATCCCATCGCAATCGTGCCAGGAGTAAAGATTTCATCGGTAACATATTTGCAAAATTCAACTTCCGTAAAGCCATCCATCAGGGTGGATTGTGGGGTGATTTTGGTAACCATGATGGCGTATGGGCTAGGCAAGGTATCTTCATTCATTTTGACCAAGATATTTACTGGGTCGCCAATTGGATTAAGATTCATGTCCGTGCGCTGCCCCGCAAACTGCATAATGCGATCGGCACGCGCATCGAGGCCGGATGTTTCTAGGTCATAAAAGAAGAAAGTCTGTTCCATGAGTTTATCTTATCACATGTTTTTTGGCATGGGAAAAGGCCCGCATGGCGCGGGCCTTTGGGTTGTTACCTACTTAAGCGATCTCAGTTTCATGGAACTGGGTCGCGCGTCTTGCTTTGGCAGCTTCTTTCTTTTGCTGTTTGCGTTTGTATAACCAAACAACAAGCTGTACGCAATAGCCGACAGATTCCTTTTCGAAGTAAAAAGGAGCGTATCCGGTTGCAAGATAATCCTCGCTTTTTTCCACTACAGTGTGGATTTGTCCTGCGCGTACAAGACGGAAGATGATTGCGTAAAATGCGCCGAAAAGCAAACCGATTGCCA
>JAKSSY010000041.1 GCA_024402845.1 Candidatus Saccharimonadota bacterium | reverse complement strand
ATATGGTATGCCCGATACGATTCGAACGTACGACCTTCAGCTCCGCAAGCTGACGCTCTATCCAACTGAGCTACGGGCACATATGTGGATAGTACCCACTTAATGTAAGTACTTGTCCACCGTCAAAGATTAAAAGATCATCGCGCATCCATCGCTTTCAGCGTGATGCTCCATATTATAGCACATTTTTTCTAGAGATGGTATACTATTTTTATCATGGCAGAGATAGAGAAGAAATCCGGCATCAAACCAAAACTTCAAAAAGCCAAGGCGAAATTCTTCGCCTCTTACTACAGTAATCCAGCAAAAGACGTCAGAATCATCGCCGTAACAGGCGATCATGGTCGCGATATTGCCGCACATTACCTCCAGAATATCCTAAAGAGCAAAGACCCAAAGACTGGTCTCATCATCGACCCAGGGTCTACATCCGACCTCTATAAACAGCTCTACAAAATCTGGCGTACCGGTGCCGACCATGCAGTTATTTCCGTAGATAGCAACGGCCTCGCCAATCACTTATTCTATGGCTTGCCAATCTACATTGCCGTTCTCACGGACTCCACAGAACCAAAAGCCGTCGCTACGATTGCATCAATGTCCGCCCCAGCAGAGGAGGCCAAAGCAATCTTATTCAATACGCAGCCATACTTCAGCATTCTTAATCGTGACGATGCAAACTTCGACCTCTTTGCAAAATATCCAGCCAAGACTGCCACATTCACTTATGGCCACAGCCAAGATTCCGACCTCTGCATCAATCGCTTCAAGCTTTACAAGATGGGCACCGAAGCGAACATCACCTATAGCGGACAAAAGTTTGATATTGCTACCTATGCCACCGGTGAAGAATCTGCCCATTATATGGCAGCTGCCGCGTTAGCTGGCTTCGCCCTAGACTTTGACAAAGATGCCATCATCGATGGTATCGCCGACTACGAACCAACCAATAAATAAGGACCAATTATGATTAATCAGAAACTCATGGTTTCTGGTGCCGACTATTTTGCGGACACCTACGAAATCAACCCCTACTACACCGATAACGAAATCAATGTCGCCAAGGCTATGGCCGAGCACGCTGCTATCCTCGAATGCTTCAAAGAAGCCGGCATCGAGCTCATTAAGGTTGACCCACCAAAAGATTGCCAAGATGGCGTCTATACCGCCAACTGGGCACTCGTCAAAGACGGCGTCGCTGTAATGGCGCGTCTCCCAGAAGCTCGCAAAGCCGAGGAAGCCTACGCCAAAAAATGCCTAGAAGAGCAGGGCATTAAGTGCGTCGAAGTTCCGGGCAATTATCTCTATTCTGGCCAGGGCGATTCACTTCGCTGCGGCAAGTACCTCATTGGTGGTCGCGGCTACCGCTCCGATCCAGAAGCACAACAATTTGCCGCCGATACCCTCGGCCTCGAATTGGTCCAAGTCCATGCCAAGCCTCAGCTAAATGACGATGGCACCCCGCACATCAACCCATTTACTAATCATGCCGACAGCTTCTGGTACGATCTAGACCTCGCCATATCTGTTATAGATGAGCACACCATCGCATACTGCCCAGACGCCCTCGATGAAGAATCAAATAAAAAGCTCGAAGCCCTCACCGATCTCGATAAAATCAAAGTTGATTTCGAAGAATGCACCAAAGGCTTCGCCAATAACCTCGTCAGCACCGGCAAACATGTCATTATGTCCAACAAAGCACCAAAACTTCAGGCCGAGCTCGAAAAACGCGGCCTTATCTGCCTAACCCCAGATGTCACCGAACTCAAAAAGGGCGGTGGATATATTCGCTGCGTCAGCCTCTGGCTAAGCTAAAGTCTTTTTGATAGGAAACAAAAAACGCGCCGGCCCCTCATGGGGTCGACGCTCCGGTCGTGATTAATTGTCCTCTATTCGCTATATTTCGAGCGAAGCAGTCCAATGGCAGGATACGTAGCGACGTGCAACATGTGCAGCGCCACCATCTCGTCCATAAAGGACTTCAACTCATGCGCCGTCATCCCGCACATCTCCACGAGCAACGTCACATAGTCGGCATTGCCATCACGAGGAGCCACTACTTTCCCCTCAAAGATGATGGATTCCTTTCCTCGCAGAACCATGTTACGCACCGTGACGGTTTTTATGCGATTATTACCGATGATTCGCCTCAAAACCAGTGTCCTACCATCGTAGTCCTCGCAGAACGTATCGAGTGCCTCAACTGTTGGGCTATTCAGCACGCAGTCTACCCCCATTTCATCTGTGCCGATAACCACCAGGTCAGTTCGTTGGTCCTTTGCCCAACTCTTGCCCCTAAGCCTCTCAGAGACACCAGCCAAGCAATCCTCCAAGCTCATCACCTTGTGATCCTTTTTTTCGTAACACAAGTAATAGAACTTGCCGTCCACTTTCGGACATTCTTTTTCACTCATAAAGAGCACCACCCTCCTAAGTCCAAACTTTGCCTACAAAAAGCAACCGAACTCTATATATTATATCACAGATAGCGCAAAAAGTCAATTAATCCCGTAAGTTACGACCGTACAATATCAAAGAAAATCAAAATCCACAAAATCCCACGCTGAACCCCATACATTATCAGACCCATCAACGCGGCAATCAGAAAGCCCGGCAAATATTCCGCTCCATATAAACCAAACGGCCATATCGCAGCTAGAACTACATATATAAGATTCGCAAAAGGATAGAAGAAGCTAAAACCAGACACAAACTCTATCGAAACAAAAGAGAAGATCAGCGTACTAATTACCCAGACCACAATTGCCCAGACGCTCAAGGGGTAAATATCAGGGAGTAGTTTCGGCAAAAGCAAAAAATCTACAACGTATTTAACGGCAAAGATTGCCCACAAACCAAAGAAGCTCGCCACTGTAAAGCCCGGCACTTTTTCTGGCTTCGGCTTCGGCCCAGCAGGCTTCGGCCGGTATTTCTCCGGCGGCTTATAACCTGATGCCCCTTTGGTTTTATCGTATGTCACTATTTTTTCTTAATTGCTTTCAAGGCTTTCTTAATTTCGTCTAGTTCGTAATATGGCTCTGGGCCACCCGCACGCTCAATCGTTTTCTCATTACCTTTACCAAGGAAGAGCACAGTATCGCCACGCTTAGCCATCCTACAGCATTCCAAAATCGCCGTCGGACGATCAACAATCAAGAACAAATCGCGGTCAATTTTCTTGCCTTGTTCCTTTGCGCCTTCGGCAATCATATTCAAGATTTCCATCGATGGCGTATCGCGGTCATCTTCCTCTGTTAGGACTACAATATCCGCATACTTACCAGCAATTTCGCCCATCGGTTTACGCTTAGACGGATCGCGACGTCCGCCAGCAGAACCAAACATCACAATCAAACGACCCGTCGTCGCCTTCTTCATATCCGGCAACAACTTCTCAAATGCATCTGGCGTATGAGCATAATCCATAATCGCCGTAAAGCTCTGACCATCATCAATCTTCACCATGCGGCCTTCAACTTCGGTCAACGCATAGATACCGTCAGCAATCTCGTCGTCAGTTAGGCCAAGGCGCTTGCCAACCGCCACGCAGGCGAGGGAATTGGAAACGTTAAACTGGCCAGCAATGCGCGTCTTAATCTTGAGGTTCTCAGACGGAATCACATATTCTACGCCATCCGGTTTCAACTTCACCTTGTCGGCTTTGAGCTTACCGCCCTTAATGCCGTAAGTCGTATATTCCTTAATGTCGGTCTCAAAGAATTTCGCAGATGGATCATCAGCGTTAATCACACCATAGCGAGCCTGTTTGAATAGTTTACGCTTCGCATCACGATAGCGCTCAAATGTGCGATGGTAGTCCAAATGCTCATGCGTTACATTAGTCATCACGGCAATATCAATCGGCACGCCAAGATCACGATGTTGTGCCAAAGCGTGACTCGTGAGCTCAAGTACAAGATATTCTGCGCCAGATTCCGCAATCGTTTTAATGCGCTCGTTCAATAGCTTTGAATCAACCGTCGTCATATGTTCCATCTGTTCATGGATTTCATTGACGCCCCAGCCTACCGTCGTCATTACGCCAGTCTTATGGCCAGCATTATTCAACATCTTCCAAATCATGAAGGAAGTTGTGGTTTTGCCGTTCGTTCCGGTCACGCCGATAACAGTCAGCTTCTTTGCTGGGAAGCCATATCGGGTGCCCCAAAACGCAGCCTTACCTACGTGGTAGGGAATTACTAAACTATCATAAAATGGGATTTTTTCTTTAAAGCTCATACTCTTATATTACCTTACCTTTCCTAAAACTGGTCAAAAAATACTCTATCCTTATCGTAATGCAATGGCTGCGCCTGCTCCTTCAGGTCAATAATTATCATCTTTTTGCCTAGCGAAGTTTCCTCAATCTTCTTAATTTGATAATAGTACGTGTCCGCAAGCACTTCCGCTTCATTATATTCTTCGTCATAATATCCATCTTCAATCGCCGAGAACCAATCCGCCGGATAATTATGATAATCGAACACCCGATAATATCCCAACGGATCGCGATTCACCCCCGTTTGCGCCCTAAAGAACACGTATTTTGCTACCGGAAACATTCCTAGATGATGCACCATTACCGGAGACAATCCGCCTTCGCCCTTAATGATAAACGCCGTCTCATTAATCTCTTCGCGCGTCTTATAAATATCCCCAAGGTCCTCCGCAATCATTCCAGACAAGAACTCATCATACCTATACTGGTCATTCAGCGCATTACCAAAACTCCAAGCAAAGGTCAGGGAAGAATAAATCAACAAAACCACCGCCGCATATATCACGCCTTTTACCTTTATGGCCATCCTCTCCGTAAGAGCATCGCCGCCAAGCAATAACAGGAACAATGTAAACCCAAAACATAGCCCAATAAATGACCTCCCATAAATCGGGAAGCTCTCCAGGGCAATATAAGCACCAAACGAAACCGGCAAAGACATAATCAAGAAAACATAAGATATAATCACGCGCCTGTGTCCGCTCTTCTGCAAAAACGCTAGCACGCTTAGCCCCAGCACAATGACCGCCACCAATATCCACCAATATACCTTCATAGAATCGACTGCAACTCCAGCCGTCAGGCAGATATTGCCCCAAATACCGCCGAGCATTTCCGAAAAGCCAAAAGCTGTTATCTCGCGATAATACTCTCCATCTTTTATTATCAGATAAAACAATAAGCCCACTACCACATAGCTAAAGACAAATGCCGCAATCTGCAAAACGCTACACTTTTTCTTATTAATCAAATCCCGCGCAATCATCGCAAGTCCAAGCACCAAGAAAATCCCGCTCGCCGCCTGAAAACTCGACCACATTACAAGCACACAGATCATCGTCGCAAAAAGACCTATCGAAAATTTATTCGGATCTTTAATGCTCTCAACAAACCCCTTGTTCCAAATCAAAATATAGGGAAGCACACTCGCCATTATCCCAAGCGCCATACAAGGCGCATCAAACTTATACATCCAGGCATTCATTACTAATGGGCTAATGCCAATCATCGTCGTAATCAGTAACAGCCAAAAATGCTTCTTCAAGTTCACCGTCTCGCCAATAAATAATTTCACTAGCATCAAACTCACGCAGGCCATCATACCCATTGCTATAATCTGCGGAATCGGCGAAATATCAAAAAGGTTAAAGCTCTGATCCAAAAAATAGGACAAAAAACTCGAGGAAAATCTACCAAAGTCATCATTCCAAGCACCACCATAGATTGACCGATACAAGTCGTCGACAAAAGTGTAATGATCTCGGAGCAAAGTAACCATCGCAAGCAAATAA
>JAKSSY010000040.1 GCA_024402845.1 Candidatus Saccharimonadota bacterium | reverse complement strand
ATCAGCCGAGCTCTGGCACGGAGGGCAAAATCACCGACCAGGAAATCGCCCTCAAAGAAGGCATTTATCTCAAGAAACGCCTCGCAGAAATGTTCGCGAAAAATACCGGCAAGTCTCTCGCCCAGGTCGAAAAAGATATGGATCGTGATAACTGGATGTCTGCCCAGGAAGCCAAAGATTACGGCATTATCGACGAAGTAATCGAAAAATAAAAGACATAGGAAAACCCCCGCGGGTCCGGTCCCTCGGGGGTATTTTTTATTCTTCCGGAAAAATAAAATCTTCGGGGAGTTCGTAATATGATGCCAACTCGGCATCTACAGCTGCATTTACGACCTCAACCTTATCTTCGGGAGCTGTCAAGACGCGCACATCGCGCCAAAGCGCATCCATTGCGTCTGCGCCAATCAGATATTTTTCGTCCCCAAGCACCATGTCGAAAATGAAATCGGTAGCAGACTCAAAGTCTCTGCTTTCTTTCCAGGTATTATCTGCGGCGCGTCCTTTGCTAAGGTTATAACCGCTAATAATGCCATTAGATTGCACATGGATTTGAATGGCGAAATCTGACTCCTTGTTGTAGTTGATTGGAGTAACGACTATATCTTTCTCGACGATGACATAGTCAAGGCCTGCCAAATTGAAGAATTCGTCGAAGCTGATCGCTTCGGCGTCATCGGTAGCGATGTCTTCCATCGTCTTACCTTCGAAATTTTTGAAACTAATGTTCTTCAACTCGTCAGTTTTGTCTTCTGTGGTACTCACTGGTGTATCGTATTCGGCGGTAACTGTGATAGCGGACGCTGAATTCTCCTTTCTTGCGCAGCCACAAACTATAAGGCAGGCTACGGCAATAAGGATAAAATATGGAATTTTCTTTTCCATAAGCAACACCTCCTTCAAAGCCACAAAATTCCGTCTTATTCTCCGGATAGAATCTTAAGGAACTTTGCGAGCTTGCAATACTCAAATTATACCACATATGCTTTAAAAAATCAATAGTACGCTTATGCTTTTCTCGAAAAGTCAACGTGCTAAACTAGATATATGGTGAAGGTAAAGTCGAAATATGTCTGTCAAAATTGTGGCACCAGCTACTCTAAATGGGCCGGTCGTTGCGAGAATTGTGGCGAATGGAACACCTTATTAGAGCAGGTCGCTCCAACCGAGGCTGAAGCGAAATCCGCCCTCGCGAAGGGTGCAGTCTCCGGGAAAAAACTCGAGGCAGTTTCGATCAATACAATAGAGCCTTCTGATGCGGGCTCACGCCTTCCTACCGGTTTTCCGGATCTTGATACTGTGCTTGGTGGTGGTATTTTGCTTGGTTCTGTCAGTCTTTTGGCGGGTCAGCCAGGCATGGGTAAATCCACGATTTTGATGCAGGTTTGTTCCAACGTTGCTAACGGCGGACATAAAGTTTTGTATGTCTCTGGCGAGGAGTCAGCAGGGCAGGTAAAACTCCGCGCGGTACGTCTCGGTGCTAGCTCGGATAAGCTTCATTTTGCTAGCTCTGCCTCTGGTAATGACATTGCGAAAACTATCGAAGAAGGTGGATATGATTTAGTAATTGTGGATTCGATTCAGACTCTTAGCATGGCAGAGATTAGTTCTGCGCCTGGCACGGTTAGTCAGGTTAGTAACTGTGGCAATCTAATTATTCGTGCTGCGAAGTCTAGTGGCACAGCGGTAATTATCGTAGGTCACGTTACAAAAGAGGGAACTTTGGCCGGCCCGAAGGTGCTCGAGCATCTTGTGGATGTTGTTTTGAACTTTGAGGGCGATCGCTATGGTGGCTTCAAGACTATTCGCGCAGTGAAGAACCGCTTTGGGTCTACGACGGAGGTTGCTATTTTCGAGATGGCTACGCAGGGTCTTGTAGAGGTAAAAAATCCATCCGAAGCATTACTTTCTGAGCGTCAAAACACAGATGGCAGCATTATTATGGCTACGATTGAAGGTGCGCGCCCGCTTCTGGTAGAGATTCAGGCGCTCGTAAATCCGACCAATTTCGGTTATCCGAAGCGCACCGCTTCTGGCTTCGATTTGAATCGCCTTAACCTCTTGATTGCAGTCCTAGAAAAACGCACGAAGCTTAGCCTTCAGGATAAAGATATCTTCATAAACGTAGTTGGCGGTATGCGCCTCAATGATTCCGCTGCAGATTTGGCAATCTGTATGGCTATTGCAAGCGCAGCTGCTGGCCGCAAACATAATGAAAAAATTGTTGTATTTGGCGAGGTTGGACTCGGCGGAGAGATTCGCAGTGTTATTGCGCCGGACCGTCGCATTGCAGAGGCAAAAAAGCTCGGTTTTGATCACGCAATTGCTCCAGCTACCATCAAGGATAAATTCGTTTTGCCAGTCAAAGACCTCCGTTCTGCTCTCGTAAAATACATGAATAATAAATAATAAGTTTTTCCTAGCATATGCAATAGGCTGTTGCGCAGGCTGCTGCCGAGCAGGAGGTGGTCGGCGCCCGTGAATACGGGCCGACGGAACGCCGTGTCTAGGGTATATGCTAGGGAAAACTGGTAAGCACACTGTTGCATCTTATCTAATTTTGTGATAAAATTTGCTCAATATGATTACAAAAGATAACAAAGCTAAGGCGATCAAGAAGCTCGCCCGCAGTGATAAGGATGTCGGCTCTCCAGAGGTGCAGGTTGCCATTTTGACTGATCGTATCAAAGAAGTTACTGAGCATGTCAAGGCTAACAAGCATGATTTTATGGCTAAGCGCGGTCTTATCCAGATGGTTGGCCAGCGCAAGAAGCTTTTGAAGTATCTCGAACGCACAGATTTCGAAACTTACAAAGCTACCGTTGCAAAACTTGGTCTTCGCAAATAATAAAAATCTGGCTCCACAAACGGGGCCAGTTTTTTATTGTCGAAAACAAAAAAAGAAGACCCGGCATTGCTGCCGGGTCATTCAAAAGTGCGTAGTGGACGCTGTTACTCCTGCGTAACAAGCTCGTCAGCGTTGACGTGACGGAGTCCGCGCTCTCCGTACTTCTTCTGAACTTCGTCATCTTCGAGCTTGTGCAGCTCATCAACGAAATCCATAGACACATCTTCGGTCAGCCTAGCGGAAGCCATCAAGTCTCCTCTGATATCGCTCGCAATCAAGCGAAGGCTTTCGCGAATCTGACCGACTGCCTTATTGAGAGCCTCGTCTTCATAGCCACTCTTGCAACGACTATCTACAATAAAGCAAAGCTCAGTGTAGACAGCCTTAGTGGCGTCATCGATAGATCTGACCGGATACATGGTCACCCAGCGCATCGGGTCCTTTGCCGCCTTGGCGCGAGCTCGAATAGGGTTCCAATACGTCTTCACGATATCGACGTAGTAGGGAAGCGCGCCGAGCACACGAATGCGCTTTTCGTTGGCATTTTTGCCGTCACACTCACCGCTCATGTTGTAGGCGCGGCAAGGATAAAGCAAAATTGTAGTCTCATCCTCCTCTTTGTCATAGAAACACTTCATGGAAACCATACGGTCTCCAGCCACGCGCTCGAAGATCTGACGCGCCTTCCTTTCCGGGAACTTACCTTTCAGCTTCAGTACAGTTCTGTCCACTTTTGTAATATAATAATCACCCATATTAAATCACACCCCTTTCCATATGGGAGAAACATGCCGACTTTTGCCGACACTATTACAAATTGTATCACAAAATGCATAAAATGTCAATGTATGGTAAAATATGAGAGTAAAACAATCGAGAAAATGATAGACATCTTTAGCGGAAGATCTACCTCCGATTAGGATGCTTATTATTTTCTCGAAGAAAGGAAAAAATGGAAATTATCAATCCCAGCGGAAAGAAAACTTTCAAGGTGGAGACTGATTTTTGTGGTCGTCCACTCACGCTTGAAGTCAACCGCGTCGGATTCCGCACTACTTCCTCCGTACTCGTCACTTATGGCGATATGGTAGTACTCGGTTCCGTAGTTGTTGGCCAAAAGCCAGTGATGCAGGATTTCTTCCCACTCTCTATCGATTACGAAGAGAAATACTATGCTTCTGGTAAAATCAGCAGCAGTAAATTTATTAAGCGCGAAGGTAAGCCTTCCGATAACGCTGTATTAATTGGTCGTCTCATCGACCGTCCAATTCGCCCATTGTTCCCGAAGGGTTATCGTCAGGAAATCCAGGTGGTCGCAACTGTTCTATCTATGGATCCAAACTTCCGCCCAGATGTTATTGCGATGATCGCGGCATCTAGCGCATTGATGAATGCTGGCGTTCCATTCGATGGCCCAATCGCCGGTCTCCGCATTGGTCGCGTTAATGGCGAGTATAAAGCATTCCTAACCCCAGAAGAACGCGAAGCGTCCGATCTCGACCTCGTCGTTGCCGGCAAGGACTCTGGCATTACGATGGTAGAAGCTGGCGCAAATGAAGTCCCAGAAGATGTTATCATCGGCGGTCTCGAATGGGGCCTCAAGATGATTCAGCCAGCAATCGAGCTTCAGAACGAACTCCGTGAAGCCCTCGGTGTAGAAGAAAAAGAATACACTCTAATTCTTCCAAACGAAGAAGCTCAGACAAAGGTTGATGCTTGGTTTGATGGCAAGCTTACCGAAGAATTCCGTACGCAAAATACTATCTTCCGCGATCAGATGATCAAGGATCTCAAAGAGCAGATGCACGCAGACTTTATTGCCGAAATCAGCGATGAAGCTGCTGGTGTGACTGCGGATATGGACGACGAAGCAAAGCTCGCCGCTAAGATTGCTTATTATGAAGCAAATGGCAAAGCGGATTATTCTGAAGCCT
This sequence comes from Candidatus Saccharimonadota bacterium, assembly GCA_024402845.1. Taxonomy (GTDB): domain Bacteria; phylum Patescibacteriota; class Saccharimonadia; order Saccharimonadales; family Saccharimonadaceae; genus UBA2834. The sequence goes on along the minus strand of JAKSSY010000040.1, from coordinate 1,346 downwards.
TTGAGCTCGCCGTAAAGCATGATGTCCGCAAACATATCATCGAAGATGGTGTCCGCCCAGATGGTCGCAAGCTCGACGAAGTTCGCCCACTCAGCTCACAGGTTGGCATTTTGCCACGCACTCATGGCTCCAGCCTATTCACTCGTGGCGTAACTCAGGCTATGAATATCGTCACCTTGGCTCCACTCAGCTACGCTCAGCTCGTAGATACAATGGAAGTCACTGACGGCACTCGTCGCTACATGCACCACTACAATGCGCCTGGCTATACGGTTGGTGAAGTAAGCCGCCTCGGTAGCCCAGGTCGTCGCGAGATTGGCCACGGCTATCTTGCAGAACGCGCACTTTCTGCAGTTCTCCCAAGTGAAGAAGAATTCCCATATGCTATTCGTAGCGTTACCGAGATCATGTCCCAGAACGGTTCTACTTCCATGGCTGCAACTTGTAGCTCCTGTCTCGCTTTGATGGACGCAGGTGTTCCACTCAAGCGCCCAGTAGCAGGTGTGGCAATGGGTCTTATGATGGATGGCGATAAGCCATATGTCCTAACTGACCTTATGGATGCAGAAGATTTCGCAGGCGATATGGATTTCAAGGTAACCGGTACCACCGAAGGTATCACTGCGCTCCAGATGGATATGAAGGTCCATGGCCTTCCAGTAAGCATCCTATCCGAAGCAATCAAGAAAGCTCATGATGGCCGCATGTTCATCATGAAGCACATGCTTTCCGTACTTGAAGGACCACGCGATCATCTCAGTCCATATGCTCCACGTATTGAAAAACTCATGATTAACCCAGATAAAATCGGTACCGTAATCGGTAAGGGTGGTGAAACCATCAATAAGATTACTTCCGAAACTGGCGCAGAAATTAACATTGAAGAGAATGGTCTTATTACTGTAGCTGCAGCTGATGGTGAAAAGATCGAGAAGGCTCTAAACTGGATTAAGTCCCTCGTTGAGGAACCAGAACCAGGCAAAATTTACAAAGGCAAAGTCGTTTCCATTAAAGACTTCGGTGCATTTGTAAATATCCTTCCAGGCATCGATGGTATGCTTCATATTTCGCAGATTAGCGATAAGCGCCTCGCAAAGGTTACGGATGCCCTTCAGATTGGTGACGAGATCAACGTTCGTCTCGACGCAATCGACGAAAAAGGTCGCCTCAGCCTATCTATGAAAGGCGTAGATCAAAAAGCCTAATAATTAACGGCAAATCAAAATATCTCCCCACGCGGGAGATATTTTTTTGATATATAATAAAGTTAATTAACATAGCAACTTCTTGCCAACTCTCATCATGCTTGGCGCTTCCGTCGGTATGCATTTTGTCGCAAAGACAAT
>JAKSSY010000004.1 GCA_024402845.1 Candidatus Saccharimonadota bacterium | reverse complement strand
ATCCGAAGATCACATGCGGTATTAGCTAATCTTTCGACTAGTTATCCCTCAGTTTGGGGTGCGTTCCCATGCGTTACTCAGCCGTCCGCCGCTCGCCGACAGATCTCATTCTATTCTCGAATGATTCCAGAATAGGATGAGATCCTCGCTGCCGCTCGACTTGCATGTATTAGGCATGCCGCCAGCATTCATCCTGAGCCAGGATCAAACTCTCCATAAAATTGAAAATTTGAACTTAAAGTATACATATATCTCGAAACTCGAGATAATCTCGTACTTCGTACTCAATTATAAAAGACTGACGATGATTGAACATCTAATTGACGTTCTTTAATTGCACAACTAAATTGTTAAATTGCAGAAAATTTAAAGGCTCAACTAGTAGAGTGCTTAGTTTGTAAGTCCCTCTCGCAGTTGAACTGTTCTTATCTTATATTACCTGAACAAAAGTGTCAAGGACTTTTTTGAAGATTTTTATACATTTTTTGATTTTTTAACAAAAAACGCCCTTTCGGGCGCTTTTCTAGAGGGCAAAACCTGTTATTAGGCCGATCATAAGGCCAATTATGCCGCCCACAATCGCCTGTGGAATCGTGTGACCTTCCACCACGCGAATCTTTTTCTTCTTCACATTGGTATTGCTTGCGATCACATTTAGCATCTTTCCCTGCTCTCCAACCGCATAACGTACGTTTACAGCATCGTAAACAACAATAATCGTCATCGCCATCGAAAGCACTGTAATATTTGCAAATAAGCCATTCTGGGCCGCAAAGAAAGTCGTAAGAGCTACGAAGCTAGCCGTGTGGCCACTAGGCATGCCGCCACTCCTCACAAAGCAGTCAACCACCTCACGAAAAGTCAAAGGGCGTTTTTGCGACACCATGTCGCCTATCAATTTTCCGGTTTGCGCCAAAAGCCAACCAAGGACAAACGATAGCAAACCTCCTAATCCACTAATATCTTCCATATATATAATATAGCATGCATTTTTACTCGCACTCAAACCGGCATCATGTAAAAAACACCACTCAATCCGTTTATGTTTTTTCTACAATAGGGGTAGTGCCTTTACGCAAAAAATATCCCCCATTTGCTGGAGGATATTTTTTACTGAATAAGATTACTTACTTCGAAGCTTTCTTTGCAGCCGGCTTCTTATCAGTAGCCTTAGCTTCTTCTTCGCCATCTTCCTCAGGCTCTTCCTTCGGAATAATGCCAATTGAAGCCACAGTATCGCTTTCATTTAAACGCATTACGCGTACACCCTGCGTTGCGCGACCAAGTGTTGGAATATCCTTCACTGCTACACGAATCGCCTGGCCACCAATAGACATCATGATAATCTCTAGTGCCTCTGGATCGAGCGTATGTACTGCCGCAATAGGACCAGTCTTAGCTGTTACGGCCGCTACCTTTACGCCTACGCCGCCACGCTTGTGTGGTGGGAAGTTTGTAGCAGCAGTCATCTTGCCATAGCCCTTCGTCGAAATCACAATCAATTTCTGACTCTTCGGATCAGATACTACATCCATACCTACAACAGTATCATTTGGACGTAGACGTACACCGCGTACGCCGCGTGCTGCGCGGCCCATTGGGCGAACGTCTTTCTCATTGAAGCGTACTGCTTGGCCTGCGGAAGTGGAGATAATAATATCATTATCACCAGTCGTACCACGGACCCAGCGAAGCTCATCACCATCATCAAGCTTGATCGTAATCAAACCATTCGTACGAATATTCTCGTAATCCTTCAAAGAGGTCTTCTTGATGGTGCCCTTTGCGGTTGCCATAAATAGATAACCGTCTTTTCCAGCCTCATCGCCTTGTTTAATTACAGACGTAATCTTCTCTTCTGGGTGCAAGTTGAGCAAGTTTACAGATGCCGTGCCCTTTGCTACGAGCGAGGATTGTGGGATTTCGTAAGCCTTAATGCGGAAGATGCGGCCTTGGTTCGTGAAGAACAACAAGTAATCATGCGAGGAAGCCGTAATAATAGTATCAATTACATCTTCTTCCTTCGTAGTCATACCACGACGACCCTTGCCGCCACGATTCTGCTTCTTGAAGTCATTTTGAAGAACACGTTTTACATAACCCTGTGCGGTTAGCAATACGACACTATCTTCATCCGGAATGAGATCCTCTTCGGCAAACTTACCAAGTTCGTGATTGATAATCTTACTGCGGCGCTTGTCGCCATACTTCTCTTTCATCGCAAGGAGTTCTTCCTTTACGACATTAAGAATAGCCTCTTCGGACGCCAAGATACCCTCGAGTTTTGCAATGAGCTCATGGAGTTCTTTCAACTCGTTTTCAATCTTGTCACGTTCTAGGCCTTGGAGACGGCGAAGCTGCATCGCCAAGATGGCCGCTGCTTGAACTTCGGATAGGCCGAAGCGCTCCATCAAGCGCTTATCCGCATCATCGTAAGATTCACGAATTGTCTTGATAACTTCATCAATATGATCGAGCGCGATCTTCAAACCTTCCAAGATATGCGCACGTTCTTTTGCCTTATTAAGATCGAACTCCGTACGACGACGAATAACTTTCTGACGATGCTTAATAAACTCGGCGAGGATTTCCTTCAAACCCATAACTTTTGGCTGAATACCATCAACGAGTGCTAGCACGTTATAGTGGAAAGTCGTCTGCAAACCAGTTAATTTATATAGCTGGTTCAAAATTTTCTTCGGGAAAGCATCCTTCTTGAGCTCTACAACGACGCGAATCTTACCGCGAGCGGACTCATCGCGCGCATCAGCGATATGATCAAGCTTCTTTGCGAGTACGAGATCGCGTACTTTTTCTACGAAGCCTTCCTTGCTCATACCGTAAGGAACTTCTGTAATTATGATATTAAAGCGACCGTTCTTGCGCTCTTCGATATTTGCAACAGCGCGAATCGTTACCGAACCACGACCAGTCGCATAAGCTTGCTTCATTGGCGCACCGCCGTAGACTTCTGCACCGGTTGGGAAATCTGGACCCTTTACATGCTTCATTAACTCTTCGAGCGTAATATCTGGATTTTCAATCTGAGCAACCGTTGCATCAACAACTTCGCCAAGGTTGTGTGGTGGAATGTTTGTTGCCATACCGACCGCAATACCCATCTGGCCGTTCAAAAGAATGTTTGGTACTGCTGCTGGAAGTACGACTGGTTCTTGCTCGGTACCATCAAAGTTGTCACGGAAATCAACCGTGTTCTTCTCGATATCGGATAGAAGCTCTGCGCCAACCTTATCCATGCGAGCCTCGGTATAACGTGAAGCAGCTGCCTCATCGCCGTCCATCGAACCAAAGTTACCCTGGCCTTCTACGAGCGTATAGCGCATCTTCCAAGGCTGAGCAAGGTTAACCATAGATTCGTAAATCGACGAATCGCCGTGCGGATGATATTTACCCATTACTTCACCAACGATACGTGCGGACTTTACAGTTGCGTGTGGGGCTTTCCAGCCGTTCTTATTCATCGCGTAAAGAATACGGCGGTTAACCGGCTTCAAGCCATCGCGCACATCAGGCAAAGCACGATCAATCAAAACAGACATTGAGTAACGCAAGAAGCTATCTTCCATCACGTTCTCAACGGTAAGCTCTTCTACACCATCTTCACCACGGTGCGCCTGCAAGCCACCAACTTTTACAACTTCCTCTTCCGTCTCTTCAGCTTCGGTATTGTAATCGCCAAGCGTCTCGTCTACGCCTTTGTTGTCAGCTGCATCTGGCACGCCACCAACTTTGCTGGTATCTTTTTCGTTCTCTTCTGGAGTTTCGTTTAATTTCTTCTTATCTGCCATAATCTATCCTCCCTAGAAGTCCAAATCATCCAAATCGACCGTTGCGGCACGAGATTGAATAAAGTTTTTACGTAATTCTGCTTCGTTACCCATCAACTTCGTAAAGATTGCATCAGCTTTTTCAGCATCCTCAATGTTTACGCGAATAAGAGTACGATTCTTCGGATTCATGGTAGTTTCCCAGAGCTGAGATGCATCCATCTCACCTAGACCCTTAAAGCGCTGCTGTGCAGTATAGCCAGCCTGCTTGAAACGCTCATCTTCTGGATTAATTTTTGTTCCAGCAGCCTTGCGTTCTTCGATGCGTTTCGCCAAGGTATGCTCGAGAGCTTCTTCGTTATAAATATATTCAATCTTGCGCGTGTTGCCAGTACCCTTAATCAAGCCAAATAGCGGTGGTTTTGCTAGATAGACGTGACCAGCCTTAATAACTTCTGGCATATAGCGGAAGAAGAATGTCAAAAGCAAAGTTGAGATATGCGCACCATCAACATCCGCATCCGTCATGAATACGATTTTGTAATAACGAAGACCATTAATATCAAAAGATTCACCAATACCGACGCCGAGCGCCTTAATCAAAGAAACAATCTCAGCATTTGCAAACATCTTGTCTAGATGCGCGCGTTCAGTATTAAGAACTTTACCACGAAGCGGCAAAATCGCCTGAATCTTACTATCGCGACCCTCCTTCGCAGAACCCGCCGCAGAGTTACCCTCTACGATAAATAGCTCACATTCGGTACGATCGCGTGAGGAACAGTCTGCAAGCTTTGATGGAAGGTTAAGGCCTTCAAATGCGCCCTTGCGAAGTACATTATCGCGTGCTGCGCGCGCAGCTTTGCGTGCGCGTGCTGCCAAGGTAGCCTTTTGTACGATTGCCTTTGCAATATCTGGATGCTCCTCAAGATAATACGAGAAGTATTCGCTCATTACCTTGTCTACATAACCACGTACTTCTGGATTGCCAAGTTTGTTCTTGGTCTGACCCTCAAACTGTGGATCTGGAAGTTTTACGAGAATAACCGCCGCAAGACCTTCCTTGATATCATCACCAGTAAGGTTTTCTTCCTTCTCTTTTAGAAGTCCATTCTTGCGTGCGTAATCATTAATCGTACGGTTTAGTGCGGTGCGGAAACCAACTACGTGCATACCGCCATCTGGCGTAAGAACGTTGTTTGCGAATGGGCGCATTGTTTCTGCGAGACCATCATTATATTGCACTGCGATTTCTACGACACTATCTTCAATTGCTTTTTCTACATAGAAGATATCGCCACCGCCAAGCACTTCCTTGCCATCATTAAGACGACGAACATAACTCTTGATACCACCTTCAAAGTAGAAGGAATCGCTCTTACCCGTACGCTCGTCATGTACGGTCGCAAGGATACCTTTAGTTAGATATGCCTGGTGGCGTAGATAATTAACTACCCAGTCATAGTCAAAAGTTGTTGTTTCTTTAAAGATTGCAGGATCTGGATAGAAGGTAATACTTGTACCAACCTTATCAGTCTTACCAATCACTTCGAGTGGTTTTACGGTTTTACCAGTATCAAATTCGATGTGATTAATCTTACCATCGCGATACACTTCCGCAATCATATGCGTAGAAAGTGCATTTACGACGGAAGAACCCACACCGTGAAGACCAGATGAAACCTTGTAGCCGCCGCCACCAAACTTACCACCAGCATGAAGAACAGTTAATACTGTTTCAAGAGATGACATTTTTGTTTTTGGGTGGATATCAACCGGAATACCACGGCCGTTATCGTCAACACGGCAGCCACCATCGGACAACAATGTAACTGTTACCGAGGTTGCATAGCCCGCAATCGCCTCATCGATAGAGTTATCGGCGATTTCCTTAATTAAGTGATGTAAGCCATCGTACCCAGTCGAGCCAATATACATACCAGGACGCTTGCGAACTGGCTCAAGTCCTTCAAGAACCTGAATTTCAGACGAGTTATACTCTTCAGCCATGAATACTTACCTCAACTTGATATTTTTAATACATATAATATATTACTATATCGTATCTAAAAATACAAGGAATTGCCCCCTAAAATCGCTTCTAAGGCCTTTGTTTAGCGCCAGCGCAGTACAACGCCATCTTCATCGTCTTTTGTGGCTCTAATGCCGCCTGACGCGGTCGTTTGCGTTTGAGCCACCGGCTGAGCTGCAACCGGACGCGCGGCAACTGGCTGTTGTGCCGCGACTGGTACTGCCGCTGCACGCGGAGCCTGTACCTGGGTATGAGGAATTCTAATCGAAGTCATTACTTGTTCTTGTGCCATCACTGGCGCTTGCTGAACCGGCTGCGCTACTGGCTGTACTGCAATAGTCTTACCATGTGAGCCGACCGCTTGAGCTGCAGTTGGAGCGGCTACCTGCGCTTTTGCGCCACCATCAAATACTGCACGACGATTTGGATCGTGGTGAATCTTAATTGCTGTTGGGTCTTCTACAACTTTTGGTGCTGCTGGCGCAAGATTCGCTTGCGCACGTGCCGCATTCTGTGCTGCTGCCGCCGCCCAAATCGAACCGTTTGGATTTTCTAGCATCTTCTCTGCTGCCGTCACCTTCGGCGCCGCAGTCGGCGAAATGACCGGAACAGAAGGCTGACCGACTGGCTTATTGTTGCCAATCATCGTTGCATTCTTTGGTTTAATAGAAGGGCCTTTCGGAGCCGCTGTAGCTTTCTGCGCAACTGTTGGAATTGCCGCTACGCCAGGATGGACATTTGCCACCGGAGCCGACGCTGTCGGCTTCACGACTTGTGGCTGTGCCGCTTGCTGAATTGCCGCCGCTTTCACTTCCTCGCGCGCTTGCTGTTCAAGTTTTGCTTTCTTTTCCAGCCAGGAATCCAAGAAGTTCTTCTTTGGCTTTGCTGCCGGTTTTGGTGCCGGTTTTGGTGCAGCCGCCGCAGGCGTATCCGCCACCGCTGCTGCTGGTGCTGGCGCTGGAGCCGGTGCCGGCTCTGGTTCTTCTTCATCCGTCGCAGCAAGACGTCTATCAATTTCCGCCTCAACCTCCGCACGTGGACGACCGAAGCGCGACAATGCATACTCGCGCATGCGCTTCATTAATTCTTCACTCGACTCGCCCATTGGCGGTAAGAGACTCATCGTAAATGGCGATGTCGGCATATCAAACATCATTACGGTCGCAATTGCCGAGAAGTTTGCCTGTTTATGCAAGTCCTCTGCCGTAAATACTGGCGAGAATGCTTTCTCCATCAATTCCGCATCCGTCACACCAAGACGACCAGACATCAACGTACCAACGTTACCAAGCAAAGCCTCGCGAATCTTATCGGTCAGCTGCGTCATAAACTGGTTTGCCAAAACAAGGTTCAAGCGATATTTACGAGCTTCCGAAAGGATAGACTCAAAACTCTCTGTTGCGAAGTTCTGGAACTCATCTACGAATAGACAGAAGTCCTGGCGATCATCTTCCGCCATATCTGCACGGCTCATTGCTGCCGCCTGGAATTTCATGACGAAAATCATACCAAGAAGCTTTGCGTTGAGCTCGCCAGTTTTACCCTTCGAGAGATTCACAAGCAAAATCTTCTTATTATCCATGATTTCGCGAATATTAAAGCCGGACTTGGTTTGGCCAAGAATATTGCGCATCATCTTGTTCGATAGGAATGGACCCCACTTCGAGACGAACCAGCTCGTCACCTCACCCGCATCGTTGGACTTCTGTGATGCTGGGAACTCTTTCGTCCAATAATCATATACGGTCTTATCGGTTACATATTTCAGCTTAGACTTTACGAATTCTGGATCGATGAAACAGCGCGGAATATCAATAAACGTACCGCCTTCAGGGTCGCTCATAAGAAGCAGTGCGGCATTGCGGAACATGTGCTGCGCACGTGGGCCAAAGATGCCTTGGTTACCCGGATCATACAAGGAGGTAAGCATATTAATGCCTTCCTGTACGATGAAGTCCTTCTGGTCCTCGTTCTGGAATTCGAACATGTTCATACCGACCGGATTATCGAGGTTGCCCGGCTCGAACAAGATAATATCGTCCATCCTCTCCGGCGGAACTTTGCTGAGGAGCAATTCTACGGCATCGCCATGCGGATCAATAAATGCAAAGCCACGACCATCGCACATATCCTGGTACGCAATATTAGTGAGCAAGATAGACTTACCCATACCAGTAGAACCAATTACGTACGTATGGCGACGGCGATCCTTGTCGCGCAAACGAATAATCTTTTCTTCGCCACGGAACCTGTTTACACCAAGGACAACACCATCTTCTGGTAGCTTTGCAGGACCATCTACCTGCTTAGTCGCCTGGCGCTCAACCTGGCTAGTCGGGATTGCATTCTGTGCTGGCAAGTGGAAGATAGACGCCAGCTCGACACTGTTCAAAATCATATCCCTGCGATCTTGTGGGAAGATGCGTAATATATAATCTTTTGCCAAGTTCTCACTACTCTTCTGAATGTCGTAGCGGAAACCGTTATAATTCTGCAAATCAAATTGCGAGAATACTGATACAACACCACTAAGCAAAGCTTCCGAGCGCGCCTTCGTCGCGCAGCTCGACACAACACGAATAAATACTTCAAAGCCAGGACTCTTCGTCTTCTCTTCAATCTTCGTGATTTCTTCCTGCTGAAGATTGGTCAAGATTTTTTCTTCTTCTTTATATTTTTCGTGTTCCTCTGGCGGTCTCCATAATGCTTCCGCAACATCACCTATCAAGTTCGTCGTGTTGTAAAATATTTTACCCAAAAAGTTTGACGCAACACGAGATTTCTTCCCGTCTTTTATATTTTGTACTCGCTCGAGCGATTTTCTTGTCCAACCACCGTCCGTTGGGCGGAACATAATTTGAATACCTAAACCGTCGCCAGGCTTCGCAACGGACATTGCGTTAATCAAGCCAAGGCTCGCATCACGCTTCGTGTCTTCATAGGTCGCAATCGGATACCAGTAATCTTCCTTGAGGCGAAGCTCACCGCCAACTACCGCATCAATCTTACCCACCTCACTGAAGAAGTTCGGATCGGCGACCTCTTCCATACGCGCAGTAGGATATGCAGCTGTAATTGCCTGCTTTACCGTCTCCGTCAACACTGCAGGCACTGTCGCATAATAATTAATAAGGCCATCATGCGCCACAATTTCGAAGCTGATATGGCGCTGACCATATAGCTTACCCTTCAACCCCTTCTTCAAAGTCGAAGAAATAATACTATACATTACCTGCGCTTCGGAAATCTGCTCATTAATAACATCACGCTCATCGCGTCCGCCCGTCTGAACATCGTCAGTACTTGGTGGTAGATGAATCAACATCGGCACCATCTTTAGGGCACGCTCATAATTCTTGCGCTCACGCTTGACGCCAGCAAAAATCTTCCAGGCCAAGATAATAAAGCCTATCGCTAGTAATACCCCGATTAATGTATACTGCCAACTTTCCATATTAAAGCTTACCGTTTAACCCATCCCCGCGGTTGCGGCCAAATGCTTTGCTCATCATATCCCAACGCGCAACATCAAGCTCCGCCAATAATTTATGCGGATCTTTTTTGTCGCGATTCACAATCTTCGTTACAGCCTGCATGTATGCCTTCGGCAACACCTCGGCATCACGTTTAATATCAATCGGCGAAAGCTCGGCTTTCACCTCCTCTTCTGCAGTCTTAGGCTCATCTTTTAGCGGCGCTGCCGGTACTGGAGTTGGCATTGCCTGCGATTGCATCTCTGGCGCTTTTTCGCCAACACTTGCCTCTGCGGATTCCGCCAATTCTGGCGGTAATTCCATCTGTGGCTTTAGGTCTTCACGTTGTTTTACAAACTCTTCAAAACCAACAACTTCCCCCATTGGAGCGGCATTTTCTGGCGCGCCAAAAACCGGAGCTTTCTCAGAACTACCCCCACCAGAGCCCATATTATCCATAAGCATTATTGTATCACACAATATTGCGCGAAACCAAGAAACAAAGCAGTATTTCTAGACCCAAAACTAAGCCAATTTCGAGGATAGAAATACCGCCAAATGACGCACTTACCAAAAGTAAGATCGGCGCTAGCGCTATCACTAGTCCATAGTAATAACTCTTCTTTTTAATATTGCCCATCTTTGTTTTGTCGAGCTTGCTTCTCAACGTGAAAAATAGCCTGCAGCCCAAGACTGCAAGCCCAAGAAAAAGAACATAGCACATTGTAAAAAATACTAGAACACCGAGCGGCCCCACATCGCTAGGCGAAAACAAAAACATCATTGCAACCAGAAAAACAAACGATATCGCACTAAAAATCAGCAATAACTTATCCATAAGCGAATTATAACACACGCGCGTGCTCTACGCTCTTCCCGCTTACGAAAAAACCACAGCTAATACGTCGTCCAGCTACGACCGAAACACAGAAAATAATACCGATTCTTTCCCCCACAAGAGATGTTCAGGAGCTAAAGTAGAGAGGCTTATCTGGCAAATATATACATTACTTATAGCCACAAGCTTATTCTCTACTCTAGCTTTGATTGACCGCCTCTCGTATAGAGAGGCATAATCCTTGCAAGATCTTTCACATTCCTCTTCTTTTTTGGGTATCAATGTACTAGTAATGATTTGTGATCTTACGCGCTCTACGCTCCTGATCTCGCGATCAGTTTTGGCGGAGCTTAGCTTACTCCTAGGTGTAATTTATGGCTAGTAGTAAGCTTTCGCTGCGCCAAATACACATTCTATGGTTCCAACACTCTACTCCTCTTTATTTTTGTTTTGTGCGTTTTTATTTTTGTTCAAGCACATTCTCAATATAGCAGACATAAGCGCAAAAGTCAATAATTCTTTTGTTCAATTTCCGTTGTAGTTTTTACAACATAGCGTCGAAAAACAGATGTACCAAGCACATATTTTAACGTTGTAGTTTTTACAACATATACTATTTAATGCCTATTCTGCTCCATTTCGCCCCAAAATACATATTTTGTTGCAATTATTCAAAAATCGTCCATTTCTACATAATGCTAATAATTAAAATTTTTAACTATAAACGGGATCTTTTTCGTACTTCATTTAAACAACACCCCTGTTAAAAATTGTTGCAAAAATCACAACATTTTTTGAATATTTTCTATTGACACTAGCATTTTACTGCCTTATTATAGAGATAGCTTTTGAATAAAATTCTTATACAAAAGCCAAAAACAAACATCGATTCCAAAATATAACTCCACACTCCACACACAGAAGAACCGGTTTTCCTCGCAGTTACCGGTTCTTCATTTTTCTATGATTTTCTATACATTTCCCGGCCGCATCGGCCATTTTTTTATTGCCAAATCTCTGCCCTATTTTCTGCGACGCAAGATCAAAAACCACGCCACACAATCCATGTCTGCATGTTGTAAGAAAAACATAAACACTTTAGCTTTATCTATAAAAAATCCACCCGTTTTGGGTGGATTCTACTATCAAACAATTGGTGGAGCTGCCGGATACTGCCTCCGGGTCCGAACAATCTCATGTTACGCAATCTACGAGCATAGTTAATTCTTTTATCTTGGCAAATATCACGGAGCTGGAATCAACAAAACTTCGCGAAAGCCATGGCTAAATTTTCGTGTCGGTCCCTGCCAAGAGATCAACCTTAATACCATGAATATGATATTACCGAGTGTTATGGTATCTCACAAACGATAACAGACCTAAAATATTAAACTAGGCCCAAGCGTAAGCTGGCATGAAAGCCACGCGCTTACTAGCAGTTTTTTCTGCATTTATGAGAAGTACTTACGGTACAAATCGACTCGCATGCATACTGTTAATTATCCGTCTAAGCTTTGTCAGCCCCAACTGTCAAACAGTTTATCATTCTCATGCTTTATTGTAAAGTGTATCACCCCTATAATTCGCCCATGACTAGCAAAGTATTCACTGCCGTACCAAACGGCATCGATTATAAAACCATTACTGTCGAGGCGGACGCTAATCATGGCCTACCAGCTTTCAATATTATCGGTATGGCTAGTAGACCTATCGCCGAGAGCCGCGATCGTATCCGTTCCGCCATCCGAAACTCCGGTTTCAGTTTCCCTACCAAAAGTAAAATCACCATCAACCTCGCCCCAGCAGATATGAGCAAAGATAGTACCGGTCTAGATTTACCAATAGCATTATCTATTCTTGCGCTCTCACAGCAATTATTGCAACAAGACCTAAACAACCGGATGTTTGTCGGCGAATTATCCCTCAGCGGCGAAATAAAACCCATCAAGGGCATCATAAACATCGTCGAAGCGGCTCAGAAAAATCAGATAAATGATCTCTATATCCCCTATCAAAACTCTGCCCAGGCAGCCATTGCCGTGAACACAAAAATTAATGTTTTCCCGGTCAAAAACCTGCGCGAATTGTGACTATTATTAAAACAAAAGCGCGATATTTTACCCCTAAGGCAAAATGTAAAAATAACAGAAAAAGATAAGCATGAGCAGTATTTGGACGCCATCATCGACCAGCCGTTCGCCAAACGCGCACTCGTCGTTGCAGTTGCCGGCCATCACAACATTTTGTTCCATGGCGAACCCGGAGCCGGCAAAACTATGCTTGCCCGCACCGCCCAATCACTCCTGCCAGAAATGAGCCTTCAGGAATGCATTGAAGTCACCAAACTTCATTCTATTTCGCAACCTATTACGCACGTCATTTCTAGACGTCCTTTCCGTGCTCCACATCATAGCGCCAGCTATTCTGCGATTATTGGCGGCGGTCCAAATTTAAGCCCCGGCGAAATCACTCTTGCACATCGCGGCATTCTATTCATGGACGAACTTCCAGAATTTCGTCGCGATATTATCGAAGCATTACGTCAGCCGCTCGAAGAACGCAAAATCGCACTCAGCCGCGCGAATAATAAAATTATCTACCCTGCCGACATCATGCTAATCGCCGCGATGAATCCATGCCCCTGCGGGTATTACGGATCGCCCAATCGCAAGTGCAATTGCGGACTATACCAAGTAATGAACTATCGGAAAAAACTTTCCGGACCATTACTTGACCGTATAGATATGACCATTCCCGTCTCGCGCCCGAATAAATCCGTTTTATTAAAAACCACAACAATTAGCACACACGAACATGCTAATGCTAAAATCCAAATCACACGCGCCAGAAAGCGCCAATTCGAGCGTTACAAATATATCACCAAACACAATGCTTCTTTGTCTTCTACGGAAATCGTAAAGTACATCAAGCTCAGCAATCCTGCCAAGCATTATTTAGATTCTGCCGCCGAGAAATACAACCTTTCCGCCCGCGCCTATTTCAAAACCATCAAAGTCGCCCGCACGATTGCGGATTTAGACGAAGAAAACCATGAAATCATAAACAAAGCACACATCCTGGAAGCCCTTCTCTATCGCGATCGTAGTCTTTATGCTTCAACAGAGGGCTAACCCCTTGTAATTACTCTGCTTTTTTAGTATAATATTCCCCATAACAAGTCTAATTTTTGAAGGAGTCATACCATCAGTAACTACAATTCGCAGCACACCCGTCTAAATGGAGAAATTCGTTATCCGGAGGTGCGTGTAATCAGCGCTGATGGTGCACAGCTAGGCATTATGTCTAGTCGCGACGCTCAATTAATGGCCCGTGACGCTGGTCTAGATTTGGTCGAAATTTCACCAAACGCCAACCCACCTGTTGTTAAGATTATCGACTGGGGCAAATATCAGTACCAGAAGATGAAGGAACAATCTCGCGCCAAGAAAAACGCCAAGAGCTCCGAGCTCAAGCAAATCAGACTTGGTTTGAAAATTGGGGAGAACGACCTCAATATTAAATGCCGCAAAATCATCGAACTTCTCGACGATGGCGATCGTGTCAAAGTTATGATTATCTTCCGTGGCCGCGAAATGGCTCACAAAGAAATCGGCACCGAGCTCATGAATCGCATACTCGAGAAACTCGGCGACCAAGTTGTCGTCGATGGCAAAGCTCAGATGAGCGGCCGCAACTTGACCTTTATGGTCCGCCATAAGTAATCAAGCTGCGTTACAACGCCCACCGGTTCCCTACACCCCAAAGCGTTCATATATCAACTAAAGTAGGAAAGGTAATACAATGCCAAAAATGAAGACCCATAAGGGTACTGCAAAACGCGTCCGCCTTACCAAGACTGGTAAAGTTATGCGCGAACGTGCGTTCGGTAACCACATCTTGGCCAAGAAGTCCAAGGCCCGCAAACGCAACATGAAGACCGCTGCTACTATTCGCGGCCGCATCAAGAAAAACGTTAAAACTGCATTAGGAGCTTAATCATGAGAGTTAAACGTGGAGTCGCTGCACGCGCAAAGCACAAAAAGATTCTTGAAGCTGCTAAAGGTATGCAGCATTATCGCACCCGTAGCTATCGCCTCGCGAAGCAAGGTGTTATCAAATCCCTTCGTTATTCTTACCGTGATCGCCGCAACCGCAAACGCGATTTGCGCGCACTCTGGATCACCCGCATCAACAACGCTGCCCGCGAAAACGGTATCAGCTATAGCAAGTTGATCAACGGCATGAAGAGCAAGAACATCGAACTCGACCGCAAAGTTCTCGCCGAACTCGCAGTCAACGATCCAAAAGCCTTCACTGCTATCTGCGAAAGCGTAAAATAATCCTAGAGATTACAACAAAAAAAATCTCCCCACCTGGGGAGATTTTTTTAATTCATTTCTATCAAATTCTTTGCCAAAATACGCGCCTGCGTCAGCGGATGATTTGGGAAAACCTCATCATAATCCGTCTTTTCACTCATATTCATCAAAACGCCACGCGTGTATTGTGGGTCATAAGGATCAACTGCCCAACCGGAAATATTCTGTCCATCAACGGTAACTTTGCCTTCGTTCTGCAAAATCGCAAATACGGATGCATCGCGTCCACCGGTATAACCGGTCTCATCAAAGAAAGCCTGCGCCTGAAAAACATGCTCCGCAAAATAACCAATATGCAGCACTAAGCTATATTGCACGCCAACCGTACCGCGGTTAAGCGTCTTCACGATCGAGAATATATATTTCTTTCCTGCCGGCGTAATACCAGACTCAACCTCGATTAGACCTTGGTCCTCGGCGAGTGTGCCATGAATACCGCGCACAACTTCTTCTTTAGAGTTAAACGGCATGGATTGTTCAGACGGAATACCACTGTACATAACCAAACAGGCCGCCTCTGGTGTTTTCTTCATGAACGACATCGAGCCCGCTGGGTCGCCAGGTAAAGAATTGACCTGTTGATAGTCCACCGGAATCTTTATCGTAAAGTTTTCAATCGATATATCCATAAGCCCATTTTACCATCAAAAATACTCACATAGTGAGTATTTTAGGTGAGCCCGTTTTGTAAGCCGGGTTCTGTAACTGACAAGTCAGCCTGTAGTCATCTATCTAGCCCCACAATTGCTTGCAGGGTCTAGCGGTGAGCGACCATCCTCGGATCAAAGTATATAGGTCTCCTTGCAGCCAGTAGAGTTTACCCCATTACGATGTCGCCATCGTAATCTGTGGGCTCTTGCCCCACTCTTTTCACCCTTACCACAGCTAATGAGCCGTGGCGGTATTGTTTCTGTGGCACTATTCCTACGCTTGCGCGCGGTTGCCGTTAGCAACTACCGTATCCTATGCTGCCCGGACTTTCCTCTCGCCAAAAAGGCCAGCGACTACATCAACGAGCTCACTTTTATCTTAGCAGAACTTGACAAAAACTTCAATATTTGATATAATATAAAATATAGCTCCGTTTCCGGAGCCTTTTTTAATATTCCGCCTCTGTTCGGCGCATATTTGCATCTATCGCCTTGTTCACTTCTGCATCCGCCTCCGCGTTTAATTCGCGCGAGACATGTGTAAAGCTATATGCCTCAAGATTGCTGAGTAACTTCAATACATCCGTATGAACCTGCATCAAATCTGGATTTTTCACTTTGTATACGCCATTCATCTGGTTCACCATCATCAAACTATCACTCTTAAAGTGTACGCGCTTTAGCCCAAGCTCCAACGCCTGCTCGAGACCCTCCTTCAAACCGTAATATTCTGCCAAACGCGAAGTCGAAAAACCCAAGAATTCTCCACCCCTCTTCAATTCCTTGCCATCCGGGCCAATAATATAGTAACCAAGACCACTTGGACCAGGGTTTCCGCGTGATCCACCATCGGTATAAATCGTCGCAAAATCGCTTGCCGGCAAGACCTGCTTTGACTCTTCGCCAACCGAAATAATTTTCGTCGCAAGCGTACCAGTTTTTGTTGCCGTAATTTGGAGCACCATCAGGCTCTCCTCGGATAGCGTCAACGCGCCCGCCTCCGTTGGCTTCACCCACTTATACGCAGAATAGCGATCGGACGTAATCTTTAGGCCTTCATCTTGGAGTTGCACCTCAAACACGATAAACAAATTACCCTGTTCGGAAGAATTACCCAAATCCGTAAACGTCACCACGTCGGATAACTGCAAACTTTGCGCCTGCACGCCAAGATTCTCATAAATCGCGCGAGACATCGCCTCTTCCGGCTGCTCGCCAAAAATAATCTTTCCTGTTGGAAGTTCAAAATTATTCAAAACACCCTCAACGCGCCCACCTGCTCGCTTTAGTAGCAAGATTTCATCGTCTTTTTTGCATATCGCCGTCACCCGAATGCGTTGTTTCATGACTCTATTTTACCATAATCAATTTTCTTATGTGTCTTCGGCAAAGGTAAAACTTCATACGTCGCCACATTATCGCCAACCTTCGTATTGATTCGCCAAGTTCGCCAATCTTGTTCTACGCTATCTACTGGCCAACTCGTCCACTCCTCGAGCTCGCCCTTCAGCTCCGTCTCTACTGCCATATGCAGCGGCTCACCCTGAGCTACGTCATCTAGCAATCTACCGTACACAATACCGCCACGCCCCACCGCATCATCATACTTCTCTTCATCGTCATACATATCTTCATCATTGCGCGGCATATATAAACTCATGAGCTGTAGCTCCTGCCCCGTTTCTAATCCGAATTTACGGTTTAGCTCTTCTACGCTTCGCTCAATTGGTTTTCTCTTTATATCTCGCGGCATCGTCATTAAATACTCGCCACTATCCGTCGTTATAGTAAGGCCGCGCTTTTTATCGCTCACTACTCGTTCAACTGCGCCATAGTTGCGAATGTCATCTTTATTATCTGGATCTGACGAACCGGTCAAAATCAGCTCTTCGCCAAGATGCGGCGTATGAAGCAAAAATCCACCTTTCACATCGCCGCCACCGCGCTTTTTCAGCATCAAATATTTACCCGACTGCATACCAAGATCAACTTCAAAGGTCTCAGAAACATCCACCGGAACACCAGTTTCAACATCGCTGAAATATTTATCTTGATGGTCGAGTACATATTTTATCGCAAAGTCATCAGCAATACGTTCTTCTGTTCGCTGACGATACCTTCTAGCATCTTCTATTCTCACGTCTTCGAGATCACGCATCTCATTATTCTGGAACCTCACCGCCATGCGTTTTTTTATCGTATTGCGATATATATCAGACTTTCGCTCGCAAAGCCCCAGCTCGTCTGGGCTAATAATACTCCCTGGAGTTAGAAGTCTTACGTCTTCAGTAACATCCGTACGTCTCCCCCATTCTTCTGCTACTCGAGACAACGCCACGGAAAAGTTAAAATCTTTATCCCCGTCTACCTTTTTGTCTACGCTGCGCATCATCGGTTTAAGATATCGATTCAAAAAACTGTTCGCATGTCCAAGCTCGTGTAGCAAAAGTAAATCACGCTGCAATCCAGGGTTCCCCATAATATCCGTCGGATCACAGCCTAGCTCCATTGCTATTCTATCTGCCGTAATTTTCGACGCAAAATATTCCGCTTCCTCGTAGTCACTCGTACGACCAGCCTCACTAAAATCCCCCTCTATCAGCATATGTGGCTGTGCATCTTCTTCCTCCTCCGCCGTCGCCCAGTATATAAAACCGCCACTCTCTTCGCCGACCCTAGAGACCACCTGTACCATCTTTAATTGCGGATACTGATTAATAATATCCGCATAAGTTTCTTTCACATTATCCGCGATGTCCTCATTCGCCAGCACTTCCGCGCTATAATCGCGATTCATATAACTATCTCGTTCAGCTTCAAAATCCACCCTTTGCGGGATATAAGATTGCGTCTCCAGTGCATTATAGCGGAGCTTTCCTGCTATCCGCTGCGCCGTCTTCCCGAGCCCCTGCATATTCTGCTGCAATACATCATCGGACTCAGCCTCATCGATTGCATCGCCAATCTCTTCTCCGGGTGCCCCAGAAGCCGCAAGTTCAGACCATTTATCGAGAAACGGACTCTGCCAATCGTCGTTTTCCATAAGCATATTCTACCAGATATTGAGACATCAAAAAATCCCGAGTAACAAGTTTTCCCGTGATAAGAACACGGTGGGTAAGCTCTCTCACTCCAAGACCACGGTCTTGATGCGTCGAGCTCCCATAAACATGATTATTCAGGAAAATCATGCGCTACTCGGGATACCTTAATTATAGCATATAGCTTAACTTGCACCAACTATCCAGAGGAAGAGCTTCAAGATTGCGGACTGCGCCGTATTCATATAATTGGCTATAAGGCTGCTGAGGAATGAGATCATAATATATACGAAAATAATCCCAACATGCTCAATCGATTCCATAAACCTCTTCACAAAATCCGGCGCCAAAGCATAGAGTACGCGGCTTCCGTCTAGCGGCGGAATCGGAATCATATTAAACAACGCAAAGCCCATATTCATATACATACTATTAATCAAGATTCCACTCCAAAGGTCGTTATTGTGCCCAATCGTAAACCACAACAAGAAGAATATAAACGCTAAAATAAAGTTAGTAAGTGGCCCAGCAATCGCCACTAGCGCAAAACCCCACTCGCCACCCTTCAGATTGCGCGTATTAATCGGCACCGGCTTTGCGCCGCCAAATATAGGTCCACCCATCAAATACAAAAGCACCGGCAATACGATCGACATATACGGATCAATATGCCTTAACGGGTTCAGAGACAAACGACCACTAAGCTTTGCCGTTTCATCACCGAGCCAATATGCCATATAACCATGCGCCAGCTCATGCAAAACGGTCGAAAAAACCAGCACAAGCAACAAGAAAATAAGGGTTATGGCGATATCCATAACCCTTATTTTATCAGACTTTGATAAAATTTACTTAATCAAGCCTTTTTTGCGAAGCGTACGAAGAGCGGAAGTAGAAACGTTAAGCTTAACCTTCTGACCGTCTACGATGAAAGTACGCTTTTGTACATTCGGCTTAAAAACTTTGCGAGTCTTATGCTGAGAAAAGCTCACATTGTGGCCATACATCTTGCCTTTGCCGGTAATTTCACATACTGCCATATTATTATTCTCTTTTATTTCTTAAAACTATGCTCTATTATATCTTATCTTTCCCTATTTTGCAAGGGTTAGTCGTTAGTCTAAGTTCCAAACTTCCATTACGGCTGGCAAGGAGTTGGCATTCTTGATCTTTAGCTTCTTTTCACTCTTTACAGAAGCCTTAATTTCGGCAAAATCCATATTCCCCATTGGAATTACAATCTTTGGCTCAACGA
Organism: Candidatus Saccharimonadota bacterium; assembly: GCA_024402845.1. GTDB lineage: Bacteria > Patescibacteriota > Saccharimonadia > Saccharimonadales > Saccharimonadaceae > UBA2834. Next base: position 6,654 of record JAKSSY010000004.1, on the reverse strand, counting down.
CCGGAACATACTTCGCATCAGAGCAGCCCAAGATATCAATTGGGCCAAGTTCATCAAGATCCTCGATGACCGCAGTATTACCTACGATGCCAATCTTAATCCCCTCTACATCGATACGATACATTACGCCGCCACCTTTAAGACTCTTTGCGATAATGGCAATATCGCCAATCTCAAATTCACCTGCGCCACGAATCGTGCCAACCTTCAAATCAGCATCAATCGTAGATTGTACGACATTGATACTTACGTTGTTGTCCTTGGCTCGGATTACCATTTCGTCCGAGTTTTTTAGCTCGATCTCAAACATTACTCCTCCTTTTCTGACTTATAGTATCTTTTCTGGATCGTATTTATCACTAATTCTTAACGAGAAAACATCCGCAAGGAACTTATCACGCACACTCTTGCGATAAAGATAGTCCTCACGCGTCATAATTGCATAGTTAAGCGGCTTGCCCTGCTTCTTTTCGACTAGCTCCGCCCAACGAGTAAGTTTTCTCTGGTAATCATTACCAATGATCAGAAGGTCAAGGCCTTCCTGTCCCGGCAAACGATTAGTAACAAGCAAAGCATTAAGTATATTCTCTACTGGGCGTACATACTCTTCCCAAACAGACTTTGGCGCAGAAGTATCCGCAACCGTAGAGCTATCAAATTTACGCGAAAAGATTTCCGTCATTGGACGCGCAAATGGATGTTTCATATTAGCTGAGTAATATACTTTATTCTCGTAGTTCTCAATTTTAACAAGGCCGAGCGCATTTAAGTTCGTAAGCTCACGACGGACCGAGTTAATTTGTTCTTCAATTACACGAGTAATCTCGCGCACATAATAAGACTTATCCGGATTTTCAAAGAATAACGCTAGTAATTTAGCCCTAGTCTTCGAGCCGAATAATTTTTCTAGTGGCATGTTATTTTCTTTGCTCATCTTGTCTTAATTTTAACACAAAACCGCAAGAATTATCTACTTAAGTAAAAATTACTTATACGTTCTTTTGCCCCGTCGAGCGGTAACCATACAATATTTTTATTACGCTTGAACCACGTAAGTTGCCTTTTAGCTAAATGCCAGTCATCAACCGCATTCAATTTAATCGCCTCGTCCAAACTTATATTTCCGCGCATCATTTCCCAACAAATTGGATAGATGTCGGACTTCATTGCCTGCTCATCCCAGCCATATTTTTCTACCATTTTCAAAGTTTCTTCTTCAATTGGCTGTTCAAATAATTTATACGACCTTTGTAGTAGCCTATCCCTTAAAACACCTCTCGGCCAGTCTATTCCGATCACTAAGTACCCATCATTCATAGCCTCGCGGTCTGAATAAGTTTTTTTCACAACATCACTGAATTGATAATCATACACCAATGCGTCTACATACAATCCGGTGCCGCCCGCGATGATCGGAAAATGTCCGCGTTCGCGTATTTCTGCTATTTTTTGCTTGGCATATTGAACAAAATCTACGACCGTAAAACGCTCATCTGGCTCTACTAAGTCTATGCCCCAATGCCGCACGCTCCGCATCTCTTCTTTAGTTGGCTTCGCCGTACCAATATCCATTCCTTTATAAATCGCACGCGAATCCGCCGAAATAATTTCACATTCATGGCCATTCTTGTCCAGTTCCAAGGCCACATCGATCGCTAAACCCGTCTTTCCCGACGCGGTTGGCCCCACAATCACTAATATAGGCTCACTCCCCCACTCGCACTTGCCGCCTCCATCAAAAATAGCAGCCCAACTATTAGCGTCGTAGCTGCTATTTTTACTATCCATGATGATTATTTCTGGCGCTCACGATAAGCATAAGTTTCAGTATCAACAGAAACTACATCGCCAGTCTTAATGAATGCTGGAACCTTGATCTCGACGCCAGTTTCGAGCTTTGCATCCTTCTGTACAGAAGAAGTCGTATCGCCCTTTACTACGCTTTCAGTATAAGTAACTTCAAGCCAAACGTTCTTAGGAAGTACTAAGTTAATTGGGCTATCGTTATAGAACTGAATATCAAAGTTCTCACCTTCCTTCATGAAATCTTTAGAATCACCGACCATATCAGCCTGCAATTCGTACTGTATGAAGGTTTCTGGGTTCATAAAATAGAACTTTTCACCATCATTATAGAGATATTGCACAGTTTGGTTCGTAACCTCTGCTGACTCAATCTTTTCCTGGCCTTTGAAGGTTTTCGGCAAAAGTGCGCCAGTAATAAGGTTCTTTACCTTTACGTTCACGATGCTGCCACCGCGACCCATAACTTTCTGCGAATATTCAACTACCTTATATGGTTGCCCATCGAGGGTAATCAAGGTATTTTTCTTTAAATCCGTTGGTCCGTACATTTTCTAGGAACCTCCGAATTTATGCGCTTGCTACAAATGGCATTAATGCTAGATGACGTGCGCGCTTAACAGCGACAGCGAGCTGGCGTTGTTGCTTTGCAGAAAGACCAGTCTTTGCGATTGGCTCAATGCGACCATATGCATCGACATAGCGCTGTAGAGTTTTTACATCGCGATAATCGAAATACATATTTGGATCATTCTTGTATCTCTTCATTATTATCCTTTCTAAAATGGAATCTCACTTAAATCGATTGGCTCGTCGGAGATATCATCTGGTGCAACATCCTGAGAATCTGCAGTAGAGCTGCTCTTGCTACTAGAATAATTGCCACCACCTTCGCTAGCGTTACCGCCAACAAAGTTAAAGTCTTCTACGACGATTTCGACACGGGAGCGCTTCTGGCCTTCCTTGTCTTCCCAGCTACGCTGTTCTAGACGACCGGAAACTAGAATGCCACTACCCTTCTTTGCATATTGCGCGATGATTTCACCAGCGCGTCCCCACGCTGTACAATCAATGAACGAGACTGATTCTTGGTTTGCACCAGAACTGTCTTTGTAATTGCGGTTAACTGCTACCGAGAAGCTACAAACCTGTGCTCCACTTGGTGTGCTGCGCAATTCTGGATCACGCGTAATGTTACCTACAATGATTGCTTTACTAAAACCCCGCGCCATATACTATTCCTCCTCTTTTGTTTCTTCTTGCGCTTTGCGTTCTTGGCGTTTTGCTGCCAACTTTTCACGACGTGGATCTTTTGCAACTAGCAAGTAGCGGATAACTTCGTCAGTGATATTGAGCACTGACGAAATCTTTGCTGGTGCTGCTGCAGGAAGTTCCAATTCGTAGTAATAATAAACCGCAAAATCTTGTCCCTTAATCTGGTAAGCAAGTTTTTTCTTGCCTTCGTTGGCTTCTTTGGTGATTTTACCGCCGTTGCCTTCGATCAAAGCCTTGATCTTGTCGGTAGCCGGCTCAAGATTCATCTCTAAATCAGGATGAACGAGCACGGTTAGTTCGTATTCTCGCATGAACACTCCTTTGGTTAAAGCAAGAGCACAATGTTTACTAACGAGTCTCTTGCTGAGCTAATATCTCTGCAATTTTAACACATAACAGATAAAAACTCAAGAAAAAGCCTCTATTACGAGGCAATAAAATGCCCCGGGCGCGTCCGTCCGGGGCTGAGTCTTTTCAGAATAAGTTTCATGTAGCGCAGGTTTTATGCCTCGTTGCTATCTCCACCGCAATGCTCGCAAGTAGCACAATCATGGTTACAAGAAGGCTTAGAACCATCGGCATCTTCATCGGGTTCGAAGAACTCGGAGTACTTCTCGGCATACTCATTCATCTTGTCAATACTAGCATCGTGAGTTTTGCCGGCGGCATCGTATCTTGCCTCATCCTTTTCGACCAGACCTTCTTCCAGCATGTATATGCCGAATGTAACGAGTAAATCATGTGCAAAGAGTAAGGCATTAAGGACAACCGTGCGATTCACTCCAAGATCCTTGTCTTCGTACTCCATTGCGACCTCAAAGATGGCCTTGGCGAACTTATCGGCATCATCAATCGGATTTCCAGCAAGCAGATCTCCGATAATCATTCCAATGCCAGTGTCCAAGCCGATGCGAACTTCGATGGCGCAAGCCTTCTTGGCATCCGCCATCATCGCATCAAGCTCACGGTGAGCGCGCAGACGGTAAATCAAGATAGCTGCATCCTGCTCATTAACTTCACCATCATTAACGCCAGTGTCGCATACGATGTCGTATTCGCCCTCGCCTTCACCAAACAGATAGGCAGTGTTGTACACCATATCCATGCCCGGTTCCAGGACCTCAACCAGAAACTTAGTTCTGAGAGCCTTGTCTACGTCTGTACCATCGGTGATAAGCTTGATAGCATCGGTTAAAAAGTCGACGCTGTTCTGAAAAGTAGTGTCTTTCATTTTGAATCCCTCCATTCTATATGAGAAAGACTATAGGTGTATAAAGATCGTCATCACGCATATTAATTGTCATATTTGCGCGACAGCTTACATATAATATCATTATTATTTATATATGTCAACTATTTTTCAAGAAAAAGCCTCGGTATCCTTCTTTTACCGAGGCAACACAGTTGTTACTACTCCATCACACTACACAGTATCGTCATCACCGTCATCACCGTCGATCACGAAGTACGGACAATCCATACAATCCCCATTACAACGCGGATCATACATATACTCAGGATGCTCCTCGCGGATATTCTGAATATTGTTCATAATGGTACTGTAAAGCAATGCATCCTTCTCTTCAGTGGCTTCGTTGCAGTTGTTGCCATACTTCGCCTCAAGCGCATCGCGCGCCATCAGTAGTATGCGATACTTGAGGAAATTCAACCACCCCAAGTCCACGTCTTCGTAGTCCTCAAAAATCCTCAAGAACCTTTCAGCTACAACCACTTCTTCGTTCACGCCACCGTTGATACCACTGGCGCGACGACCCTGACGAATCTGGATTACGTCATTCCCCTGCACATTCACAATAGTTGCAGAACTCGACAGCAGATCAAGCCCGGGATTAACAATTTCGGTCAAAACCCTGTCGTATCCCGGCAAGCTCATTGTTTGCCCAGTAGTCATCCTCGCCATGACGGTATTGATGAAGTTAACACCGTTTAAAAACGTTTTGTTTTCCATAACACCACCCCATTTCTACTTTGAAAAAACAAAGCTTACTTCCGGCATTTCTCGCCGAACAGAACAGATTATAACATAAAAATGGCCTCGAGGCAAACACTCCTCGAGGCCGCAAAGTTTTACTTTTTGACTGCGAGTTCATCCCTGAGAGATCTCACTCTCTCTGATACCGTTTCTCTACTGGTCATAGCGTCCGCATATTGATCCGTCACCTCAGTCCTCCCGGCAAAAAGCGCCCTCGACGGGGAGAAATAAAGGTACGAATGCAAGAACCTGTTCTGATGTTCGAGCTGAATAATCATGAAGTCGATTAAGGCCATGGCCGTCGTGCGAGCGTCATGGCGCGCATAGTGCTCGATTTTATCCATCAGGCCATTCATCACCATCCACTGCAGCTTATACTGCTCCAGACAATTAATCAGCCAATGTGCATCCGTCGGATCCGAATCGAACATCTCGATAGTCTTCTCGAAGGCCAGGTTGCGCTTCTTGTCGTACTCGACCCTTGCAGTTCTGCTCGCCGGAATGACAGAGCATATCGCCACAAGGTACTCGAAGTAGAAATCGGGACTCAGCCCCGTTTCCAGAGCCGGGTCGATTATGTCGTGATTACATTCGTCTAAAAAAACATTTACATCCATAGCATCGTCCATATGAATTCCTCCTTCTTCATATCGCAATCAAAAAGTTAAAGTTCACGCCTAGAGCATAAAAAGCTCCAAACGACTTTCAATATTTTACAATATTATTCGTAAATTGGCAAGTCTGGCGGAAATGGATCATACTCGTCGCGGTCAGGTTCAAAGCTATGTTTTCCCGGTTTTCGTGTCCACAACCCATCCGAGCTATCGCTATAATCATCCTCGCCAAAATCATCGTCCGTAAAACCATCACCATCCATATCGTGATTGCCATACGGATTAAAGCCGAGGTCATTCAAAAAACGCGATGGGAAATTATAACTACGCCCACCATATGCAAATCTAGACTGTGCATAGGTCAAGAACAATTCTTGCATCGCGCGCGTCATACCAACATAAGCCAGCCTGCGCTCCTCTTCAACATCCTCAAGCGATTCATCCATCGAACGCGTATGTGGTAGCAACCCCTCTTCCATACCAACCAAGAATACAATCGGAAACTCCAAACCCTTTGCCGCATGTAGCGTCATAAGTGTTACGGCATGATCACCAGCATTTTCGTCCGCCGAAGACATCAAAGCTGCATCCGCCAAAAACTCATCAAGCGTAGAATATGCCCCAGCCTCACCAATTAAAGCCGTCAAGTTCTCATTGCGCTCTTCTGCCTTCATCTTGTCGCCGTCATTGATAAATCCGCGATAATTAATCTTCTGCAAAAGTTCTTCAATAATATCCGCAGGACCAACACCGGCTGCGTTCTTTTTTCGTAAATCTTCAAGCACATTATTGAACTTTTCGTACGCATGCATTGTCTTGGTCGTCAGGAGCTTAATTTCGCCCGCCAATATCCTCTGCATAGAAACAGCGCCAATTCCGCGCGTAGGCACGTTTATAACGCGTTCCAGGGCTACAATATCCTGCGGATTAACAATCAAATGCAAATACGCCACGATGTCTTTGATCTCC
>JAKSSY010000039.1 GCA_024402845.1 Candidatus Saccharimonadota bacterium | reverse complement strand
CATGGATTTCTACCTGTGGCTGATTATCAGATGCAGTACTGAAGGTTTCAGAACGGCTAGTAGGAATGGTAGTATTGCGATCGATAAGTGGAGTACGTACACCACCCATGGTTTCGATGCCGAGAGTAAGTGGAGTTACGTCAAGAAGGAGAACATCCTTAACATCACCTGCAAGAACGCCGCCCTGGATTGCTGCACCTACCGCAACTACCTCATCCGGGTTAACACCCTGCATTGGATCTTTGCCGAAGAGTTTCTTTACACGTTCGACAACTGCTGGCATACGAGTCATACCACCAACCATAACGATGTCGCCGATTTCGCTAGTCTTGAGACCCGCATCATCGAGGGCCTTCTTTACTGGGCCATCGAGACGGTCAAGCAATGGAGCTACGAGCTCTTCAAGTTTTGCGCGAGTAAGAGTAAGCTCGAGATGCTTAGGACCTTCTGCGTCGGCAGTAATGTATGGAAGGTTGATTTCTACTTCCGTAGCGGAGCTAAGTTCCTTCTTTGCCTTCTCTGCCTCGTCCTTGATACGCTGCATAGCAGCAGGATCTTTGCGAAGATCAATATGGTTATCTTTTTCGAATTCTTCGAGGATGTAGTCGACAATCTTGTTATCGAAGTCTTCACCACCAAGGTGAGTATCACCGTTGGTTGCCTTTACTTCAAAGACGCCATCACCGAGCTCAAGGACGGAAACATCGAAAGTACCACCACCAAGGTCGAATACAACGATCTTTTGGTCTTCATTCTTTTCGAGACCATATGCTAAAGCTGCTGCGGTTGGCTCTGGGATAATGCGGCGCACTTCGAGACCTGCAATCTTACCGGCGACCTTAGTCGCCTGGCGCTGAGAGTCGTCAAAGTATGCAGGAACGGTAATAATAGCTTCAGTAACCTTATCGCCAAGATATGCTTCCGCATCTGCCTTAATCTTGGAAAGAATCATTGCAGAAACCTGTTCTGGAGTGTATTCTTTGCCGCCCATTTCTACTGCAACTGCTTCGTCTTTCTTTACGATCTTGTAAGGAAGGATATCGAGGTCGTCCTGAACTTCCTTATCTTCATACTTACGGCCGATAAGACGCTTGATACCATAGATAGTATTCTTTGGGTTAGTAACACGCTGACGCTGTGCAACTTTACCTACAAGACGGTCATCTTTCTTAGTAATTGCTACGACCGATGGAGTAGTGCGGTCGCCCTCGCTGTTAGTAATTACCTCTGGCTTACCAGCGACCATATATGCAAATGCGGAGTTGGTTGTACCGAGGTCAATACCGATAATTTTACTCATTTGGTTTTATCCCCTTGATTAAATACGATTTTATGTTCTAGCACTCACACCCTCCGAGTGCTAATCTAAGTAAATTGTAGCGCATTAGCACTCGCCCGTCAAGTCTGCTAAACAGGGGTAAAAATGGGATTTTTGGACTTTTTTAGTCTTCTTCGAGATATTCCACGAAGTGTGGAATTGTGAGTAAATAGCCACCAATTCCGGAGCCAATTGTGGCCATCAAAAGATCATACATCGTATCATCTACGCCAACCGAAACGAGCTGCTGCATGCTTTGGCCAAGGAATTTATCGCAGGCGAACTCAAAGAATTCCCACGCGACCGCAATTGAAATAGAACAGAACATAATAAAGAAGGCTTTGAAGATGTTCGGGGTTTTGTTTGCTTTAAAGTAGACCATCATATAATGCCCGACCAAGGCAGAAAGAACACCGGAGCAAAGATGAACGGTTTTATCAAAATATGGGACGGTCTTGTAGAGATCCATACAGATGCCCATATCGAGCGCAACGAAAACGAAAATATAATAGATTAACTCGATGCGAAAGGATAATTTACACTTAAAAATTCTGCAGATTACTTCTGGGCCGAATGGCAAAAGTAGTCCAGCAATTAGGCCACCGTATTTGGAATAATCTGGATCGAGGATACATTTTACTCCTACCGCGCCAGCAAAAAGAAGTAATGCTGCTTTGATTATAAGTAGAATTGCTCTGCGTATATTCTTCATTTAAGGTTATTTTAACATTATTGGTCATGCTAAGATATAGATAGTAATGTTTAGTTCAATCGTTTTGCAAATTATTGCGATGGTCTGTATGCTTATCGACCACGTTGGCGCTTATCTTTGCGGTGATTTTTGGCCAATGCGCCTGATTGGACGCCTTGCGATGCCGATATTCGTTTTTGGATTAGCGCAAGGCTTCATCCATAGCTCTTCCCGCCTGAAATATTTTGCCAGGATTGCCATAACTGCCGTCGTGACGCAGATAGTATTATACTTTCTCGATAGACATGCGGGCTTTGTGCCGGGATATAATATTCTGTTCAACTTCATGGTGACTTTTTTGGTTCTACTCTGCGCAGAGAAAGGCAAACTACTTATTTTCTTAATTCCTGTGCTTTGCGGATTATCCGAAGCAGCCCACCTCGACTATGGCTGGGTGGTTCCGGCGATGGCGTTGGGTTTTTATTTGACCCTAAGATTTCTAAAAGATCACAAGATTGCCTTTTGCAGCGGTCTTGCGGCGACGCTGATTCTTACGAATGTTTTGATGTTCATACTTCATGGCTGGCCAATTCAGCTATTCGCGATTGCGGCTGTCGTACCACTCGCGCTATATGACGGCAAGAAAGGCAAGCGCCTACCAAGATATGCCGGATATATTTTCTATCCGGCACATCTTGCTGTAATTCTTGTGATTAGATTACTTTTTTACTAGAATTGCGAGGCTCGCGGCAAGGCGAAATTCGTATTCATCCCTGTGCGCATCAACGAATTCATTAACGGCTTTTGCGCTACCAGGAAGCGCCGCGTTGCGATAATCGTGAACTACAATGATGCCGCCCTGGCTGAGGTGCGGAACAGTCTTCTCGAAACTAGTTTTGATGGATTCATAAAAATCGCCATCAAAAAGTGCGAAAGAAATTTTGGACGGCAAATCCTCATCGGTTAGCTCGTTAAACCAGCCTTTTACGATTACTGGGTCCGGAAGGCTGAGTTTCTTAAACTTGTGCGCGACAGTGTCTGGAGAAACCTTGAGTTCGCCCGCCTGGAAGCGCCACCCCTGCGGAGAATTATCTGCCGCAGTCTTCTCTGGGAGCCCTTCAAATGAATCATATAGATATAGCCATTTGTCCGGCGCCTCTTTGAGTTCGGCGGCAAGCACAACAGATGTATCGCCCGCATAGCAACCGAATTCTACGATGTCGCCAGGGACATCAAGAGTCTTAGCGAGCTCGGACACAATAATCTCCGCCTCGCGGCTAGGTATCTGTAAATCTTTCATCTAATTAATAAAGCCAATTTCCTTCATGAGGCTGCCGAATTTTTCGTGGAATTCAGAGATAGTGCCAGAGTTGTCGATATAATAATCTGCGATTGCGATTGGGCCACCTTTTTCGAGGTTTTCGATTTCAGTACGATCGCGTTCAGCAACTTCTTGTGCAGTAAATGGACGCTCTGGACGAATTGCAACACGTTTGCGGCGAAGAGCTTTTGGCACTACGATTGCGACAACCGTCATTTCGGTTGGGAATTCCTGGCGCAAAATCTTGTATTCTGTCCAACTATAAAGACCATCGAGCACAATGCGCTTTTGGCCGGCTTCAATGAGCTTCTTCGTGCTTTCAATGACACGTTTTACGACAAAGTCTTTGCCTTCCTTTTCGCGGAGACCTTCGCGGAACTTCTTTTCGTTTTCTGGCGTGATTTCCTCGCCTGCTTCTTTGATTGCATTCAAAATGACGCCGCCGAAGTAAACCTTCGGGATGCCACGTTCGGTAAGATATTCGATTGCTGTTGACTTGCCGCTACCGCACATACCAACAATAGCGACGATTTTTACGTCCTTATTTTCCATTAAAGATAATTATATCAGAAACTAGATTGCACCCAAAACGCGAGCCCAAAGCTCATCTAATAGCGATTTATTCATGTTGCTTACTGCCGCAAGACCAGAAATGCCAGACTGCATAAATTCACGAGCAAGGATTACGATAGTGCTTTTGTCGATAGCGTCGATCATTTTTGGTGCCTCAGTGAGAGGCTCGTAAGTACCAGTAGTAATGTAGTCGCGCATATAATAAGTGCTGATTTGGTCTGCCGTCTGCGCGAGCATCTGATGGCGACCGAGCGCATAGGTCTTTGCCGCATTGATGTCAGCTTCGCTAATATCGCCGTTGATAACTTTGGATAGCTCTACTGCAATGAGGTCGAAGAGCTCGGCGGCGTTTTCGGAGTTTACCTCGCCGTCGAAGTCCCAAGTACTACTCCACTTGTCGCTGTCTGTATTGGAACCCATACCATAAACAATACCGCGCTTGCGTGCTGCGCCAAAGATTTTGCTGCGCATGGTGCCGTTCAAAATATGGTTAAGGCAGCTCATGGCATATTGCTCTTTTGGACTGAGGGCACGCGGGATAATAAATGAGAAACCGAAGCTCATATTGGCAGCGTCTTTGCGGCGGATTAAAACTGGACTGGTGCCAACAAAAGCACTCATTGGAATTTCGAACTTCTCACCTGGTTTTAGGTCCCATTTTTCGAGCATATCGATGATTTTGCGCTTGCGACCGCGCAGGTTGCCGGTAATGATAAACTGCATATTTGCGGCAGTATGGGTGCGGCGATGGTGATTACGGACATCTTTCAGCTCGATATTACTGATGGTCTTGAGACGTTCGCTATAAGTAAGGACTTCTTCGCCAAGCTCTTGTTGGAGCTTTGGCCAGATAAGCCTTGCGTAATCGTTTTGATAACCAGTAAGCTCGGAGCGAACGTTACCCTTCTCGGCGTTGAGTTCTTCTTCGTTGAAGATAGGTTTTGCAACGGCGAGTTCTTGCAGTTCGAGGATGCGCTGCCATTCAAAATCTGCGCATTCTGCTTCGTATGCAATAAAACAATCAGAAGTCCAAGCGTTATGATAGGCGCCATTCTTAGTGAATTCAGACTCGTAGGCCTGCTCGTCTTTGTATTCAGCATTTTTACCGAAGGCCATGTGCTCCATAAGGTGAGCGACTTCGTAAATTTCTGGCTTGCGGACGAATTTGTTGCCGGCACGAAAAACAATCTTGATATTCATAACGCCAGCACTTGGCGCATCGATCAATAGGCCACGAGCGCCACTTTTGAGATGGATTTCTTCGATTGAATGTTTCATAAAATAATGTCTTAGAACGCGACCGGGGTGGTCGCGTTCTTGATTAGCTAGATTCTAGCGGCGTCCTTTTTTCTTATTTTGACGCGCTTTTTTCTTGCTCTTGCGAGCTTCGTTGCGCTTAGTATTCTTGTTGATATTCTTACCGCTAGTACGCTGAGCAACAGGACTCTTTGGAGTATCCTTAGTGATACCATGTTCATCCTTAGAGAATTCATTGTCGAGGCTCTTCTCACCAGCAGAAATCTCGTTCACGCCCTTCTGGGTAGCAGATTCTGCCATCTTGGTAAGCTCGGTATCATACTTTTCGTCGGAAACTTCAGCAACATCTTGCTGCTTGAGGCTGAGCAAGATATGCATAACTTCCTCGCGAAGTGTGCGCTGAAGGCCATCAAAGAGTTTCTGGGATTCGGAGCGATATTCTACGAGTGGATCGCGCTGACCAACACTGCGCCAGTGGATACCTTCGCGGAGGTGCTGCATGTTTTCAAGGTGTTGCATCCAGAGAGTATCGAGAACGTTAAGGTAAACTTCACGCTCAATCTTGCGCATGGTATCTTCGCCGAATTCTAGCTCTTTATCGTTATAGAGTTCCTCTACAGCAGCAAGAGCGAGTTTGTAGCGATCTTTCTCTTTGCGCATGAGGCCAATGGATTCAATTAGATCCTCGTCTAGGTCAAATACGCGCTTGAAGTTTTCGACAAATTTCTTGTTTACGCGAGAGCTGAATTGTACGAGCTCGGCAGTTTCTTCCTTGTAGAGACGAGAAATCTCTGGGCGAATGTTGTCGCCGTCGAGAATCTTGCGACGCATCGTATAGACAACTTTGCGGTGACGGTTAATGACGTTATCGTACTGAACAACGTTCTTGCGGGAATCGAAGTTGAAACCTTCGATGCGCTTCTGAGCTTGTTCTAGAGTCTTAGAAACGGACTTGTTGCGAATTGGCATATCGTCGTCGATACCGAGGCGCTTCATGAGCATACCAATGCGGTCCCCTTGGAAGATGCGCATGAGGTCGTCTTCGCAAGATACGAAGAACTGGGTAGTACCAGGATCGCCCTGGCGGCCACCACGACCACGAAGCTGATTATCGACGCGGCGAGAATCATGACGAGCAGTACCAATTACGACGAGACCGCCGAGTTCTGCAACACCCTTAGTAAGCTTGATATCGGTACCACGACCAGCCATGTTTGTAGCTAGCGTAAC
>JAKSSY010000038.1 GCA_024402845.1 Candidatus Saccharimonadota bacterium | reverse complement strand
GTAATGGTCTTGCAGGCCGATGCAATCCAGGCGGCGCATTTTAATCCAGATTTCTCGAGCGAGACACCTTGGGGCGCAGTCGCGATTGAGGACTTTGCGGATTCTGATTACCAAGTTGATACAGAGTCGCATAGCTCTGCTGTGACGATTTCTTATGACGGCGTGGCCGGTCAGTATATTAGTGTGCCAGAGAATTTCTTGGCGCGACTAAATCTATTGGCGCCTGGCGATTCGGTTGAGAGTGAAATCACTGTAAACAATACTGATAGCAAAGAGCACGAGTTCTGGACTTCTGTAGACGTGGCGGACAGCAGACTTGGCGATGCTTTGATATTAAAGATTGTAAAAGATGGCGAGGTATTATATGAGGGGCCGCTATCCGAAATGCCAGATTTGTCGCTTGGCAAATACGCCCCAGGCGCGAGCGAAAAGATTTCGGTTACTCTAAGTCTTCCAGTTGAAGCCGGGAATAATGCTGGCGGTATTGGTGGTACAATTAATTGGAAGTTCCGCGTGGATGCTACGGAAGAGGCAGAACCGATTCCGGTCGGGCCAAAGACTGGCGATGATATTATGATTTCCATTACAATTTGTTTATTGTCTTTTGCGGGATTGATCATTGTTTATCTATTTGAAAAACGCGACCAAAAAGAGGAGGAGTAAATGTCGGTGTTGAATAAAATTATTAATGCGATTATTTTTGTCTTGATTGGTTTCGGTGCGTTGTTTTTGGCGCTGTTTGCGATTGGAATTCGTCCATACGTTGTGCTTTCTGGGTCAATGGAGCCAGAAATAGGCGTTGGTAGTATTGTTTTTGTGAATCAGAATGCGAAGTTTGACGAATTGAAGGCCGACGATGTGATTAGCTTTCGCAAAGCGGACCTCATGGTGACGCATCGCGTTTTTAAAATCGAAGACGACAAGATTGTAACCAAGGGCGACGCGAATGAGGTCGAGGATGGCGGCTACGTGACGGCCGATATGTTAATCGGAAAAGACGTATTTATGCTGCCGAAACTGGGATTCATTGTGGAGTTTATCCAATCGACGCAGGGTAAAATTATTTCTGGAATTGTGGTTTTGGCACTGATTATCGCAAGTCTTGCGACTGGGCGTGACGACGACAAAAAGAAGCAGCCGGCTAGGGCCGAAATCGAGACTCAAGACGAGCCGAAATCTGACGAATAATACGTGCTTATGATTGCGTTTTCTTCGCGGATTGTGAAAAAATAGGACGCAGAGGCAAATACTTTTCGAAAGGGGTGGAATGCATGCTTAGTACTTTTTGCTTCATTGTTGCTATGGTGATTGTCGGGTATGTCCTGTACAGCTTGTCTGATTTTATCTTTGAGGTTTTTATCGCCGAAAGAATCTACACCGCCTCGATGTGGGTGGCAGAAAGTTATCTGATGAAGAATGGTCGCGGATTCTTTAAAGATAAAAACCGAGAAGCGATCAGCGCTGAGCGGTCTGTGCGCATATTTTTGGCAGGACTATATTTTATAGCGATTATTCTGCTAGTCCTGTTAGTGGTACCGTTCAGATATGAGCTCTGGGTATTCTCCGGACTTGCGATAAAAATCGGCGCGATTGTTGGCCTCTTTGTGGATTTTGTCTTTACGGAAGTTGTCGAAATCTTTAACGCGGCAAAAATCGGGCGACTTTCGGAAATCGACGAAAAAGGCATTGGGCATTTCCACGGTGATTACTGTGAGGACTTTGATGTAGACCTGTCTGCATGGGAAGATCCAGAGGAGCGCCCGCCGGTAGATAAGCGATATCTCGTACTGGATATTCTTATCCATAAGGCCTTCGTGCCGCTAGATATTAACTAGAGTGCTATAGCAACACAAAAAACATTCCCCCGGCCGCGATGGTCGGGGGAATTTTCATGGTTACTTAGAGTAGGAGCGGAGCAGGGGACTTAGAAAAAATCCGGGACTCCACTCGGATATTTATATATAAGCATAATCGCGATGTTTTGTCAAGGTGGGGTAGAGACGTGGTTTTAAAATAAAATGCAAAAAAATGCAAGGGGTGAGATGTTCGGTTTTTAAAACATGAAACTAACAGAAAAGCAATCGTGGAAAAACCGTGATCGGAATAATTTTTTGTTCGGTTTTACCCCTGTTAAAATCATTATTTTTGCACCAAACTGTGGAAAACTTTGTAAAAATGGGTCTTGCAAATCCATGAAAACTTGCTTAAACTAAGGACAAGTGGAAACAAAAT
Source organism: Candidatus Saccharimonadota bacterium (assembly GCA_024402845.1). Classification (GTDB taxonomy): domain Bacteria; phylum Patescibacteriota; class Saccharimonadia; order Saccharimonadales; family Saccharimonadaceae; genus UBA2834. The sequence goes on along the minus strand of JAKSSY010000038.1, from coordinate 4,456 downwards.
AAAAACCACGAAACAAACATAAAGTAAAACCAGAAAGACGATTGGAAAATCATCACATGAAAAAGAAGATCGAAATCAAGGACCAATCGCGCAGTTATCAGATCGTTACCCTAGTAAAGCGCTAACTGGTCTTATTTTAATAGTACATTGACATCGTTCGAATCCGGTCATCTAGGAGTTTTGGGCGCGTTTAGGATACGCGAAACAGAATCCGCCCAGTACATTCTTGAAATACACACCTCCCAAACATATAACTCCACCTCACACAAATTAAGTCTCTCAACGCTATAATGATGAGCCGGCTATACGCTGGAAATAAGTTATAGTTTCTTAAATGTGTTAAGGACAAAATAAACACTAAAAAACACAAACACCTAAAATTTCTAGATGTTCGGGTTCGAACAAGATATAATGAAGAAATGAATGAAGTTCATATTCCAGTATTATTATCGAGTGTTTTAGAGTATCTGCAGCCGCAGGAAGGTGAAACATATTTAGACCTCACGGCGGGATATGGTGGGCACGCTGATAAAATTTTGGAAGTAACGCGGAATTATAATGGTGCGGTCCTTAATGACCGTGATCAGAATGCAATCGATTTCTTAAGTGCGAAGTACCAAGAGGTGAAGCCGAATTTGATGCATGACGATTTTTATAGTACGGCGCTACGGTTAGTGGAGAGTGGAAATAGCTTCGATATGATTCTGGCTGACTTTGGCGTTTCTTCACCGCAACTAGATATTACGGAAAGAGGTTTTTCGTTTGCGAAAGAAGCAAGACTCGATATGCGAATGGACGAGTCGCAAGATTTGGACGCATGGACGATTGTAAATAAGTGGAGCGAACGAAAACTTGCGGAGATTTTTGAGAAATATGCAGAGGAGCGTCGTGGTCGTGCTGAATTGCTAGCCCGAGAAATCTGCACTCATCGGCCTATCAACACAACTACTGAGCTCGCCGATTTGATAAAGTCAAAATCACCTTATTCTCATACACACCCAGCAACGCGGATATTTCAGGCAATTAGGATCGTCGTGAACGACGAGCTCGGTATTATCGAGCGAACGTTGCCGTTGATTCCAAAGTTGCTAAAACCAGGTGGTAGAGTGGCAATTATATCTTTCCATAGTCTCGAGGATCGACTCGTCAAAGAATTTTTCAAGGACGAAAGTAGCAAAGGCATCGAGTCGAGTCTATGCATTATCACAAAGAAACCGATTGTTGCGGACGAATCTGAGAATGTTAACAACCCACGCGCACGAAGCGCAAAGCTGAGGGTGGCCGAGAAGATTTAATCTTGATGGCGCCGCTAGCTTGCAGGGAAGGCGCTATCGATAAAACATAAAAACAAAAAAAGGAGCCACAATATGGCAAAAATCATCGTGACCAACAGGTCCCGCGCTCAGCAAGTGAAAGTAAACTTTCGCTAAATAATACACTCCAACTATTAGACCTTCATATTGATTTTTATTTTGACCGATAAAAACAATCTTTTTGAAGCAAAACACAAAACCTACATGCCCCTCTTGACCGGGGGTACCATCGAATAGGTGAAGTTTTTGCGGAGTGTGTAAAAAAATATTTGACCTTCTTGGTAGGAGCTGGACGTTTATCTCTTGTCGTCCAGCTACCGCCAAGCCTTGATCCTAGGGGGAAATGTGTGTGGAAACAAGAGTGTGGAATATAAAAACAAAAACGGAACAAATGAATGCCAGCATATAGAACAAATTATGCCAGTAGGGGAACGTATTCAGCGCGAGGAGCGTCTTCTTCTAGTACGTGGGCGAGGAACCACAATGCGGTTCGTCATACGCCTAAAGTTACGCTGGGGCCAGTTAGTCACACAATTACGGTAGTTTTGATTGTGTTACTTGTTGGCTTGATTTTCTTATCCCAAAGCGCAAAAGTCACAGATTATGATGTGGCGATCGCGGGGACTGATACTGAAATTGCGAATCTAGAAGCGCAACGCGATGCGCTAATTGTGGAAAATGCGAAAATTACCGCCGCTGCAGCAGACGAGGAGCGCAACGAAGTTGCTTCAACAATGGTAAATGCGACTGCGGCAGATTTTGTCAAGGAATAGTATAATAAACATATGCCTAATGTCGAGCTGAAGCAAAGCACGCGATATATTTTGTTGAGACTTGTGCCGATTGCGGTTTTGACGGTTTTTGTGGCTCGATTATTCTTTATTCAGATTATCAATCACGACAAATATGTGTCGGAGGCGAACTCGATGCGCATTAAGCAGCGTGAGCTGATTGCGAAGCGCGGCGAAATTTATATGATGAGTGGCATCAATAAGGAAACGACGCCACTTGTGATGAATGAGCGCACGTGGACGATTTTTGTGGACCCGAGCTACGTTGACGATAAGAACAAAGTTCAAGCAGAACTTCAGGCGATTCTTGGCAACCAGATGATTACGACTTGGGAAAAAGTTTGGTCAAATATGGAGAATATGTACGTCGAAGTGGCGAAGAATGTAAATTACGATACGGTCGTGAAGATCAAGGATGCGAACCTAAAGGGTGTTGGACGCAAGGAGACTTCGCGTCGCGTATATCCGGCAGGAAGTTTGGCGGCGCAAGTTGTTGGTTTTATCAATGCGGAAGGTGTTGGTACTGGTATCGAGGGTTCATTAAACAAACGTTTGACAGGGGAAAACGGTATGTTGAAGACCGTGACGGACGTAAATTCAATTCCTCTATCCATTGGCGACGATAACGTAGAGATTCCGGCGAAAGACGGTGAAAATATTGTGTTAACTTTGGATGAAAATATTCAGCGTAAAGTCGAGAGGGTATTGAAGAATTCTGTCGATGGAAGCAATGGCGCAGCGAAGAGTGCGAGTGCATTAGTGATGGATCCAAATAGTGGCAAAATCTGGGCAATGGCAAACTATCCAACCTTTGATCCGGCGGAATATTACAAAGTTACGGACTCATCATTATTTACGAATCGTACGACGGAGTCTGCGTATGAACCAGCGTCGGTGTGTAAGCCATTTACTTATGCGATGGCGATAAATGAAGGCAAACTTGACCCGGATGATAGCTATTACAACTATGGCTACACGAAGGTTGGTGACCGCACCATGAAGAATGCGACCGGTACAGAAAATCAGGTCGGGAAGAGGACTTTTCGTGAAGCGCTGGACCATTCTTTGAATACTGGTAGTATTCAAGCTCTGCGCTCAATCGGTGGCGAAAATATCCCGAAGACTGCACGCACAACAATGTATGACTATCTTTATAACCGTTTTGGGCTTGGCCATACGACGGGCGTGCAACTATATGAAGCAGCAGGGAAGATTTATAGCCCAGAGGAAGATGAAGGTAATGCCGTGCGCTATGCAAACATGACTTTTGGCCAGGGCATGAGTCTTACGATGGTGCAGGTTGCGGCGGGCTTTTCTTCGGTTATTAATGGTGGAAAGTACTATAAGCCGGCAATCGTTGCTGGCACGATGAAAAACGGTGCATTTTATGAGGATGACGAGCCGGCTTCTGTGCGCGATACTGTGACACCACTGACGAGCTCTATTATGCGCGGAATGTTACAGGAGGTTCGCAGCGTAAATGGCGGCAAAGCGGATAAACCGGGGTATAATATAGGAGTAAAGACTGGTACTGCAGAAACTTATGATGAAAGTGGTAAATACACCTCAAATAAGACTGTAGTAGGCGCAGTTGGTTTCGGTGGATCCGCCAAAGAGGGCGCGATGCCGGAATATGTAATTTTAGTTCGTGTAGATGGTAATACTTTGCTATGGGGCGTCTCGAACGCCGTGCCAATCTTCACGGAAATCAGCAACTATATGTTGGAATATTTAAGAATTGAACCAGTAAACTAGAAAGGAAAAAATGCTTAACGACATAAATTCTAATATGGGCTTCGAGCTGATCTTGGCACTTGGTTCATTTTTGATGGCAATGTTTTTGACGCCGATTTATACGAATTTTGCATACAAGCATAAATTATGGAAGCGTCAGAAAAGCGTAGATGTGACGGGCAAAGAATTGACCGTAATGAACAAGCTACATAAAGACAAAATTAAGCGTCATTTTCCAACGATGGCGGGCGTAATTATGCTCGTGACTGTCCCAGTAGTTTTGATTGCGACCAACTGTCTAAATCGTGGCCAAACTTGGCTTCCGATTGCGGCATTTGTTGGTGGTGGCGTGATTGGTTTTATCGATGATTTATTGAATTTATTTGGCAAGAATGCAGCGGCAGGCTTACGTGCCCCGGTGAAGTTCGCAATGATTTCGGCGCTAGGCTTGTTCCTGGGTTGGTTCTTTGCTTATAAGCTTGGTTGGACAGCAGTAATGGTGCCATTCTTCGGACCGATAGAAATCGGTATGATTGGCATGATTTTGCTATTTGCATTTGCTGTCGTAGCAACTGGCAATGCTGTGAACATTTCTGATGGCCTAGACGGCCTAGCGGG
>JAKSSY010000037.1 GCA_024402845.1 Candidatus Saccharimonadota bacterium | reverse complement strand
AAAGAATCGAAAACTCAAAAAAGAACATCGAACACGTCGTCAAATGCCCTCATTGTGGCAAGGTTAATACAGTAACTGGCACCACCGGCAAATGTAAATCCTGCCGCAACGCAATTCAATACAAGGAGAAATAGCATGAAAACAGAGTTCAAATCTCTCAGTCGCGAATTTTTTGAAGAATATTACTACGTTGTCACGAACATCAAAAAGTTCGCCAAAAAACCAGAGCGCAAAATTCACTCTATCCTAAACAACTTATTCATTTATGTTGTTCTTGCTTTTGTATTTTTCATTTCCACAGTCTGTTTCGGCATTTTTGTCGATGAACAACTTCGCACCTTCGTCGTCTTGCCGGCATTCGCATTGCTAATTATCCTGCTCGCCTACGGCGCAACCGCAAGGAAGCTCCGCACGCTCGGCAAAGCAAAATACAATCTAACCTTTAGCTCAACCAAAAAGACCGTCACAATCGCTCTTAGTAAAGAAGATCAACTCTCCCTCGACTGGAAAGATGTCAAAAAAATTATCTGCGGCAATCATGCTATTATCTTTATTCCGAACGACATCATGCAAGCACCAATCGCAATTCCAAAAAGCGGCTTCAAAAAGTTAAAAGACACCCTCAAAGAATACAAGCTAACTAAGCTTCTGGCTTAGTCGCTTCCTCGTCCGCACTAGACGAAATATTTGGCGAAATATTCGGCAATGCACTATTCGGATTGCCAATAAATGGATTCACATTTGCTACCTCATTCGGCACGCCATTCGCATTCGTTTGCGCATTCGGCTGTTCCACAACCGACACCTCTTCCTTCTTCTCCAGGAATGGATTCGGACGATTCTTTGCAATTTCAGCCGCAAGCGCCTCGTCTTCCGCGGAAGAATCACCACTCTTAAACACCATATTCTTCTCATCTACAACCTCGCGGCTTGCAGATTTTTGTACTGGCATCACGGTCTGATTTTTCTTCTCTTCTTTTTCGCGCTCTTTTTTGTGCTGTTTTTCTTCTTTTTCTTTGCGCTTTTTCTCAATCTTATCCGCTTCCGTCACGATAATTATGCCGCTCGTTGCGCCACGAATCATTTCAATAATCCCAATCAACGAAGCGAGTCCACTAAAACACATCGCCCCAATTGCTACCCAAAGCGGCCAGCTCAAACTACCAATCCACTCCCTATTTGCAAAACTAATACTCCCGCCATCCATCTTTACGTCGAAGAAGATGAGAACAATTGCAGCTGCATTAATTAAGAACAAAAGAATCGTCGCAAGCACACCAACTACCGACTTCATCTTAAACTGCAAAAAATATCTGCGCACATACAAGATGTTCAGAACGCCAGCAAGCCACATCGCCACAAAGAACGAGAATACAATAATATCTTGCGTCGACATACCCCCAAAATAGGCGCCAATCTTATTAAAATCTTCCCCAAGACTAGTTGTAAAATTAATTCGCTCAATCTCAAGCAAGCCCAAATATGAACTAATCAAAAAATAAATAAAGCCCATACCGGCATTCCAGACCGCAATATAGTCCTTCAAAGCTCTGCTAAACATCTTACCTTGATTTTAACATAAGCATTTTGATATAGACGCGCCAAAATGTCCCATTCTCCTTATGATGCTATAATGAAAACATGGAAAAGACCTCACCCAAACTAGAGAAAGCAATCGCTGTTGCCACCAAGGCGCACGAGGGCCAGCTCCGCAAGACCGGAGAGCCATACATCATTCATCCGCTTGCCGTCATGAAAATCCTCCAAGAATGGAACATGGATGAGGATACTGTCATTGCCGGCGTTCTCCACGACACCGTAGAAGATACCGACCTAACCCTTAAAGAAATCGAAGAACAATTTGGCAAAGATGTTGCTTTCCTCGTAAATGGCGTCACAAAACTCAGCAAAGCCCGCAAAGGCATGCGCGATCTCGACGAAGACCTTCCGCAAACTGGCGATAATCTTCTTAAACTTCTCATCGCTACAGGGCAAGACATCCGTGTCCTCATCATTAAACTTGCCGATCGCCTACACAACCTCCGCACCCTCGGCGCATTACCGCCAGAAAAGCAGAAAAAAATCGCCCGCGAGTCCCTAGAAGTCTTCGCACCACTTGCTGACCGCCTCCAGATGGGTCGCGTCCGTGTCGAAATTGAAGAAACCAGCTTCATGTATGTCGACCCGAAGCGCTACGAAGAGCTCAAAAATCTCACCGCAGAACGCCTCAAAAAGGCCGACAACAAGCTCAAGGCTGCACAGAAAGCTGTCGAAGATGCCCTCAAAAAAGAAGGCATCAAATACAAGTGCGACGGCCGCGTCAAATCCATTTATTCCTTACATAAGAAACTCGCAAAATACGATCAAAACATCGACCGCATCTACGATATCATCGCGCTACGTTTTATCGTAGAAGACACCACAACTTGTTATCTCGTCCTTGGCATTATTCATTCCCTCTTCCATCCAATGGATGGCCGCGTCAAAGATTACATTGCCATGCCAAAGCAAAACGGCTACCAGTCCCTACATACAACCGTCATCACAAACGACAAGCAAATCGTCGAATTCCAGATTCGCACCAACGAGATGCACGACTATGCCGAGCGTGGTCTTGCCGCAACTTTCTTCTACAATGAGCAAAAGCTTACTTCCGCTTATACGGAAGGCCGCGTCAGCAAACTCCCATCTAACCTTCTATGGATCAAAGAGCTACAGGAATCCGCCACAAAGCTTACTGCTGGCGAAAAAATCGACGAAAAGAAGCTTAAGCTCAACCTATTTGCTGACAAGATTTTCGTATACACACCGAAGGGCGACATCATCGATTTGCCAAAAGGCTCCATGCCGCTAGATTTTGCCTATCGTCTTCATAGCGAGCTTGGTGCACAATGTACTGGCGCAATTGTTAATGGCAAGATGGTAGACCTCAAGACCAAGCTCAAGCAGGGCGACGTCGTCGAGATTATCACTCAGAAAAATTCCAAACCAAACCCAGGCTGGCTCGATAAAGTCTTTAGCTCACACGCCCGCCACAAACTCGTCAGTCAGCTACGTTCCCTCCTTCCAGACTTCACACCAAAGCCAAAAGAAGACGATACGAAGAAAGACAAAAAATCCCCTAAAGAAAAGGCGCTCGAAGCCAAGAAAGCTTCCGCCGCCGCATCCGCCGCAGAAATTAAAGCCGAAAAAGCCGCAAAAAAGTCTAAAAAATAAGGAAAAATATGACCGGAAAAATTTTCCTCTCTGGTGGCGGAGACGAAATTGCCACTAAAATGCTCGACGAAATGTTCTTCGCCGAATTGCCACAAAATAGCAACATTCTTTACGTTGCTACTGGCTTTCGCGAAAGCGAAAAAATCACTTCCGCTTCCGAATGGATGCAGGACATGATTAATATGCATGGCCGCACCGACATTCACTATCTATTCGCAGACGACCTTACGCCATTCAGGCACCTCAACGACTATCACGCGATTTATATTGGCGGCGGCGACACCAATATCCTCATGGATGAATTTGATCGCACCGGTTTTGAATTTGTTCTCCAGGATTTTAGCAGACATGGCGGCATTATTTACGGCGGTGGCGGTGGCGCCATTACGCTAGGCAAATTTATCGATACCGGTCGCGACATTCATCGTCAATACAAGACAGGCGTCGAACTACTTGGTCGCTACTCCGTTTACACCGATTATCACGACGAAAACAAAGACGGTTGGGCGACTAGCCACGATTCACTCCTGATCTGCCTTCCAAGCGGCGTAGGCGTCGTTGTTGAGGACGGCAAAATCACCCGCAATGCTGGCAGAAACTACAAGATTTTCGAACTATAGCAAATATCCATAGATAGCTATAAAATGGCAGATTGTGCCAAGCAGACAGAATACATGAAAGATACAGTGTACATACTTTTTGCGCGAGCCAATGCCATACAGAATCGATCCGACCGTATACATAATTCCACCCGCTAGCATCCACGCAACGCCACCAGTACCAGCAGTCTGAAGCAACGCCGGAATGCCAACCAAAATCGACCAACCGTTCAATAGATGACAGATTACTTCCATCACGGTAAACTTATCGATTTTTACCGAGGTCAATACGATCCCAACTGTCGTCACGACACCAACGAAGGCAAATAGCGCCCAACCAAGCCAACCGCCAACACCAAGCAATGCCACTGGAATATACGTGCCAAATACGAGCAAATACACATTACAATGATCCAGCACGCGCAGCACCTTTTTCCCTTCTAGGCGCCACGATAACGCATGATAGATACATGACATCGTATAGAGAATTATCATTGTCGCACCAAATAGCGACACGCAAGTCTCCGCAAGCGCGCTATATGATGCCTTAATATTCATAAGAACTAAGGCCACAATCGCGAATGCCGCACCAAGCCCGTGTGAAACCGAGTTGAAAATCTCTTCGCCAAGACTATAGCGTGGAATCTTAATATTCAATTTCTTGCGTTCTTTGCCGGATTTGCGATATTTTTTACGATATTCAGCTACCGCACGCGATACTTCCTGCGCACGTTTTTCCGACAAACCCACCTCAGTTTTCAAATAATCACTGAGCTCCATCTTCGTCCTTCATATATTGACCTAAAATATCTTCGTATTCACCGGCGCCATCAGCATAGGTAACCGTTTTATCATCGATTCGAACTACATAAAACAGCCCATCGTCTTTGCCATTCTTTAATAACATTGACGCAGATTTTTCGCCATAGGTCATATTTTTCAGAGTATAGCCACCACTTATCAATTCCTCGCGATATTTTGCCAATTCATCCTCGGAAAAGTCCTTTTCGTAGATAATCGCGACATAGTCCATCACGATACCAAGCTCTTCATTCTCGATTTCGGATTGCACATCTGCGAGCAGCAAATCTTCCCTGTTCAAAACCTTATAAATCGACGGAATCTTTTCGGTGCCTATCTCAATATATTCTTCTTTTCTATATTCCGCGCCAATATCCGTTCTAAAAACGCTATTAAAGAATGTGTTGGCCGTAATACTTGCAATAATCCCCAAAACGCCCAAGGTCGCGAGAGCTGCATTCAGAATCGTAAATCCCTTCTGAGTTTTATCCTTTACGACAAATAAGATAATAGCAACCGCTAGAACAATCACGTTAATTACTAAGAATGTAATCGGAAGCGTCCGGAGCTGCGTATAGACTCCGTCAATTGAGGCTTCACCATTATCGCCAACAAATGGCGCCACTAATACTTCCGGGAAAGTAAAACAAACAATAACCAAAAGCACAGCAACGACCACGCCAATAATGATGCCACCCTTAATCTTGTTTACTTCATTAGAAATCTCTTCGAATCGCTCATCAATTCTTTTATCTGCTGATTCGCGACTCGAAAAAGACAAATTCAAGTGACACTTTGGGCACTTTTTCTTTGTATGATTGCCACTAAGTTTTAGTCCACACCTCGGGCATTTTTTCATACTAAAGTTCCGCAATCTTTACGCGTACTTGCTCAGTCGTATCACGATCACGCACAGTCACTGTATCGTCTTCAAGCGTATCAAAATCAATTACGACACACTTTGGCGTACCGATTTCGTCCTGTTTGCGATAGCGCTTGCCAATGTTACCAGAATCATCCCAAGTTACGTTGCCGTATTTTTTGCGCAAAGCCACGTAAACTTCCTTGGCCTTCGCGACCAATTCTGGTTTGTTCTTTAGAAGTGGCGATACGCAGAAGCGATATGGTGCCAAATTCTCGTTTAGGGCTAATACGACGCGTTTCTCGCCGTTTATTTCGTCTTCTTTATATGCACATGTCAAAACCGCCAAGAACAAGCGCTCAACGCCAATAGAAGGCTCGATTACGTGCGGCACAAAACGCTCGGTCGTACCTTTTACGATATACTCCATATTCTTGCCGCTTTCGCGCTGAATGTTCTGCAAATCAAAGTCCGTGCGATACGCCAAGCCCATCAACTCTTCGCGACCATTTGGATAATCAAACTCGATATCGACTGTACGCTTGGAATAATGCGCACGATCCGCCTCTTCCACTTCTAAGTCATGGATGCGCTCAGCCTCGAGACCCATTACATCGGTCAAGAATTCATGCTGCTGTTTTAGCAATGTCTCGAAATTCTCTTCCCAAGTTTTTGGATCGACAAAATATTCAATCTCCATCTGAGAACATTCGCGGTCACGCAAGATAAAATCGCGTGGCGAAATCTCGTTACGAAAAGCCTTACCTTGCTGTGCCAAACCAAATGGCAAATCCGGATAGAGTGTATCGACTACGTTCTTATAGTTCGTAAAGATACCCTGCGCAGTTTCTGGACGAAGATAAGCAATCGAGCTATCGTCATCTACTGGACCAACATGCGTCTGGAACATCATATTAAACTTGCGAATATCACCCCATTCAGTCTTGCCACAAGTTGGACATTTTACATTCAAAGCCTTGAATTCTTCCGTCGTAACACTCTCAGAAATGCCATCTGCAATCTTATCTGCACGGAAGCGCCCATGACATGCGCCGCATTCTACAAGCGGATCCGCAAAAGTTGCTGTATGGCCGGATGCTACCCATGTGCGTGGATTCATAATAATCGCCGCATCAACACCATACATATCTTCGCGGTCTTCTACCCAGTACTTCCACCAGGCATCCATAATTTTCTTTTTTAAAGATACACCGAGCGGACCAAAGTCCCACGTACCGGCCATCCCGCCATAAACGTCACTACCCTGCCAAATAAAGCCGCGACGCTTACAAAGGCTAACAATATCTTCCATTTTTGCCATAATTA
>JAKSSY010000036.1 GCA_024402845.1 Candidatus Saccharimonadota bacterium | reverse complement strand
GGCTAGGTCGTTATTGTAGGAGAATTCCGTATTGCGAAATACCTTGGTCGTGACGCCAAAAAGCTCCTTAATTTTGTCCTGATGCATGCGTACCTGAGCCTCAAACTCTTCCTTATCAAAGAAGAAGGCTAAGCTATGGTAATAAGTTTCTGCAACGATTTCGAGGTGGCCAGACTGGGCGAACTCGCGCAGGGTATCAAGAATATCTGGCGCCCATTTTTCTGCCTGCTCAATGAATGTACCGGTGATGGATAGGGAAAACTTAAAACCAGGATAGAGCGTGATGCATTTCTTAATCTTGGCCAGCATTGGACGATAAGACTTTTCGACGACTTTCTTAAAAATACGCTCGTTATTGGTGCCGGCATACCAATCCTTTTCGGTCCAATAATCGTGATCTTGGCCGACAGAAAAAATACTGTAATGCTTCAAGCGTAGCGGCTGATGCATATGCAAATACAGTACGATTGAATTCATTACAGTTCTTTCTCCTCCACTTAGAATCTGTTGCGTTTATTTTGCTCTACTTCATTATACACTTGAATACACTTTGTTGCCACATCATCCCAAGAAATGCGTGCGTATTCTTTGCGAATCCCATCCTTTAATATTTCGGTCAATGCTGGACTCTCGGCAATATTTACAAGAGCACCGGCGAGCTTATCTTCATCCCAGAAGTCGTAGCGAACAATCGAGCGGAGAACTTCGCCTACGCCAGACTGCTTGGTAATAATGAGTGCGTTACCATGGTGAGCTGCCTCGAGCGCGGTGAGACCGAACGGCTCGGAGACGGAGCTCATTACGAATACGTCAGAGATACTGTAGATATCGCGAAGTTGTTTGCCGCGAATAAAGCCGGTAAAGATGACATTGTTGGAAATGCCAAGTTCTGCTGACATGCGCATGAGTTCTTCCTTTTGCTCGCCATCGCCAGCAAAGAGGAATACCATCTTTGGATGAATACTGATAGCTCGAGCTGCGGCACGCATCATATGTGCGAGACCCTTCTGGAGCGTGAAACGACCAACCGTAGAAACGACCGTGTAGCCCTGTTTCTTTAGACCTTCGATGTACTGATAACTAGAACCATCGTAATGGTAGTCGTCGCCTGGTGCATCAAAGCCGTTGTATGCGACCTCAATCTTGTCTGCCGGGATGCCGTATTTCTCGACGATGATGTTCTTGGTTGCCTGGCTTACTGCGATAATCTTGTCTGCCCATAGCAAACCTTCGTATTCAATCTGGCGAATAAGCGGGTTACCGCCAGAAGCGCCGCCACGATCGAATTCTGTAGCGTGAACATGTGCAACTAGAGGAATACCAAAGTTTTTCTTTGCCAAAATACCGGCTTCGTAGGTTAGCCAATCATGCGCGTGTACCAAATCTGGCTTGAATTGCATCAAATATTGCTCGACGAAACGGATGTAGTTCTTTTGGATGTCACGGATGGAATACATCTCTGGGCAGTTGGCCTCTTTAAAGCGCTTTTCTTCGACGTTTGTGTCGTATGCGCTACAGCCATAGCGGAAAAGAGGATCGATGTGCGTTGCGGAGAGGACATTCATGTAGTCAAAGTGATGCTCGGCTTCGTATGGAACCACGAAATCTATGTCTGCGCCCATCTTAGCCAAAGACTTCGATAGACTCAAACATGCTACCCCCAATCCTCCGCTGTTGTGTGGGGGAAGCTCCCATCCTAGCATCAAAATTTTCATCTATATTTAGTATAGCACTTATGCTTCCGCATGCAAGTAAAAATAAGCATAAAGATCATGAAATTTGCTATTATAGAGACAGGAAATTTCACGAGGAAATATATGGCACAAAAAAGCAAGTCAAAAAATACAGATACCACCCCTAAACGTGTAAAAAATACAAAAACAGAGGTCGGGCAAGAAGGTATGCCAGCTCTGCGCTGGTATCACGTCGCAGCCACAGTGGTCGTGATTGCTTTGGCAATCGTAGCAATTATTCGTATTTTCACGCACTTCGATGTATCCCTCTTTGGCAGCGAGTATACGATGAAGTACGCAACCGGTTGTACGAGCACAATTGCAGGTCCAGTCGACGAGGATAGTATCAGCTATCGCTATGCTGGTATTAAAGAAGGCGATATGTACGGCGCTGACGGACCGACAAAAGATCCTGGCGAAGCAATCCTTGAAGTCGTAAAGCTTGGCGACAAGAAAATCACGATCAAGACACGCGACTACAGTAGTGCTGAATGGTCTGAAAAAGAAATCCGCTACGGCGTAGAAAACACGGTCTATGCTGAACAAACCCCAGACTGCATGCCAGGATTAACTTTCACAATAAGTAAATAATTTGTCAAGACCATAAGCGCCATTGACAAAATAAGGCAAAAATGATAAAATAGTATCACTCGAGTGAGAGACCGCGGGAATATTTTGCGGTTCCTCATCGCACTTTAAAGTGCAAGATACTAATGTCAAATATTTTGACAGAAAGGGGGGCTTTGGATGTCAATATATTTTAACGAACCCGTCTCAATCAGCGGGGATTATTATAACTATAATTCTGGCAGGATTGGACGAACATATCGAACGGAAGGAGGAGGACACTTCGAAGCGCCGCTAGAGATTAGCAGTGGAATAATGCGAAAGATTGGGCCAGTCAAGCTTGATTCTGGTCTCTGTGACGACTTTACGGTCATTGAGGATAGCACCTATTCCGGCTATTTTCTCGCTGCTCGTAGCACGAAGTCAAAAAGATACTCTTATATTTCGCTCGATCTGTACACTGTTGGCAGAAAACAGGAGCTAAAGACACGCAGTGATGCGGTCTTAATGCGTCGAGAGGACGCAGCGCGCGTGGAAGTATTATCGGGAGGTGGATACTTCGGTGAGAACAATGAGCGTCGTTACGATAACATAATTTTGCGCGTGCGTGCAGGCGCGATTATCGCTATCCAAAACAATCGCTCGAATCATTTCAGCTTAGGCGATCAGTTCTTTCGCGTCAGCGGGAATGGCGTCGAAAAGGGCTACTACGGTTTGACTGACATGCCGGCAATTGGCGAATTCTCAGAGAATATCGCGGCCGATTGGATATACATCTAGCACATCAAAAAGCCGGCTTTCACGAGAGTCGGCTTTTTAATGATTTAATTTAGCTCGTTTAATTCTGTAGCTAGGGCATTAAATTGATTAGTTAGATTGGTAGTACTAAATACAATTTTGTCATCTTTTAGATGCCACTTACCGTTGTTTGCGACTAAGAAATCTAATATCTTCTGGTATTGCGCAGTTGTGGGGGTAATCTTTTGGATGAAGCTTGTATATTTTTGTGCCAAAGCTACATCCTCGTAATATGCCTTTACTTCTTCTTCATAAAGTTCTTTGTATTCTTCGCCCAGGTCATCATCTAAATATTTCATTGCCTCGTCGCGCGTCAAGACGACATCAACTACATTTTGCATCTTTGCTAGTTGTGTTGTCATTTTGCTAATCGTCTCGTATGGCGTCTTAAAATCCGGCATATTCTTTTCGAGAAATTCGCTTGTAATTCCTTGAGTATAAATACTGTTTGCCTGAATCGCTCCGGCCTCATAATAGGGGGCGATTACGTCGCGAATATATTTCTTTGCAGCCTTCTCGACTAGTGCATACCCACCTTCGCACTTGATGTCTTCCGCGAGATTATTTAATTCCGAGACGTTATTTATATCCGTATTCTCGACGGCCTTTTTGTAATCCGCCATTGCCGCAGAGAATGATTGAGATTTTTTCGAATCATTATCGATGCGGAGTCCTAACATTACACCAAAGCTGATGAAGCCCGCCAAGAAAAATGCAGCGATAACTAAGAGTACCTTTTTCTTCATGCTTTAATTATAACAAAAGCTAAAGCGCAAACTGAGAGTTGTAGAGGTCGGCGTAGAAACCACCCTTGACCATCAATTCTTTATGGTTGCCAGTCTCAATAATGTTACCTTCGTTCATGACGAGGATCAAATCTGCGTTCTTAATCGTAGATAGACGATGCGCAATGATAAACGAAGTGCGACCCTCCATGAGCTTATCCATCGCTTTCTGGACGAGCTCCTCGGTACGCGTATCGACGTTTGAGGTAGCTTCATCGAGAATTAGGAATGGCGCATCCTCGACCATACCACGCGCAATCGTAATTAGCTGCTTCTGGCCGGCAGAAATAGCGCCACTCTCATCGACGTCGGTCTTCAGGCCATTTGGTAGGGTTTTGATGAAGTGCCCGAGGCCAACTGTATCGCAAATCTTCATAATCTCTTTATCAGTAATAGAAGTGCGATTGTAGGCAATATTATCGCGCACAGTACCACTAAACATCCATGTATCCTGAAGCACCATCGTAAAGAGCGAATGAATCTCTGCGCGCGTCATTTCCTTTGTAGACTTGCCGTCGATACGGATGTCGCCAGAATTAATATCGTAGAACTTCATAAGGAGGTTGACCATCGTAGTCTTGCCGGCGCCGGTCGGACCAACAATTGCAATCTTTTGGCCGGCCTTAACCTTGGCGGAGAAGTCCTTGATGATTAACTTGTCGTCATTGTAGCCAAACTTTACGTGATCAAATTCGATGTCGCCCTTAACATTATCCTTGTCGATATCTGCGCCGAGGCCGCGTTCGCTAGACATCTCTTCTTCATCGATAAATTCGAACACGCGCTCGCTTGATGCGGCGGCTGGCTGCAAGCTACCAATTGCTTGCGCGATGCGTGAAAGTGGAGAAGAGAATAAGCGAACATAGGAGATAAACGCTACAATCACGCCAAAGCTAATGTGGCCATTCATCGTGAGTAATGCGCCCGAAACACAAACTGCGACATAACCAAAGTTACCAACAAAAGCCATGAATGGATGCATCATGCCAGACAAGAATTGGCTTTTTTGGTTTGCGGTGTGAATCTTGCGATTAATCTTATCAAACTTGCGGTCGGCCGTTGTCTTGCCGTCGTAAGCTTTTACTACGGCGAGGCCGGAATAGACCTCTGCGATATGTGAGTTGAGATTGCGTAGCTCGACTTGGCGATCAGTAAAGTACTTTTGTGACTTCGATAGAATAATTGCGACAAAGATAAAACCGAGCAAGCTAGAAATAATCGCAACGAGCGCCAGAATCCAGTTCGTCCAGAACATCATTACGATTGCGCCAATCATCAAAGAACCTTCGCCAATGATGGTTCCAAATGAGTTGTCTAGGCTGCTAGCCACGGAATCGACATCGTTCGTGATGCGAGACAACACGTCACCAATCTGATGCTTGTCAAAGTAGCGCAATGGAAGCTTATTGATTTTGTGCGAAATGCGGTTGCGTAGATTGCGCGCAAAACCAGCCGTGACGTGCGCCATGATCCAACCTTCGACAAATTCCATGATTGCAGATAGTGCTAATAGAATTCCCATTACGATTGCCAAATGTTTAATCGCATCGTAATCCATCTTTGGTTCAATCAAGGTTTTAACCGATTCTGGCATTTCATCGACGGCGCCATAAATCTTGGACGCGTCGATATCTTCTGGATTTTCAGCATTCAAATCCTGCGCAATTTCTTGCACCTTCTGTATGAAGACAACTTTATCTTCGACGGATACTGTTACGCCGTCAATCTTGCTATCTTGTGACATGTTCGACGTCATAATCTCAGCTGAAACTTCCTCAACTCTGCCGCGATCAATCATTAGGCCGCCCGTGATTTTATCGGTAATATCCGCCAACTTGTCTGGCGTAATTACGGACAAAATTGAGCCGCCAAGTGACATAATAATCGCAACGATAATCGCAAGATAAAAACCCTTCATCTCGCTAATCATACGCTTAATGGAGCCACTAAAGTTTTTCGCTTTCGCGCCATCTTTTCCGCGGCCTCTGCCGCCAGGACCACCACTGTTAAACATTTAGCTCCTCCTTCGTTAGCTGCGAGAGAGCAATTTCCTTGTAGACCTCGCAATTCTTCATTAGTTCTTTATGCGTGCCATGTCCGACACATTCACCCTTGTCGAGCACAATAATCTGGTCTGCGTTCATGATCGTACCAATGCGCTGTGCGACGATTAAGCTGGTTGCATCCTTCGTGTAATCCTTCAGGGCTTGGCGGAGCGACGCATCTGTCTTGTAGTCGAGTGCCGAGAAAGAGTCGTCGAAAATATAAATCTCTGGATCGCGTGCGACCGCGCGTGCAATTGCAAGACGCTGCTTTTGGCCGCCAGAAATATTCGTACCAGATTGCGCAATGTGTGCATTGTATTGTTTGTCTAGCTTTTCGATAAAATTCTTTGCCTGTGCAACCTGTGCTACTTTTTGGATTTTGCGTTCGGATGGTTTGCCGTTGCCGCTATCGCCATAGGAAATATTGCTTGCAACGGTGCCGCTAAAGATGACGGCTTTTTGTGGCACGTAGCCGAGCTTGCGGCGCAATGCTTTTTGCTTGTAATCTTTTACATTTACACCATCAACAAATACGGAACCGTCGGTCGCATCATAAAAACGTGGCACTAGATTAATCAGAGTAGATTTGCCAGAGCCGGTTGAACCGATAAAAGCTACGGTCTGACCTTTTTCGGCCTTAAAAGAAATATTCTTAAGAAGATAATCTTCAGCATCCGGATATTTGAATGATACATTGCGGAACTCTACAGTGCCTGTTTCGGCAGTGTCGTCATCGAAATTGCCATCTTTAATCGCGAGCGGCGGATGCGTATTAAGACCGGAAGATCCGACACGTGACGGTTACGATTTTGTTAACTGGTATACAGAGAAAGAATTGATAAATGTATAGCAGAATTATATGAGGATTTTTCACGTTCATAT
>JAKSSY010000035.1 GCA_024402845.1 Candidatus Saccharimonadota bacterium | reverse complement strand
GAAAGATTAAATTCAAGAGCGTTACAAACGGTATTCATATGCGTACCTGGGTCCTTCCAGAAATCATGGAATACTATCATAATCATGATATTTTGGATAAGTTTGATCTTCCGACCGTGCGTAACTTTGAGGGCGCAGTCGAAAAGATTACCGCTGCAGACATTCGTCATCTCAAGAATCTTGGTCGTAAACGCTTAAATGAGATTCTTGCTCATCGCACGGATCAATACGGCAATCCGGTCTCTATTCCGGAAGATGCATTCCTATTCGACTTTAAGCGTCGCTTCGTAGATTACAAGCGTCCAACGCTACCATTTAATGACCCGGACCGCTTGGCAGACATCCTCGAGCGCAATAATGCTCACTATATATTGGCTGGTCGCGTCCATATGGGTGACTCCACGATGTTTGGTAAGCTCATGAATACTTTGAAACTTATTGACTCTCATCCGATTCTCCGTCAGCGCGTGCATTATTTACCAGATTACGACGAAGAACTTGGTCTAGGGTTGTCCCTCGGTGCAAACAGCTCTATTAATACGCCTATTGTTGGTCTTGAAGCCTGCGGTACGAGCTGGATGAAGGATGTTGCGAATATGGGTCTCCTCATTTCTACGCATGATGGTGGCGTCGCAGATATGCCTTCCGATAATTACCTAACTATTGAAGGTAAAACCGAAGAGCAAGAAACTGAGAATCTCTATCATCAGATGGAAGTGGCCTGCAAGGCATGGAACAACGACTTCGATCTTGAATACTGGATACACAAGGAGCTTACCGCCTATCTCGATATCTGCTCTGGCTCCCGCATGATGCGTGATTATCTAAATTATCTATTTTAAATAAAGAAAGGAAAAACGTGGATAGCCCAGAGCCGGCACCTATGAACGTAACGCAAAAGCAAAAGAAAGGAGGAGTTGCTGGTATTATTGGTTGCGTCGTCCTCCTAGTATTATTAATCGGCGTTAGTGTCTTTGCATTTATGAGTTTCAGTTCTGCTTCAGACAAGCAAGGCGAAATTGATACTCTCACTAAACAGGTAGAGGACAAAAACAAGAAGATTAAAGAGATTTCCGAAGCTGTCGGCATAGACGTCAAAGATGGCGAAGAAGTTTCCGTAGAGACTATCAAAGAATCTCTAGGTAACGTTATCATCCTCAAGGATATCGGCTACAAGCTAACAATCCCTGACAATTATATCTACGTAAGTTATTTCTACACTTCGAGTGCACAGCCTTCATTGAAGCTTTGGGGCGTAGGCAATGATCGCAACTATCAGCAGTTCCCAGCTGGTGATCCAGAACTAAATCCAAGTGGTATGGGCGCAGTCACTTTCTTAAAGAGTGGTGAGAAGCTTGATTGTGTAGCCTCCTGCCCAGAAAAAATCTCTGGTATTATTGACGGTTATGACATCTACTATAGCGGCCCACAGGCAGCCATCTCGTTAGACAAAGAATCTCAGAAGCTTGAAGTTGAAGACGCTACTAGAATCAAAAAGATTCTAACCAGCAAAGAAAACTACAGCAAGTTATAAAGTTCAACAAAAATACCCCTCAGACGAGGGGTATTTTTTAGTGAAATAACTACAATTAGTTGTAGATGTTTTCGACCATGATGCTTGGGCCCATGGTGGTGGATACGTAAACAGACTTTACATACTGACCCTTGATGGATGCAGGCTTCTGGCTCTTAAGGCTGTCTACGAAAGCGTTGACGTTTTCCATAAGCTTGTCTGTACCGAATGAAACTTTACCAAGACCTACGTGTACGATAGCTTGCTTGTCTACGCGGTATTCAATCTTACCAGCCTTAGCTTCTTTGACTGCCTTCTCGATGTCGGTAGTAACAGTGCCAGCCTTTGGATTTGGCATGAGGCCTTTTGGACCAAGGAGGCGTGCGTACTTACCAAGCTTTGGCATGTATTGTGGAGTAGAAATAAGAACGTCGAAGTCGAGCTGTTCTTTGTCTAGGCGCTTAGTGAATTCTTCATCCTCTGCGATATCTGCACCAGCTGCCTTTGCAGCCTTTGCGAGATCGAGTGGTGCGAATACGGCTACGCGTACATCTTTACCGGTACCAGCTGGCAAAGTGACGGTTGCGCGGATGTTCTGATCAGCTTGGCGTGGATCTACGCCGAGGCGGAAATGCATCTCGAGAGTAGCGTCAAACTTTACTGGGCTGGTTTCGATAGCGAGCTTGATAGCTTCTTCGAGGCTATAAGCTTTGCCCTTTTCTACCTTTTCGTTGGCCTTGCGGTAATTCTTGCCACGGCGTTCAAGGCGGCTACGAGTAACTGGCTTTGGACCAACCTTCTTTTCTGGTTCTGCAGCTTTCTCAGCCTTGCGTGCCTGGCGTTCTTCCTCGGCGCGTACTTCTTCTACGTGCTTCTTGGATTTCTTACCAGCTTTGGCGAATTTTTCTTCAGTTTCTGCTGCTGCTTCGACTGGAGTTTCTTCTGTGGTAGGTTCTTCTACGACAGGAGTTTCAAGATCTTTGGCTTCTTCTTTAGCCATGATTATATCCTTTCGCGGTACAAACGAGCTTTAACTCTCCCGACCATTAAATTTAACTTGTTTGATTTTATCATAAAACAGATTAAAAAGCAAGAAAAAGGTGCCGCAAGCTGGGCTTACGACACCATTACCAGAGCAAAGAACATCAGCGTGAGCGAAATCGAATCCATGCGGTCTAAGTAACCCCCGTGTCCACGAAGTGGATATTCGAGAAGTCTTACGACCGGTATGGCCATCAGTCCGTCACCAGAATCCTTGATGCCAAGTTGCCTCTTCGAGGCAGAACCGAGTAGATCACCAGCTTCGGCCACTACACCCGCAAATATCATAAAGATAACAAGTCGGGTGGTTATGGTGATGCCGAACAGCGGACAGAAGAACAAAGCCACAAAAGACGTTATAATTCCTCCAATGAACCCTTCGTATGTCTTTTTTGGCGATATCCTGTAGAAGATCTCGGCACGATGTTTACCGAAGAGTTTGCCGACAGCAAAAGCTCCAACGTCAGCCAGCGTACTTACTAGTACGACGAAGGCCAACTCTTCGCGCGTTACAGTCAGCGCAGCGATAGTCGCAAACATCAATACGAAAACTTCGAAGGCCCAGGCCCCAGCGGGCTGACAAGACAACGGCTCCATACGCCACTTTTGCGTCTCGGAGATAATCATTATCTCGGCCATAGACATCAAGAAACAAAACACGAACAGAAGATTGAAGTATTCACCTCCAAATTCGAAATAGCACACAAATAGTGCTCCGATAATCCAAAGTGCTCCAATCACTCTTCCTTTCATATATCCACCTCCTCTATGATGCAGGAAAGCAATCAGTGCTTTTAATTATAACATATTTTTTATCAAAAGAAAGGGCGTCCCCGAGGGGACGCCAATCAGAGCAAGATGATGAAATAGATGAATGCCACCGAGGCCGAGTCGAAGCAATCTAGGAAGCCATGGCGCGAACGCATCAGTCTTTCTACCTTTCCGAGTACCGGTTTATCTAACAGAAAACATTCGGAGTTCTTAATACCGAGCTCACGCTTAGCGGCGGACCCCAGTAGATCGCCTATCACACAAGCGATAAACCCGGTGCTAGCGAAGCAAATGTTTGCCGCAAGTAATGGAATCTTCAAGACTACGATAATTATCCAGCCCGCAGCTATGGAGCCCACTATCTCACCAATATAGCCAGCATAGGTTTTGTTTGGCGAAATATTCTTCGAGAAAAACGGTCGTTTACTGCCGAACAGTCTCCCGAAGAATAGCCCACAGGCGTCTGCCGCCGTAACGGATCCAATCCATAAGACGTACTGCTCGCTAGTCATCTTTTTTTGAAACAGCAGATAGATTGCCACTCCAAGTACGATTGTCATTAGTGCATTGAATGCCCCACAGTGGTTTTTGTCTTCGTCTACATAAAGCGAGTTGACGAAAATCTCGACAATCGCCATAACGAAACAAAAGCCGATAAACAATCTAAAGATTAAGGCACCCCCTATCAGTGCGGTCACGGCATAAATCGTACATATAACTAACGTATCAACGATTTCTTGTCGCAACGGAAGCTTTGGTGTTGTTCCATTCATCTGTGTCACCCCCCTTCATCATTTGTAATGTACAATAAGTATATATTTTACAACAAAAAGACCACTCCGTAAAGAGTGGCCTCTCTGTAGAATTACTCAACTACTTCTACGCCCATGGAGCGTGCAGTACCTGCAATAATTTTGCAAGCGCCAGCTTCATCGATAGCGTTTAGCTGATCTTTCTTTACTGCGGCAATTTCCTTAATCTGAGCCATGGTAATTTTACCAACCTTCTCGGTGTTTGGACGACCGCTACCCTTTTCGAGTTTGATCTTTTCGCGGATCAAATCGTCAACTGGTTGACCTAAGCAGGTCCAGTCGAAAGTGCGATCTTCGTATACCTTAATGTGAACGATGACGTTCTTGCCTTGATATTCCTTGGTAGCCTCGTTGAATGGATTAATGAAGTCCATCATATTAAGACCCCACTGACCGAGGGTGCTACCTACTGGAGGTCCAGCTGTCGCCTTACCGCCAGGAATGCGCAACTTAAGGTTGCCGATGCATTTCTTTGCCATTTTGTTAATATTTCCTTCTCCGGCATTATTGAAGCGCTTCGCCGGAAATTACGTTTAAACGTGCGTAACAGGGCTAATTATACCTTATTTTGTGATTTTTCGCAAGATGTAGGCGGAGCGCAGCACATGATATTATATAAAAGCTACGCTCGTAGAGAACATTAGAAAAAGGCAGGTGATATGTATGAGTTCAAAGAAGAGAAGGCGCAAGCGCAACAAGTCTTCTGCTGTCGTAGAAATCGTAACTAAGAGACCGGAGCCAATCTTGCCAGACTTAACTCTTCCACCGGTGACGGTAAGGAAGCCAGAAAAACGTCTCAATAAGGTTGTTTCAATGTCTATAGTTCAACGTATAGCATGTGTTGAATGTTGGCTGGCGGGAAATAATCTTGATTACTATAGCATGCTAGCGTCTGGCAACGACCACTATAAAGGCAGACCGATCTGTAGTAGCGAAGCATTTCATCGTATCTGGAAAGAATATGGGCTATCTGTACGCACTAGGAATGGTGAAAATGCAAAGCTAAACCTTTCATTCTATGGTAACGAAGAGTATATCTTGGAGGTGCTGAAGGAGAGATTTCCCGAAAGAGCCGCAGATGCAACTGGCTTCTATGCACTATTCTATGAAATGCTCCATAGCATTCCTAACTAAGACTAGACCCGCTCCGGCGGGTCTTTTTACAGGGATGAATATTGACAAAAATAAGCGCTTATGGTAAAATAGAAGTATTGTCTATCAGACAAAATTGCTCATTATGAGGAGAAAAAGGATGAAGAAACCCGTAGACTATTTGTGGGACTTATTTGTAGTAATGCTATTCGTAGGCGACACGATCGAGCGCGATCGTGTCATGTTAAGAAACGCCAACGTTCAGGAAGCGTTATTTGAGAAAGAGTTGCCGCAGATAGAGCGGGAATTTCACTCAATCCTGCGTGAGCGTCACATTACTGAAGAAGTGCGCAAGTGCAAGATTTACGAGCACCTCGAGCAGATGTACCCTGACAGCCGCCAGCTGGCATATTTCTATACATTCGACGAGCTCTGTAAGCAGGCCCAGACTGAAGGCCGCGAGTGTGGTGTGCGATTTATTGAGCCGCAGACGAGACAGAAGTCGAGATGTTTTTTCTTTGAGAGAAAAACGGAGCCCCTTCCTCTCATGATGCCTCTTGAAAAGTGCCCCACGTTCATTTAATTTCGTTCCATCACATGTCCGTAGCCTTCGCGGTTGCGGACTTTTTCTTGACATTAAAAAACGACCCTACGTGATGTAGGGCCGCATGGTGGGATTCTTGTTGCCTGTGTGTTACTGCATGCTGCTGACGATGAGAGTCGTCAGGCGAACGATAGCCTCGCTAGCATCGTCGGCCTCTTCATATTTAACGATAATCTCAAGTCCTCCGGACATATGAATCTCTGCTCGTACGGGTTTGCCACTCGTCATTACGGCATAGAAGTCGTCTTCAATGCGCTTATGGACCTCGCAGGCAGCACAGCTTCCATCTTCATCGTCATGAAAGATGCAAACATTCTCGACGTAGCTATTATAACCCGCTAATGCGGCCGTGAATGCAAGCATATCCTTCTTGTTGCTGAAGCGGAAGATGTTTCTCGTGTTTTTAACATGGATGTCGTTGAAGACCTTATCAATTAAGGCTAGTGCCTGTTTGACGCTGCGAGCGTACTCTTCGGCGTGAACGGCAACCATAGTTTCGAGGCTATCAACGGCATAAACGCCGATGACGGGCTCATTCTCGAGTGCTCCGTCGCTAACGATAATCCATTCACCTGTGGCAAGGTGGCCGGCAATATAGTTGACGTTGGATACGACATTATCTGCGCGAAGTTCAAGCTTCGCTCTGATGGATTCCAGGATGTTTTTTGAAAGCATATTCCCCCTCCTTTAGCCTTCGTGTGCGGAAGATACCGCTTTGACATGATATAAAACATCTTCAAGCGTTTTTGGCGCAAAATCCGTTCTGATGATTATGACGCCGTCGCGGTTCGGATCAGACGTAATGCAAGCACCATAAGGATCACGTGCATCGGTAGAGAATGTAACTCTCATCCATTCGCCATTATCGAGATAAATATCGGATGTTACGCTCAAGACGAAAGTCAAAATATCGCGAAGCTTAATCTCGTCAGAGAGTTTTGCCCTGAAGTTCGACACATCGTACTTGAAGAGTTCTCGGGTTGCAGATAACGTTTTGGTTTCGAAGTCTTCGAATACCTCTACGCCATCGATGTCGGCATTCTCGAAGGAAATCTTCGCAAATGCGTGAGTAGTTATTCTTTTTT
>JAKSSY010000034.1 GCA_024402845.1 Candidatus Saccharimonadota bacterium | reverse complement strand
TCCCAATACGACCGCATCTTTGTCGTTCCGCGTGATGCCGAACTCGGTAAGGAGATTGGCTACTTGCCTGGCGACGAGAGACAGAAGACTATCGCAAAGTCTATGCCTATTCTTGATAGCCTTTACAACTATTTCAGGAATAAGGGAGACAAGAAGAAAGGCAACCGCGAGCAGACCGCCGGCGACATCAAGAAGAAAGTCGAGATTGCCATCCAGGATCATTTCGAGTTCGTATCCATCATTAACATGGGCGGACGTTCGATCTCTGACTGTTGGATTATCTACGACGAGTCTCAGGATATGGAGAGGTTCCAGGTGAACCAGCTGATGAAGCGCATCGGTGATGGTTCAAAAATGATCATCACTGGCGACCCGCATCAGGTATTCAACAAACACATGAACTACCACAGCAATGGTCTGATGTACGCCGCAACCAAGATGGCTGGCAGCCCGTATGCTGCCGTTGTAACTATGTTCGAGGGCGAAATCACAAGATCCGAGGCCGCACGCGAAATCGCTCGCCGTCTCGATCACTAAGTGCCCGTGCAAGCAAAACAGGGATAATCCCGCAAGAAGGCTGGCCTCATTGGCCGGCCTTTTTCATGGTAAAATAGATGCAATGAAGGTCATTATTGGATTTGGAAATCCTGGAAATCAGTATAATTTTACGCGCCACAACTTCGGTTTCTTGGCCTTAGATTTTTATGCCAAAGTCCATGGTCTCACTTTTAAACCAGAGCCAAAATTCAAGGCCGACATCGTCAAAGACGGCGATATTCTTTTCGTAAAACCTCAGACATTCTATAACGACATCGGCATGTGTGCGCGCTCGATCATGGACTTTTACAAGCTCCAGCCACAAGATTTCTTGACTGTTTGCGATGATTTTAATCTGCCATTTGGTCAGATCCGTTTCCGCGAGCGGGGGAGCGCGGGTGGCAACAATGGCCTCAAATCCGTTATTGCGCACTTTGGCACAGACGATTTTCCTCGTCTTCGCCTTGGCAGTGGCAACGATAACCTCCGCCAACGCATTGGCGATGTGGATTTTGTGCTGTCCAAATTTACCGACGCAGAGCGCGGAAAACTACCAGAAATCCTTCGCGAAATCGACGATTTTGTGTCAAAATACTAAATTTTTAGACATTTTATAACACTTTTTTAAGGTAATAACAATAAGCACTTTGACCCCTGTTAAATCTAGGCAAACAGGGGCGAAAAATTGGTTGAAATATCAAAAAATGGTGAAAAAACTATTGACTTAAAATCAAATATGTGCTATTATGAACATAGTTCCGATCCGAAAGGATTGGAAGCCGCACCTAAATAATCTATAACTTTGCTAGTTTATCTAGCAATTGTTGCGTGCTTTAGAAACACTTTCGGCCTTCAAATTTTCTTTCCATAATTTGAAGTGAAAAGTATTACCTCCACTTAGAAAGCTTTTTTCTAAAGCTAGCAATCCCTATAACCGGCGGACCCCAATGTGTGAGGTGGGTCACGCTTCCGGAGTTCTCCGGATGCCTTAGGAGGTGTGTTGTAGGGCCAAATAGCCCCAGGTGATGCCCACCCTTACCTGGGGCTTTTTGGTGGCAAAAATTTTTAGCTACGCTTTGACGATAACATCGCCGCGCTCTATCTGATCACGTTTAATGCCCCTGAGGAGAATACCGCAGTTATAGCCATCACTGACCATATTGAGCGTTTTACGAAAAGCTTCTAGACCACTAATAGCACTAGAAATAGTCGTACCGTCCGTCTTTCTAATTAGGACTTCGTCATCAATCCGAAACTCGCCGCTTACCTTGCCGATTGCAACAATACCGCGACCAGCAATAGAGAAGACATCTTCTATCACCATCTGACTCTCGCCCATTACGGTATTTTGCGGCTCCTCGCGCCTAAATGTTGGCTGCTGCGGCTCGACCCTTATCGGATCCTTGATGATATCGTCGTTTTTATGAAAAAGCTTAAATAACATACCTTTAATATATAATATATGTATGGGATTGAAGGAATTTTTAAATAAATTTTCATCAAAAAACTCAATATTCGATTACGTCGTAGACAAAGATACATTCAAGACTTTCGTCGAGAAGACCATTGAGTTCGCCAAAGAACATGAGCTCGAAATAATCGATGAATTCTATATCTATATCAATGGCGAGAAACAACTTGTCCAAATTTGGAACCTTGATGCCGACCAATTTAAGGCCACTAAAGGCATCTCCATTAAATACAACGGCATGGAATATACCAACTTTGACGGCTTCTTCGAAAGCGTTATTCAGCCAATCCCAACAGAATACATTCATATCTATCTCACCCTACGCACCGACGACTTTTTAGACGAGTATAAGAAGAATCACCCAGAGCTTAAGCCGCAAGATTTTTAGTTGCTTATGCTTTTTTGATTTTTCAGTTATGATATTATATAGCACATGAGCAAAAATTTAGTTATCGTAGAGTCTCCTGCCAAGGCGCATACTATCGAGAAATACCTCGGTAGTGATTTTGCTGTCCTTGCATCGGTAGGCCACATTCGCAAAGATACGAAGGTCGATAAGAATACTTTTGACGTCACTTACGAAATTGACCCTGGGCACAAGAGTGTTATTACCGATCTTAAAAAAGCCGCCAAAGCCGCAGACAAAATTTGGCTCGCAACGGATGAAGACCGCGAAGGAGAAGCTATTTCTTGGCACCTTTGCGAGGTCCTAAAACTTCCAAAAGATACCGCTCGCATTACTTTTCACGAAATTACCAAGACCGCACTTGAAGACGCCATCAAGAACCCTCGTATCGTCGATATGAACATGGTCGCTTCACAACAGGCGCGCCAGACGTTAGATATGCTCGTAGGCTTCGACCTTTCTGGTATTGTACGTAAGAAAGTTCCTGGCGCCGTCTCCGCTGGCCGCGTTCAGAGTCCAGCCCTCCGCCTTGTCGTAGAGCGCGAGCAGGCTATCGAAAAATTCGCCTCAAAGTTTAGCTACAAAGTATCTGGCGATTTCGGCTTCGACACTAAGCTCGACCACGAATTCGAGACCGAAGAAGAGGCTAATAATTTCCTCAAACAATTAATTAACGCCACCTATACCGTCGATGCAATCGAAAACACCCCTGGCGTACGCAAGCCAGCTCCGCCTTTTACGACCGCATCTATGCAAATCGAGGCTAACTCTAAGCTTGGCTTTTCTACCCGCACCACTATGCAGGCCGCACAGTCCCTATACCAGTCCGGTATGATTACCTACCATCGTACCGATAGTCTAAACCTCAGCAAGCAGGCGATTGCCAGCATGGCCGGCTATGTAGAAGAGAAGTACGGCAAAGAATACGTCAAAGTCCGCAACTTCAAGACAAAGTCTGCCGGCGCACAAGAAGCGCACGAAGCCATTCGCCCAACCGACATCAATCGCGAAGTTGCCGGCAAGAACGATTACGAAAAACGCCTTTATGCCTTAATTCGTAATCGCGCGCTCGCAACCCAAATGGCCGACGCAAAGATCGAGACAACCACGGTCACCATCTCTACGCCAACCGAATATAACTTTATCGGGAAGGGCGAAGTCATCACTTTTGACGGCTTTCTAAAAGTTTATGGCCGCATCAAAGAAAACGAACTACCAAAGATGACTGCTGGCGAGAATATCTCCGCAAATACCATCATTGCTCGTCAGACTTTTGCAAGGCCACAAGCCCGCTTCACGGAAGGTTCACTCGTCAAGAAACTTGAGGAGCTCGGCATTGGCCGCCCAAGTACTTACGCCAGCATTATGGCCGCCATTCAGGCGCGCGGCTACGTTGTTAAGGGCGAGTCCGAAGGCGAAGAGCGCGAGGTTAATACTCTCAAGCTCGAGAACAATCAAATCACTTCCGAAAAAGTCACCGAAAAATACGGCGCAAACAAAGGCAAACTCATGCCAACACCAATTGGCGAACTTATTTCCGGCTTCCTTACTGACAACTTCAAGAATATCGTCGACTACAAATTTACTGCAAACATCGAAAAGGACTTAGATCTTATCGCCGACGCAAAGCTCGACCGCGTCAAAATGCTCCGCGATTTCTACGGCCCATTCAACAACGAAGTCCTCGCAAGTGAAGGCATCGAGCGCTACAATAACGCCCGCTTGCTCGGTCACGATCCAAAGACCGGCGAAGCCATCTATGCCAAGGTTGGCAAAAATGGCGGCTTCATTCAGCTTGGCGAAAACGAAAAAGAAACCGGCAAGAAGCCACGTTTTGCACCATTACCAAAGCGCAAGAGTGTAAAGACCGTCACATTGGAACAGGCTATTAAACAGCTTGAGCTGCCGCAGCTTCCACGCACACTCGGCAATGCAAAAGACGGCGCAGAAATTATTGCCGCCGCTGGGCCATTTGGTCCATATCTCAAAGCCGGCAAATATAATATTCCGCTCAAAGATTTTGATCCATACACCATCACTCTAGAAGACGCCGAACCACTCTACGAGCAAAAACGTGATTCTTATATTGCTGATTGGGGTGAAATCCAGATTATTAACGGAGCCTATGGTCCATACGTAAAGGGTCCAGGCCGCCGCAATTTTGTCCGTATTCCAAAAGACGTAGATCCAAAGACTGTCACCAAAGAACAGGCCGAGGAGTATCTCGCTAATAAACCAAAGAAGACGCGTCGCCCAGCTAAACGCCGCACCACTACAAAGAAAGCAGCCACAAAGAAGAAGTAAAATATGGATGATCGCGAAGCGCATCGAGAAATAAATCAGTTAATTGTCGTTACAATCGGCGCTATCATCGCAATGATTGCGCTCGTAGTTTCCGTGTATATTTTCTTCAAATCTAGTTATTCTTTTGATTACCGCGCCGTAAGCACCATCAACATCCCAGACTATAGTATCCAGAGCGAAACACGCCAAGACGTCCTAGAAGTCGTAGAGCAAGAAATTAAGAATCCTGGTGATATGTACAAATATACCGAGGGCGCCAAGGAGCCTTGGTGCGCAGATTTCGTCTCTTGGGTTTACGCTACAGCAGGACACGAATTCGTAAATCCGACTAGCGGCGGCTGGCGCATTCCAGGCACACACACACTTCAAGAATATTTCAAAAAAGAAGGGCGCTGGCATGCCTACGACTCAGAATTACCACAACCAGGCGACGTCGTAATTTATCGTCATGGTATTTTTGGCGAACATACAAATATCGTCGTCGCTACAGACTATGACGAAATCCTAACCGTCGGCGGCAACGAAAACGGTAAAATCATGATGCATCGCATCACTTATTCTGACACACGCTACGGCATTATCGGCTACGGCACCACTCCAGAAGACGAAGAAGATTAGTTCATAGCTCCCCAGAAAGTATAGAGGTTACTTTTCAGTTTTTGTTTAAGTTTTCGGAATACAATATAATCATAAAGAGAAGCAAGTATGAATATATTCCGTAGAGTAGAGCAGAAATATCTCATCACCACCGAGCAGTACAACGCCTTAATGGAAGCGCTTGGCGATAAGCTTGTTAAAGATGAATACTTCTATAACGACATCTACAATTTATACTTAGACGCACCGGACCATCGACTTATTATCCAGTCTATCGAAAAGCCGATGTACAAGGAAAAGTTTCGCGTACGCAGCTACGGCCTCGCCGAAAACGAAGATTCAAAAGTCTATTTGGAAATCAAAAAGAAGTTCGACGGCACTAGTCACAAGCGCCGCATTTCGATGACACTTGGCGAATTTTATAAATACATGGAAAAGGGCAACCGCCCAAAGAACGCCAATCCAATTACACTCGCCGAGCTAGATTACGATTTCGAAAAATACAATCTCCAACCAAGCATTCTAATTAATTACGAACGCTATTCTTATTACTTTAAAGGAAATAAAGACTTGCGCATCACTTTCGACCACAACGTCAAATATCGCGTCAAAAAGCCAGACCTCACCAACGGCGACGACATGCATCACATTATCGACAAAGATATGTACATTATGGAAATAAAATCACTCGATAGTCTGCCAATAAAACTGTCGCAGCTACTTGCAAAACTAAAGATATACCCAAGAGGATTCAGCAAACCAAAAAATGCATATTTAAAAAGCTTAGAAAGAGCAAAGCAAAAGGAAAGGAAATAACATGTTTGAAAGTATATTAAGTACAGACTCGGGGGTATTTGATATTAAAAGTGAGCTGATTTGTCTCGGCGTCGCATTAGTACTTGGCGTCCTCGTTGCATTGACACACGCCGCAGAAGGTAGAGCAAACAAAAAGCTCCTCACCGCACTCGCAATTTTTCCAGTGCTCGTCCAGGTCGTAATCGTTATGGTAAACGGCAACCTCGGCACCAGCGTCGCAATTCTCGGTACTTTTAGCCTCATTCGCTTCCGTAGCATCAAGAGCAATGCACGCGAGCTCATTAGCGTATTCTTCTCGATGGCAATTGGCCTCGCGCTCGGCATGGGTCAAGTCTTATTCGCCGTCGTATTTACCGTCTTAACCTGCATTGTTTTACTTATCACGAGCCGCTTACATTTTGGCGAAGGCAAGAATATTAAACGCCTCAAAATCGTTGTTCCGGAAGATCTCGACTACGAAAAAATGTTCGACAAAGTTATCGACAAATACACCAACGAAGCCAACCTCATTAAGTGTAAAACCATCAATATGGGCAGCTTATACGAGCTCGTCTACGAAGTAGAAATGAAGTCTGACGCATCTGGCCGTGATTTCATTGACGAGCTTCGCACCAAAAACGGCAACCTTAAGGTCATGCTAAGTACTCCAATCGTCGAAGATAACACATTATAGGAGCAAAATGCCTAGAAAAAAATTATTCACCATCATCGCCGCGGTCTTCGCACTCATCGGCATAATCTTAGTCGCCTATCTAATTGCGAAAGGCAATACCGACACGAGCGTCGAAGATAGCGTCACGGATATCAATGTCGAATACCTTTCCGACGAATATAGTCTAGATAACGCCACATACATCACGGCAGAGAACGGCAACATCAGCGTTGATGGCTCTGGCGCATCCATAAAATCCCAGGCGCTCACCATTAGCAACAAAGGTGTCTATGTACTCAGCGGAGATTTTGCCGACGGCATCACAATCGATGCGCGCGGCGCAGCGGTCTATGTCGTACTGAACAACGCCAATATCACAAACAGCAACGGCGCCTGCATCTACGCGAAGGCCGTCGA
>JAKSSY010000033.1 GCA_024402845.1 Candidatus Saccharimonadota bacterium | reverse complement strand
TTGCAGATGTAATAAACCTGATGTTTTGCTTCGAGCTCTTTTTCGATAGCTCCCCACATTTGTTTAGTAGAATTCGGCGAGACAATCTTCGTTGTAATCGGCTGGCGACCAGCAGGCAATTCGTCCAAAATTGAAACCGCCAAATCACCAAAGATAGTAAGCTGAAGCGAGCGCGGAATTGGCGTAGCCGTCATGGACAATAAATGCGGCATCGTGTGCGCCTTGGATAATAGTTTTTGACGTTGCATCACGCCGAAGCGATGTTGCTCATCAATAATCGCAAGGCCAAGCTTGGCGAATTCAGTATCGTCGGTAATTAATGCGTGTGTGCCAATTATGAGATCAACTTCGCCATTTTTAATATGCTTCTTTAGCTCATCTTTGTGTTTCGTGGAGCCGGTCAGCAATGCCACGGATAATTTGCCGTCAAATAGTTTTGCGAGCGATTCCGCATGCTGCGTTGCGAGCACTTCCGTTGGCGCCATTAAGGCAGTCTGGAATCCGGCATTTGCTGCCATAAACGCGCTGAGCGCCGCCACCATCGTCTTGCCCGAGCCAACATCGCCCTGAAGTAAGCGGTTCATCGGAATATCTTCCGCCATATCTTGGATAATTTCCCAGGTAGCACGACGTTGCGCATTCGTGAGTTTGAACGGAAGCGTACCAATAAATACTTTAAAGGCCTCCATGTCGCCCTTGATTGGCTCTGTATGGAGTTTTTGATTCTCCTCGCGATTAAGTCTGGCTGCCAGCAATAAACTAAATAATTCCTCCGTAGCGAGATATTCGCGGCCGCTTCTGGCCTGCCCCAAAGTCTCCGGAAAATGCACATCAAAAAGCGCCTCCGCGTGCCCTTCAAAGTTCGGTATCATGTCGGGTATTAGCGCTATATTATTTTCGATAGTCTTCATGAATTTTTTGAAATCTTGAGACTTCACAGAACCGCGTGCCGGATAAACCGGCTGAATTTTTGCCGTGAGAGCCTTATCGTAATCACTCGCAAGCGTGGCAGAAGGGTTACTAATTTGGTAGTGGCCATAGCTTAGCGCCATAGTACCGGAAAAATAATATTCTTTATCCTGATCAAACTGCTTTGCGCGGTATGGCTGATTGAACCAAATCACTTTAATTGCGCCAGTTTTGTCACGGAGGGTTGCCTCAGTAAGAGCGAGATTCCTGCGCATGCGGCGAGTAGTGATAGATTCTACTTTAGCCTTTACTGTCACCTTGCCTGGCTTCAGGCTCGCGATATCTTGCGCTTGTTGAAAATCCTCATAGTCGCGCGGGAGATGATATACCAAATCGCGGAGCGTAAAAATCCCCGCCTTATGCAAAATTTCGGCGGTTTTTGGGCCAATACCCTTTACCTCTTCAATTGGCGCGGCCAAATCCATATCTATATTTTACTATTCTTGAGGGGCTTTTGGGGCGTTTTCGGCGCGCCATTTGGCAATTTCGGCATGATTGCCATTAAGTAGAACCTCTGGAACTTTCATGCCGCGGAATTCTGCTGGGCGCGTATATTGCGGATATTCGTAGTTATCGCCATCAGAAAAACTTTCTATTTCCGCAGAGGTCTCACCACCTAATACACCAGGAATCAAGCGCACGATAGAATCCACAATTGCCATAGTAGGAATTTCGCCGCCGGTCATAATAAACTTACCGAGGCATACCTGATAATCCACGATAGATAAGACGCGCTCGTCGTAACCTTCATAATGCGGACAGATAAAAATGTAGTTCTCGCCAGAATTTGCGAATTTTTCGGCACGCTGCTGATTCCAAATCGCGCCTTTTGGCGTCATTAGAACAACCTTCGCATCAGGGTTGCGTGTTTTTGCATCTTCTACGGCTGCAAAAAGTGGCTCCGGTTTTAGCAACATACCGTCACCGCCGCCATATGGCGTATCGTCAACCTGATGGCGCGGACCAAGGCCGAATTGGCGCAAATCAATCAGCTCAAATTCTACCAGTCCACGATCTTGTGCCTTCCAGAGCATCGATTGGTTGAAGACCTTGTCGAACATATCTGGAAAGAGCGTAATTATTGAGATTTTCATTGTTTGGAAACTTTTACCATAGTTGGGCGAAGCACTTCGTTTTCGTAATAATAGCCAGTGCGAAGAGTTTCGCCGATTAATTCATTATCGCCATCGCCTTCCACCATGACGGCGTCATGCAAATCTGGATTGAACTCCGCACCCGCATCGGATGGGATTTCAGTAAGGCCGAGTTCTTTGATGGTTTTTTCTAGACTCTTAGTTAGTGGCGCAAGCGTATCTGGGTTGGCAGCAATCGCGCGCTCGATATCGTCCAGGAGTGGAAGTACTTTCTTTACCGTAGCAAATTTTACAACATTACCATACTGGGTTTTCTGGATTTCAGTCTGGCGGCGGAAATTTTCAAAATCCGCACGCGTACGTTGCAAATCATTAACAAGCTCATTAATTTTATCGTTTTGCTCGTCGTCGACGCTCTTCTTCTGCTTTTTCTTGAAGATTTTTGCGGCCTTTGCAGACGCTTCTGCGGCACCGATTACAGCCTCGCCGAAACCTTCATGGTTTTTCTCTGAGGTTTTCCCCTCATTTGCATTCGAGTCGTTCTGCCCCATACTCTCGAGATTCGAGCGTTCACTCTCTAGGCTTTCATTAAAATCTTGATCTTCGTTCATAGAATAATATCCTCCAGCATTATACCTGCATGACGCACAAGCGACATGACACGTTTATACGATTGACGGGTCGGCCCCAATACGCCAATATAGCTACGGTCGGAATATGGCGAACGGAAGCGCGAAATAATTAAAGAAACATTTGAGGCTTTGCCGATTGGGTTTTCTGTGCCGATGTATACATTGATAGCCTGGTTTGGCTGAACCTCATTAAGCCACGGCTTAATATTGTCGAGCAGCTTGCCAACAGCCTGCACCTGAGCGGCTTGCAGAAATTCTGGTTGCGCAAATAGATTACCAAAACCAGAAATATAAATCTGGTCGCCAATAGTAGCGAGGCCAAGATTCCCAGTTAAATTTACGAGGCTATCTACTGCGGCGCGAATTGCATAATCCGCACGAGTCTGCGCCTGAATACGGGTAGCGAGCGCGCGCGTAGGGCGATCGGCCGGTTCTACATGGGCATGTTCTGGAAGTAGATCACTTTCCTGGTCGATTTTTTCCTGCAATGAATTAACATATAGGCGATAGCCAGCATCAGTCGGAACGCGCCCGGCGGATGTATGTGGCTGCGTAATGTAGCCCATTGCTTCAAGTTTTACCATTTCGGCACGAATAGTGGCCGAAGAACAATCAAAAAGTTTTGCAAGCGTCACGCTACCTACTGGAGTGGCAAGCTCCGCATATTCTTCTATGATTGCAAAAAGTATTTCTCTTTGACGGTCAGTCATAGTTTTATTTTAACGCCAATTAGCACTCGCGGTCAAGGTCTGCTAATTACTTTGTTGATACTTTGTAATAGTTTTTATCGAGGTATTTCGTAAGGACTTCTTGGTCGATATCGCGGAGTGTGTCATACTCTGCCGTGTCGCTTGTTTCTTCGCCACTAGCAAGGAATAGCTCGAAGTCTTCGTACTCTACTTCAATATAAATAGCACTACTGCCCTTGATGTAGATGAGGTCACCATTTGGCACAACTTTGAACTGTTTGCCTTCAAGCGTGTAAAGCCTGCGTTCACCGCCCTGTTCGTAGCTTACGCAGAACTTATCATGGACAAAGACGCGAGTCGCGCCACGGATGATTTCTTTACCGTCATACATGCGAATCAAGCGATAGGAGCCACCGAGTTTAGCGATAATATACTGCCCCTCGATCCAGGTTTGCTCACGGTAGTTATCGTCTTTGATGTCCGTGTAGAAGGTGTCGTAATTGAAGCCGATAACCTGGCGGTTGTCCGTAATGGAATAGATGCCGCTCTTTTCGGATTCTGGATCAAGCTCAACGAGAATCTGGTTACCCCACTTGAATGGTTTAATGGCATGATATTCCTGATTTTCAATATTAGTCATGACAGACTCTTCGGTCTCTGTGTCGTAGATAAAGAAGCTTGTATCACGGATAATCAGACGACCATCTGGAAGGTCAGCAGCCTTGTAACACTTTGAGGTTTCACACTTGTAGCCATCAACTGTATCGAGTTTTTCTGGGTCGACTGGAGTTGGATCAGTACCAGGACCAGCCGGGCTCTGCATGGCAATAATCGCATTAACGAGCATCCAAACAAGTACGATGATAACGATAGCACCAAAGATACCAAGGATAACGTAAATAATAGTGCGTTTTGCCTTATTCTTGTTCTCTTGAGCCTTCTCTTGTCTGAGAATTGCGTCATTATAAGCTTTGATTTGTGCCAATTCCTCGTTGGCGGTCTCACGTGCAGAGTCTACCATGCTCCGGCTTTGCACGTTTTCGACGTTATTTGGATGACCAACGACGTCTTCGTTCATCTGACCGCCCGCATCGGTCATCCTTTTCACTTCTTCATCTGGGCCAATTTTTCCTTCAAGGATATTCTTAGAAATATTAACTAACCCACCTTTATTATTATTCTGGTTATCCATATATGATATTATTATATCAAATGGATCAAAGAATAGAAGTTATTAAGCAATGGCTTGGGACCGGAAGCATCAACATCTTCGGTCTGCCCTTTTCAGGAAAAGATACAATTGGCATTCATCTTGCAGAATTACTCGGTGCGAAATTTCTAAGCTCCGGCTTGATTCTTAGAGCCGCCGAGAATGAGGATAAAGAACTCCTACACGAGATGAGCGCAGGCAATCTTGCTCCAACCGACAAATTTAAAGGTATCGTATTACCATATCTCACTCGCCCAGATCTAGAAGATTTTCCTCTAGTTCTTAGTAGTGTAGGCCGCTGGGAAGGCGAGGAATATGACGTAATCACCGCAGCAGCTAGCGGCGGTCACCCAATTCAGGCAGTCGTTTTACTTAACGTCTCCGAAGCAGAGGTGAAGAATCGCTGGGAGGCTTCTAAGGTTCTCCAGGATCGCGGCGAACGCAAAGATGACGAAAGCGAAAGAATTCTCGATACTCGCATTAAGGAATTCATCGAAAAGACAATGCCAGTTATTGAAACCTACCGTAAACGCGAGTTATTAGTGCCAGTCAGCGCAAATACCGACAAAGACAGCGTCTTTAATAACGTCGTCGAGGGCCTCTATGAAATGGCAATGCGCGATCAGGGACGCGAAATCCCACTAAATCAATAATTCAACAAAAATATCCCCCACGGAGGGGATATTTTTTAATCTCTTTTGAGCATTACGGTGAAGGCTTCGCTTGGAATATCCACCTTGCCAAAGCGCTTCATGCGAGCTTTACCGCGTTTCTGTTTTTCGACAAGTTTTGCCTTGCGATCACGGTCGCCGGTATGGATTTTTACCGTAACGTCCTTGCGGTAAGCGCCGAGGGTCTCGCGAGAAATAATACGTGCGCCGATTGCCGCTTGTAGTGCGACTTCAAAGTTTTGACGCGGAATGACTTCCTTTAGCTTCTTGGTAACAACACGGCCAATGCCATCAGCCTCACTGCGATGCGCCATTACGCTAAGAGCATCAATGCGCTCACCTGCTACCAAGAAATCAATGCGCACTAAATCTTCGGCTTGGTAGCCGCCAAGCTCGTAGTTGAATGACGCATATCCGCTTGTAGCTGATTTTAGCTGGTCATAGAAATCCGTAAGAAGGTTTGCCATTGGCGCTTCGAAGTCGATAACTGCACGAGTATCGATATATGAGATATTTTTCTGTACGCCGCGCTTACTCACGATGAGCTCCAAAATTGAACCAATGTATTCCTTTGGCGTGATGATTTCGCCTTTTGCCCATGGCTCACGAATCTCGGCGACACGACTTACGTCCGGCAAATCCGAAGCAGATCGAATATCTAATTCTTCGCCATCAGTAAGCAATACATGATAATCCGTCGACGGATTCGTTACGATTAAATCAAGTTTAAATTCGCGTTCTAGACGTTCACGGATAATATCCATATGCAATAGACCCAAGAAGCCGATACGCAAACCAAAACCAAGCACTGGAGAGTTTTCCGGCTCGAATTGCAGTGCGGAATCACTAAGGGATAATTTCTCAAGAGCTTCTTTTAGGTCTTTGTATTGATCATTTGATACCGGGAAGAAGCCTGCATAAACAAACGGACGCACGTTCTTATAGCCAGGGAGTGCCTCACGAGCTGGCGCCTTCGTCAATGTAACAGTATCGCCAACTTTTGCCTCGCGTGTAGCCTTTAGATTAGTGACAATGTAGCCAATTTCGCCATCCTGAAGCCTGTCGCGCGGGGACATTTTCGGGTTCAATACACCAACTTCCAACGCAATATCATTTGAGCCAGTCGCCATCATACGGATGTTTGCATTCTTCGGCAGCTCGCCATCAAACATACGGACATAAAGAATAACGCCGCGATAATCGTCAAAGTAAGAATCAAAAATCAATGCGCGCGTTTCGTTGCTAGTAGATTTTCTTGGGGCTGGCACGCGTTCAATAATGGCATCTAGGACTTTATCGACGTTTTCGCCAGTTTTTGCGGAGACTTTGATAATTTCAGACTCATCACAGCCAAGCAAATTGACAATTTCTGCCGTAACGCGCGGCACATCACTTGCTGGTAAATCAATCTTATTTATGACGGGAATAATATGAAGATCTTGTTCTAACGCCAGATAAACATTTGCCAAAGTTTGCGCTTGAATACCTTGCGTAGCATCGACTACCAAAATAGCACCCTCTACCGCTTGCAAACTACGAGAGACTTCATAAGAAAAATCCACGTGTCCAGGCGTGTCAATGAGATTTAGTGCATAGCCTTTATATTGCATACGAACCGGCGTCAGTTTGATTGTGATGCCTTTTTCGCGCTCGAGTTCCATAGAATCTAGCAACTGCGATTTCATCTCGCGTTTTGTGACAGTGTCGGTAATTTCGAGCATACGGTCAGCCAAAGTAGACTTGCCGTGGTCAATATGCGCGATGATACAAAAATTTCGGATCTTCTCTATATCCATAGGTAATATTATAATATTTTTTCGCCGATTCCGCCAGTGAAGAAGTGCCCCCATTTGGCGCGTTCCTCAAACTGCGGTTTTTGCAAATCCAATTCCTTGATAATATTTTTTGGCGATAAATCATATTCTGTTATTTTGTGAGGCTTCCCGTCAATAAAAGCCGTAGCATCAACGGGTTCTACGCGGCCGAGCGCATACGATATATAGACATACACTTCATGCGCATCAAAATTCTGCAGATAATCTACCGCGATTTTTCTTGCATAGTACGCGGCAGAACGATCAACTTTTGTGCCATCTTTACCAGAGAATGCACCGCCGCCAATCGACACGCGCGGG
>JAKSSY010000032.1 GCA_024402845.1 Candidatus Saccharimonadota bacterium | reverse complement strand
GTCATCGCGTGGGATGCCGTATTTTTCGCTACCGATAAAGCAGGTAACGTAGATTTTCTTTAGGTCGAGACCAACTTCCTTTGTAAGGAAGGTAAAAAAATTACGAATCTGTTCTTCCTTGAAATAGTCGCCCAGGGACCAGTTGCCAAGCATCTCAAAAACAGTCGTATGGCGCGGATCACCAACATCGTCGATGTCTTGGAGACGAAGACATGGTTGAGAATCCGTTAGGCGCTTGCCTTCTTTGTGTGGCTGGCCAAGCAAAAATGGTAGCAATGGCTGCATGCCGGAACCAGTAAATAATGTCGTCGGATCATTCTCTAGGACAAGTGGCGCTGGCTCAATCACCACGTGACCTTTAGACTTCATGAAGTCTAAATATTTTTGACGTACTTCACTTGCATTCATTAGGTTATTATACAATAATCTTACAGATACAGAAAACGCTAGCGTTATACTTGACTTTTTTGTCCATTTGTGATATAATCAAAGGATAACCGTTTGGGGTTATGTTTTTCGGGGGATTGTCCCCGCGTTCTCTAATAGGAAGGAGTGGTTCGTATGAGAAAAACCACAAAGACACTTGTAATATTGCTCGCTGTCGTCATGATGCTCGGTGCGTTTTCGACAACCGCTTTCGCCGCAACCGACAACAGCAGCGCCGTCATGAAGCGATCCACAAAGGACACTCAGGCCCTGGTTAATGCTGGCGAATACTATGGCTGGTCCGCCGAAGTAAAGACAAAGTCTCAGACTCCGAGCAAGATCGTAACATCGATTCGTCTCTTCAATGGGAAGAATTACATCTTCAACATCACGCAGACGACACAGAAGAAGGGCTCTTCCATCGCCACCAAGTACAACATTGGCGGCAAGAATTACGTGCTGGCTGGCATCAAGGCCTCACTGAAGAAATATGCATCTGGTGCTGGTAAGAGAGCCGTATTGGAAGACAAAGTCAACATTGCGGCCGATACGCTTGCGAAGTATGCAAGGAAGATGGGCTGGACTGTCACCGATAAAACAAGTTACAAGAGTGGCGTCGCAACCTGCAAACATATTTACCAGAACGGCAAATACAAATTCACCGCCGTCGTTAAAGGTGTACGCAAGAGTGGCAAGATTACGCTCAGCTATACCAGAGACGGTAGGTCTTCAAGTGAAAAGGCCGTCAAAGCCTGGCTGAAGACCTATGCAACCAACTAACTTCCTGGCTGCCCCACGGGGCGGCTTTTTTATGCCTCGATAATGCCACCACCAA
Source organism: Candidatus Saccharimonadota bacterium (assembly GCA_024402845.1). GTDB lineage: Bacteria > Patescibacteriota > Saccharimonadia > Saccharimonadales > Saccharimonadaceae > UBA2834. The sequence continues at coordinate 6,730 of JAKSSY010000032.1, read as the reverse complement.
GGCAGATTCCGTCACGATAAAAGACGACTGACTGGCCCGGCGTGAGAGATTTTTGCTCTTCCGCAAAAGTTAAAATTCCATCCTGATAATCCGCATCAACAAGCGGGGCGCGGTGGCGGATACGAGCCTTAATATGACGACCATCGTCACTGTGACGCAAAATAACATCCTTGAGCTTGACTTGGTTAGTCCAGAGTCTGAGCGAGTTGAGATTCTGCGAAACATAAACAATATTCTTTTCCATGTCTTTCTTGACGACATAGTGCGGCAAACCAACACCGATATTCAGACCATGGCGCTGACCGAGTGTATAGAAAATTGCACCATCATGCACGCCAAGCTTTTCGCCGGTATCAATATCAATGATGTCGCCAGGTTTTGTCTCGATAAATTCCGCAAGAAAATCGCGCATATTTGCATCGCCAACAAAACAGACGCCCATAGATTCCGGCTTGTGTGCCACACTGAGACCAATCTCTGCAGCGAGCGCCTTGACGGCAGGTTTTTCCATATCGCCAACTGGGAAGATTACCTTTGGAATGATGCCTTCCGAGACACGGTAGAGAAAATAGGTTTGGTCTTTGTTGTCGTCCTTGGCGCGAAGTAAAGCTCCGCCATCTGTTCTAGCATAGTGGCCGGTCGCAATCGCTTCCGCGCCCTGCTCGAATGCGGTATCGGCAAAGAGCTTGAATTTGATTTCTTGGTTGCACATAATGTCTGGGTTTGGAGTATTTCCCTTTTGATATTCTTCCAGCATATAGTCGACAACTTTTTGCTTGTATTCTTTTTCGAAGTCAAAAACGCGGAAGTCGATGCCGAGTTTTACAGCAACGCGTTTTGCGTCGGCAAGATCCTCTGCCCATGGGCATTTCATGCCTGGAAGATTCTTACTCCAGTTCTTCATATAGACGCCAATAACCTCATGGCCTTGCTGCTGCAAAAGATAGGCCGAGACAGCCGAATCAACGCCACCAGACATGCCTAAGAATACTTTCATTACGATATATTATAACATCAAAGTCGCTTTACAGCTACACCGCGGCTATTCTTCTCGGACGCGTACGGCGCCCGCCATTGTGGGGCCGTTCGCTCTTTCTCGCCGTAACTGCGAAGACCGCGAAGAACTAGCCGCGGCGTGGCCGCAATGCGGCATCGACGCGATAGTATAACCAATTATGGAAAAATCAAGGGAGTGAAAGGCATTTTGTTTATGCTAAAATAGATATAGTATTAACTTTCATGGAGGTGGGATGTTCTATCCGAACCGGCAAGCATTAGGTGACCAGCTTGCGCCAAAACTGTCCGATTTCAAGAATTCCGACTGTATAATTTTCTGCCTCAAGAAAAGTTCTCTACTTGCCTGCATTGAACTTGCAGCACACCTTCATGCATATATCTATATCTTGCAATATTCCGAAATCGCCGATCCATACGACATCACCCGCAACCTCGGAGCCATCACCTCCAAAGGCGAGTTCGTATTAAACCCAGAAATCTCCCAGTCCGAATATGACTTCATTAACAGTGACTTCATGAGCATTATCGAGGAGCGTAAGCGCGAGGCATTCTCGAGGATTAATGCCGAACGTGACCCAAATCCAAACTTCGATCTCGCCGCATTTAATAGCCGCAAGATTATCCTTTTCGCAGACGTCTTGAAGGAATCATTCCAAATCCAAGTTGCGCTCAATATACTAAAAGCATACAGTCCGTTGAGCGTCTCTGGTGTGGTCGGAAATATTACCTCGCAAATTTCAGATAAATTCCAGATTGAAACCAGCGGATGTACCTACATGGACATTCTGCCAAATACCTTCTTCGATGACGACCATTATTTCGATCAACCAGATACCTATAGCGAAGAACAAAAAATAAGTATGGCAAATAATATTAGCCTGTATTGGGCATAAAGGAGCAAAAATGAACCCAACCGAAAATACCAACCCTAACAAACTGACGGAGTCGGAAGCCGGCGAAGCCCGTGTAATTATCGACAAACTAAGCAAGGCATATGCAAGGAAAGTCGTAGGCCAGGACGAGTTACGTCTATCGATGGTCGTAGCCCTAATCGCTGGTGGTCACGTACTGCTCGAATCTGTGCCAGGTCTTGCAAAGACTTTGGCCGCAAAGACACTCGCAGAAGCTGCGAATGGTAGCTTTAGCCGTATCCAATGTACGCCTGATTTGCTCCCAAGCGATATTATTGGTACGCAGATTTACAACTACAACTCTGGCGATTTCGATACGAAGGTAGGCCCGGTTCATGCCAACTTCGTACTCCTTGATGAGATTAACCGTTCTAGTGCAAAGACCCAATCCGCTATGCTTGAGGCGATGCAGGAACATCAAGTTACGGTTGGTGGCGTCCTCTACAAGATGCCAGAACCATTCATTGTCTTGGCAACTCAAAACCCAATCGAACAGGAAGGCACCTATGAGCTTCCAGAGGCTCAGCTCGACCGCTTCTTGCTAAAGGAAATCGTTAGCTATCCTTCCCGCGATGAAGAAATGCAGATTCTTAACTACATTCTTTCCGGCCAGACTATCGCCCCGCTCTCTGAAAACGAGAAGATTTCTATCGATGAAGTCAAGAAGCTCCAGACTCTCGCAAAGAAGGTCGCCGTCGATGATTCGATCAAGAATTATATCGTGAACATCACCACCGCATCCCGCAACCCACGCGAGCTGATCGATGCAAGTTTGGCGCGCTATGTCGAATATGGCGTTTCCCCACGTGGCGCAATTGCCCTCATGCAGATTGCTCAAGCCCTCGCTCTGATTGACGGACGCGCATACGTAACGCCAGACGACGTCAAACGTCTGCGCTACGCAGCACTTCGCCATCGCATTATCCTAAACTTCGAGGCGGCTGCAGACGAAGTTCACCCAGAAGCTATCATCGACGCAATCTTTAATAAAATTCAAACCCCATAATTAAATAATCGAAAAGAAAAATGCCAGGTTATCTCGTTAAAGTTCGCAAGAAAATGGACATCTACGCGCAGAGACGCGTAAGGAATGTTCTTTCCGGCAATTACGGCTCCGTATTCAAGGGTCGTAGTATGGATTTTGACGATTTGCGCGAATACAACTATGGTGACGACGTAAAAGATATCGACTGGAAAGCAACGGCACGTTCGCGCACGATTATGATTCGCCGTTATATCGCAATTCGTAAGCACAATATTATGATCGTCGCAGATAATGGCAACTCCATGGCTGCACTCGCGCCGAGTGGCGAAAGTAAGGCCGAAGTAGCTGCATTTTGCGCTGGCGTAATCGCATATATCGCCAAAAAACATGGCGACTTGGTCGGTATGGTATATGGCAACAGGGGTGGCAATAAACGCTACGTCATGAAAGAAGATACACCGTACATCGAAAACTTCTTGAAAAAATATAGCCAATCCATCAAAGTGGATGGCGCGGAGAGCGACATCAACTCCGTATTAACTTTTATTTCAAAATCGTTCCGTGAAAGAATGTTCTTAATTGTAATAACCGATCCAAACAGTGCCGCAACGCTTGATAGAAATCTCGTACGTCGCTTAAATGCTCGTCATGAGCAGATGTATATCCTCGTTGAAGATTCTCCGCTTACCAACAAGTCTCTTCTAAATAGTGACGTTAACGATATGAATGATGGCGTACGTTTGCCACATTATTTCCGCGCAAATAAAAAGATTGCTGCAGCCGAGGAAGAATATCGCAAGAGCCTAGCAGAAAAGATTCAAAAAGGCTTACATCGTTTCGGCGTAGTTAGCACAACGGTTCCTGGTAGCGAAAAAGCAATTCCAATGATTTTCAAAATGTTAGAGGAGCAAAAGCGTGTCCGACGTTAATAAATACATGTATGGCCCGATTTATTACAGCTTTGGCTGGACGATGGTCGGCATCATATTCATCCTACTTGCCGTAGGACTAGTATTCTTGATGTTTTATCTAACCAGAAAGAAGAAACTAAAGAGCTTGGCAACACTAAAAATCCAGCAACCAAAAGTCGTAGATTTGAACGCGCTCAAGCAGAAATATATTGGTCTTATCGATCAAGCCGAGCGCAACTATAATGACCACAAAATAAAAGCCTCCGTTGCACACCAACACTTTAGTCTCATCGTGCGTTTATTCTACTGCGAGGCGGTTGGCTTCCATGCAGAAATCATGTCACTCAACGACTTAAAGCGTTCCAATTACACAAAACTTATCAACACGATTGAAAACTTATATCCAGATGAATTTGATACCTTAGAAAAAGGTTCAGTAAAAACAGCGGCCGAGAATGCGCGTAAACTCGTGGAGGATATGTAATGTACGCAATAAGATACAGCTGGTTATTCGTCTTACCGCTAATTGCGATTATCGCTATAACAGTGGCTACGATATTGCATTTTCGTAAACGAAAATTGCGCAAGCCAAAACATGACAATTCGTCGCTAATTGCACACACAAAAACCATTCGTGAATTACCAGAATACAAAGCCGCAAAGAAGCGCTACAATATGCTACTTTGCCTGGCCGCCGTTCTATTCGTAATTAGCGCGTCTAGCGTTACCGTAGTTACTTCACGCCTAGTATCGGTCGAGGATTCACATTCCGATCAAAAAAACCGTGATATTATGCTGTGTCTAGACGTAAGCGGGTCGATGTCTAATAACGTTAATGAATTATTGACCTACTATCTAAATCTAGTCGACAAAATGCAAGGCGAACGCTTTGGTGTGACCATTTTTGACGGCGTATATGTCACACTCTCGCCATTAAGCGATGACTACGCCGCAGTATCAGAAGTGTTGCAGAGTTTGAGAGATGATTTTAGCAATTATGGACCTTCGCTTTGGGGCGCCGCCACCAATCAGCAACATTCGAGCTCAGAAATCGGTCCGGGATTGGTTGGATGTGTAGAGGCCTTTGATCTTCTAGGCGAAGCTGAGCGTTCCCGCTCAATCGTTCTTGCTACGGATAACTTCGCGAACCTAACACAGGAGGTCAATATTAAGCAGGCGGCTGCTTATGCGCGAAGCTATGATATTACCGTCTATGGCCTAAATACCGGCGAATCTGCATCTAAGACAGATTATTCAAATCAGTCAGAATCAAAGAGCGGCCGAGAGTTCCGCGAAGCTGTAACAATGACTGGTGGGTCTTACTATTTGTTTGCTGGGTCAAAATATTCCGTCGATGAAATAGTAAGCCAAATTACGCAACAAGAAGCGGCTATCTTCGAAGGCGCCGGCCAGGTAGTACGCCGAGACGCACCACAAATTCCTGCCCTAGTGGCAGCCATCTCGCTGGTATTATTTATATTTGTTATCTGGAGGCTAAAACTATAATGAGAATTGAACCACTTATACCGCTGCCATTTGTAGTTGTTATTCTGACTGGTTGCGTCGGTCTACTTGTTGCGTGTATATTTTTCAAGAAATGGCGCAAGAAGAAAAATTTCATACGCATAACAATTGGCATAATGATGGGATTAATACTTCTTCGCCCGATGCTAACTGGCGGCATAAATGTTAAACAAACAAATAATTTAAACTTGTTCTTTGTGGTAGATTCAACGGCCAGTATGTCCGCCAAGGATGTCGGAAATGGCGAGATGAGACGCTATGAGCAGGTGCGTGAAGATATAAAGAAAATAGCTAAGAGTTTCAAAGGATCGCGCTATTCGATTATAGTAGAAGACAACAGTATTTTTACCGCAATGCCATTATCTTCAAATGTGGACATGTTGAGTTCGGCGTTATATGGCGTTAAACCGCGCAACTACTATCACAGCATGGGTACAAACCTAGACGATCTAATAGCGTTCGCTAATGAGCGCGTTGCAAAATACAATCGAAGCAATCCAGAGCGAACAAGCGTAATGTTCTTCTTCTCTGACGGAGAGGATACAAATGATAGGCCATTATCGACAGTAGCATCCATCAAAAAAGCAGCATCCGGCGGAGCTGTATTTGGGTACGGGACGGAAAAAGGTGCCACCATGGAGGAAAATCTCGTAACGTATAATTCCACCATCATAGACCGACCAGCCGAGACCGAAAGCTGTATTAGGGATTACAATGGCTGCATATTATCAAAAATCAACGAGAAGAATCTAGAATCTATCGCGAATGCGTTCAAAGTAAAATACTACAACAGGACCGACGGTGGGGATATTCCAGTAGAGCTCATTAACGAGATTAATGAAAGTATCGTATATGAAGACGATGTGGCATACGCTGGCGCAACCGACCTGTACTGGATTTTCTCTGGTATTATCCTTATTTTATTGATTGTAGATTTTAGGGATATCCTGATTCGCGTATTAAAGGAAAGAGAGATAAAGCATGCTTGATTTGAATCCTGAACTTGTCGACCAAGATCATATCCGAAAACTACGCAGGAAGCGCTTGTTAAAGATTGCATTCTTGCCAACACTCATCCTAATTCTAATCGGCGTATTTTTCCTTCGCACAACATTTTTCAACATCGTATACAGCCTTTCCTTCGAAAACCAAAATTATAATACGGCAAAGTTTTTAGCGGACGGACAGAAGGTTGGAAATATTATTGCTCCATACGTAGCGTATTTTGATACAGGAACAATTAATTTGAAACGAGAACAATTTAAAGAGGCCGAAGAAAGCTTCCGCGAGACGCTAAGGAATAATCCGCCAAAAGAAATTCTCTGCCAGGTTTACGTGAATCTCTCTATAAGTAAAGAAAAACAGGCAGACGAGCTGTCTGG
>JAKSSY010000031.1 GCA_024402845.1 Candidatus Saccharimonadota bacterium | reverse complement strand
TCAGCCGTAACAATTCTACCAAGAACGCAATCGAGAAAAACGTCGTGAACATACTCACAGATCAAAGGAGCAAGGATGCATATAACCTGCTCCGAGATGACAATTGGAACGGCTTCGTGGAGCTCTATGGACTCGACCCTACCTATTACACCGTCGGCGACGAAGCCTTCGTCTCGCTGGTTAGCGAAAACATGATGGAGACTATCATCATTCACGCTGGCAAGGCAAGGCACAGCCAGGTGGAAGCCTTTGCCGTGCAGGGCTATGGCGAACATTGGGAAACCTTCAACATCGACGAAGGCTGCTCCATTACCGTGACCGTGCGTGGAAAGCCCGTGAACTTTACGCCCACCGGCGCAGCGACGCTGTGCCAGATTCTTTCTCGGCTGATACCGGCCGAATAAGCAACTAACCTCTTCTTCCGAAAGGCGCCCTAAGCGGCGTCTTTTTCTAATTCTGCGAATTTGGCCGCCATGGTTGGATTACCGCGCGTCAAACGCTTAATCGTGAGATCCTCGGCCTTATTATTCGCTAGGCGTAGGTTATTTTCGCTAGAAAGGAGGGCTTCCTTGGTCTTCTGGAGATGCGCGATAGTCTTGTCGATTTCCTCGATGGCCGTGGAAAATTTGCGGCTTGCCAGCTCATAGTTGCGCGCGAAGGACTGCTTGAAATTCTCCATATTTTCCTCGAAATGCGTAATATCGATGTTTTGGTTGCGGATAATTGCAAGCTCTTCCTTGTACTTCATAGAGTTAAGCGCGGCATTGCGCAGAAGTGTGATCATCGGGATGAAAAACTGCGGACGAATAACATACATTTTTTCGTATTTGTAGCTGACGTCGACGATGCCAGTATTGTATAGTTCGGAATCAGATTCGAGAAGTGAGACCAATACGGCGTATTCGCATTTTTTCTCTTTGCGGTCTTTGTCGAGCTCCTTAAAGAAGTCCTCGTTCTTGTGCTTGGTGGAGGTGGCCTCATTTTCGTTCTTCATCTCAAACATAATAGAGATAATTTCGTTGCCATTTTCGTCGTCTGCGCGATAGATGAAATCACCCTTACTACCAGTACGAGCATCGTTATCTTTCTCGAAATAGGCGTTTTTAAAAGCGGTCGCTCGAAGACGGTTAAATTCGGTCTGACAATGCTGCTCGAGCGTTTCGCCAACCATCTTTGTACTAAGCTTAGACTTCAGGTCCTTGAGCCGTTCGATTTCTTCGTCTTTAAGCTTGATTGCGCCCTCATATTGAGTTTTTAGGGCAGCCTCACGAAGTTTTACCTGGCTCTTGAGCGATTCCTCGCGGAGTTTAGCCTCGGAATTCTTGGATTTGAGGTCGGATTTTACAGATTCGAGTTCCTTCTCGACAGGGGCAAGTGCGCGTGTAACGGCAAGCTCCTTATCTGTATCGGCCTGTTTTAACTTGGCCTTGAGCTCGGAGATTTCTGCAGCCTGAGCATTCTTTGCCTTCTCGACGGCCAGTTCTCTGGCGGAATTAGCCTTGTCTAGCGCCTCTTTGATGCGTTTTTCTACTTCATCTTCAAATTCATGCGTGCGCACCTGATTAAGGATATCTGCATAACTAGAGTCGTCTACCTTAAAGGTGGTTCCGCATTTTGGACATTTTATTTCTGACATATTTTTATTATACACTAGGGGTAGATATTGACTTTTTATACTGTTTGTGCTATAATAAGAATTGTAGGTATCAAAACCTAGGCTCGTTCCGAGAAAAAGGTTTCCTAGACTATAGAAGGGAGGGATTTTATGGCTAGAAGAAAACCTGGTGAAAACCACAGCTATGCTGAATACGACCCCAACTACGAACGCAGTTTGCGCGAAGAATGGCGCGAGATGAACCCGTTTAACCGCGGAGAAAGCGTACGCACCAAGCATGAGTTTTGGTGGGGCAGAAGCTCTTACTTCGCAGGCGTTGGCTTTATCGCGTTTATCGCGTGGATTGCTTCGTTGTTGCTCAAGTTGATGATTCCCGCAAAGTGGAAAGTCATCACCTGGATCATCGGAGCCATCGGCTTCGTCGGCAAGTGGGCGCTCTTCATCTGCGCAGGAATTCTTATCATGCTGCTCATCATTGGACTGTTCTTCAAGTTCAGCGACTGGTTGAAAGACACAAAGTGGTAAACACCGCTATCACATCACAGGGCTCCCTACGGGGAGCCCTTTTCCTATTGTCTAGATTTTGCGATTGAATTTGCGATAAGCTTGTAGATTTCCATTATTACCAGAATGACAAGCGCTACGCCAAATAGGCCGAGCATCTGTGGCGTCGGAATCGAAACAGTCTGCAGTAGATTGGATAGTACTGGAACTTCCATGACAATAATCTGCAATATAAGAGTACCAAGAATACCGAAGAGCATGATTGGGTTACGGCGAATCGGTACACTGAAGGCGGAGCGACGCTCGCTACGACAGTTGAAGACATGTACGTTCTGAATAAAGACCATCAAACACATCACATAACCGCGAGCAACTTCGACATCCATCTTTAGAGTGTTACAGAAGAACCAGTATGCCGCAAAGGCGACGATTGCGATAATTGTGCCGGAGACGACAATTTCGCGCAAAAGTGATTTGTCGAAGATGGATTCTTTTGGATTGCGTGGTTTTTCTTGCAGGATACCCTTCTCTGCTTTTTCGAAGGACATTGCAAAGTCCTGAATACCGTCAGTAACCACATTGAGCCAGAGGAGCTGGACCGCTACGAGCGGCATTGGCATATCCATAGCAATGGCAAGACAGAAGAACGCCGCCTCCGCCAAGCCGCAGGAGATAAGGAAGAAAATAATCTTGCGAATATTAGAATAGGCAACGCGGCCTTCTTTGACGCCGGCAACAATGGACTTGAAGTTGTCGTCGACAATAATCATGTCGGCAGTCTCGCGTGCGATATCTGTACCGGAACCCATCGCGACGCCGATATTAGCAGCCTTAAGCGCTGGCGCATCGTTTACGCCATCGCCGGTTACGGCTACAAATTCGCCCTGACGCTTAAGAGAATTCACGATATTTAACTTCTGAATTGGCGTAACGCGTGCAAAGACCAACTTCTCGGAGACGAACTTATCAAAGTGCGCCTTGCCCTCCTTGAAGGCGGCATCCACATCATTACCAGTGGCGACTTGATTATAATCTTCGACAAGCTTAAGATCTTTGGCGATCGAGAAGGCTGTAAGCGGATGGTCGCCAGTAATCATCATGACTTTGATGCCGGCCTCGCGACATTCACTAATCGAAGCGACGGCCTCTTTGCGGATTGGGTCAATAAAGCCAACCATACCGGCAAAATCAAGCTTCTTAATGTCTTTTTCGCTATATTCGTCTTTGCGCGGGACTTTACCATTTGCGAGCGCAATTACACGATAGCCATCACGCGCAAGATTTTCATTTTGCTGATCGAGTTTCCTAAAATCTTTGGCCGTATCATTTGTAAAACGGATCGTGGAGCAGAAACTTCTGACCACTTCAAGTGAGCCCTTTACGGTACAATATGTCTCGCCATTCTTCTCATAGAAAACGGCGGAATACTTGTTTTCGGATTCATACGGAATCATGTGTAAGACTTTGATGTGATTAGTTTTGACGCCAAGCTTCTTTGCGAGGACCAAGAATGCGATGTCGATAGAGTCGCCAGTTGGCTCGTGGTCAATATTCGCCTCATTATTTAGCGCGCCATAGAGGCCGATTTCTTCGGCGTTTTGGAGAGTTGCGCCAGTGACTTTGCCTTTCGTATCAAAGCCTGTACCGGAAATTTGATAATCTTGGCCGTTCGGCAAAAGAATGATCTTTGCGGTCTGCTGGTTTACGGTAAGTGTGCCAGTCTTATCAGAGGCAATCACCGTACAGCTACCGAGAGATTCGGCCGCTTTGAGCTTACGTACAATAACATTTTTCTTCGCCATGCGGTTCGATGCGATGGTTAACGCCATGGTTAATGCAAGAGGCAAACCCTCTGGCATTGCAGAAACCGCGAAGGCAATAACCGTAACGAAGATTTCGTTATATGGAACTTGCTTGACGATTAGAAGAATAGAGATAAGCGCGGCAACAACTAAAACGAGGATACTGATTTGTTTTGAGAGCTTTTCAACACGAATCGTAAGTGGGGACTTTTCCTCCTTAGTATTTGCGAGGCTGTCGGCGATTTTGCCGAGCTCTGTATCAAGAGCAATGCCAGTTACGATAGCGTGCGCACGGCCAGATACAACCGTCGTGCCAGAGAAAATCATATTCGATTGATCATTAATGGCAACTTTCTCTTTTTGGACAACATCTGGCGCCTTTGCGACCTGAACACTTTCACCAGTAAGAATAGATTCGTCAACGGTAAAGTTTTGCGTATCGATAAGACGCATATCGGCGGTAATTTTATCGCCGGACTCTAGTGCGACAACATCACCAAGAGTCAAATCTTCGGCATCAATATCGCGAATTTCCCCATCGCGGAATACTTTGGCTTTTACGGTAACAAGATTTGCGAGCGCTTCGGCAGTATTATTGGCTTTATTTTCCTGATAAGTGCCCATAATTGCATCAACTAGAATAATGCCAGCAATCACTAATGCGTCGACAATTTCGCCGACAATGGCGGATGCGACAATTGCTACGACCAGCAATAATACCATCGGGTCGATGAACTCACGGATAAAGATTTTAAGGATGCTATCCTTTTTCTTCTTTGGCAGAATATTCTTGCCGTATTTTGCCTGGCGAGCGTGCGCCTCCTTCGAGGTTAAGCCATGTTCATTAGATTTTAATTCTGAAAAAATTTCCGTTGTCGTCTTGTTATAGAAAGCCATAATAATTTTATTATATAATATTAAGGTAATGGAGAACGAAAACCGAGATAAACATTTTTTGAAAGTTGACCCGGAGGTGGGCCTTTCAAAAGAACAAATTCGCGCAATGAAGCACGCGGGTCTGATTAACCGCGACGTTAAACCGCCGAGCAAAACCGTCAAAGAGATTGTTTATAGTAACGTTTTTACATATTTCAACTTCGTCTTCTTGATTCTTGCGATTATTCTTATTTCCGTACGCTCCTGGCGCGATATCACATTCTTGCCTGTAATTATCGCAAACACCTTGATTGGTATCTTACAGGAAGTTCGCGCCAAGGCGGTGCTTGACGAGCTCACGATCCTAAACGCGCCAACCGCGAAGGTGATTCGCGAAGGCGTCGAGCATACAATTGTGGCCGAGAAACTTGTAAAAAATGACGTCGTAGTATTCCGCGCCGGCGACCAAATTCCGGCTGACGCCGTCGTACTTACTGGCGAAGTTGCCGCCAACGAGTCATTGCTGACTGGTGAAGCGATTGAGGTCCATAAAACCGAAGGTTCAGAACTCATGTCTGGTAGCTTTATTATCTCTGGCGAATGTCGCGCACAGCTTACGAAAGTCGGTGAAGAATCTTATATTTCTCAGCTCACACTCGAGGCAAAGAAGCTCAAGACCAAAGAACAATCAGAAATTATTCGCTCCTTGAATACAATCGTGACGATTGCTGGCATTATTATTATCCCTGTCGGCGCCACGCTATTTTGTCAGAGTTATTTTGGAAGCGACCTCCCAATTAAGGAATCCGTACAAAGCGCCGTCGCGTCGATTATCGGCATGATTCCAGAGGGGCTATTCTTGCTCTCCTCTATTGCGCTCGCCGTAAGTTCGATGCGTCTCGCAAAGAATAAGGTGCTTCTACACAATATGAAGAGTATCGAGACGCTTGCGCGCGTAAATGTTCTTTGCGTAGATAAGACCGGCACCATCACTGAGAATACCATGGCGGTCCACGATTATATGCCAGCTAAGGGCGGAGAAAAAATCAAAAAGACCGATCTAGAAGAGGTTCTGAGTGATTTTTGCCGCGCTCAGGCGGCAGACAATGCCACGATGACGGCGCTCAAGAATTACTTCGTAAAGATTACGGATCGCGACGTCGAATCCGTGTCGGCTTTCTCGTCTGAATATAAATATAGTGGCGTAAACTTCGAAGACGGCGAGACGTTCATTCTTGGTGCACCAGAATTTGTCTTGCGCGACGATTACGAGAAATTCCGTGCGCAAATTGAGGAACAGGGAGAAAAAGGCTACCGCGTATTAGTATTTGGCAAATATGACGGTAAGTTGAATGGCAAAAAACTCCGCGAGAAAGTTAAAGTCTATGGCTTGATATTACTATCCAATCCAGTGCGCAAAAGTGCCGCCGAAACATTCCAGTTCTTTGCGGATCAGGGCGTAGAAATCAAGGTTATCTCCGGCGATAACCCGGTCACCGTATCCGAGGTCGCAAAGCTCGCAAAAATAAAAGGTGCCGAAAATTACGTTGACGCTTCTACACTCGATACAGACGAACTAATTGCTGACGCAATGCGCCGTTATACAGTTTTTGGCCGCGTTACACCAGAGCAAAAACGCAAGTTCGTCAAAGCCCTACAGGCAGACAAGAAGACTGTCGCAATGACCGGCGATGGCGTTAATGACGTTTTGGCGCTCCGCGATGCAGACTGTTCCGTTGCGATGGCGAGCGGTTCCGACGCAGCCGTACAAGCTGCGCAAGTGGTTCTTTTGGAATCCGACTTTTCTCGTATGCCGGAAGTCGTAGCGGAAGGACGTCGCGTCGTAAACAACCTCGAGCGTTCTGGTAGCCTCTTCCTCGTAAAGAATGTCTTCTCTGTCTTACTTTCATTCATCGCAATTGCATTCGCAATCAAGTACCCGCTTGTCCCGGCGCAAATATCCCTCATTTCGATGTTTACGATTGGCATTCCTGGCTTTCTGCTTTCTCAGGCACCAAACCACGACATTATCAAAGGCCACTTCGTAACTAACATTCTAAAGCGCGCAATTCCTGGCGGCCTTACCGATGTAGTAATGGTAGCATCAATGGTATTACTAGGCTCGATCTTTAATCTGCCAAGCGAGGACGTCTCTACCGCCTGTACGATTATGATTGCAGTAGTCGGCATCATTATGGTTATCCGTGCCGCAAAGCCGATTGATTGGTACAAAAAGATTGTTGTATGGCTCTGCGCTGCTGGCTTGTTCCTCTGCTATGCTTTCTTGCCGGGCCTCTTTGACATGACTCGTATGTCGTTCCAGACCATCGTAATTGGTGCAGCCCTAATTGCCCTAACGAAGCCAATCTTTACTAAGATGGTGCAATTTACGGAATGGATTTGGCTAGTTTGTGAAAAGTTTATTGCAGATGCAAAAAAATATATTCGCGAAAATAAAATCGAATTCGTGAACCCATTCGAGAAAGATTAAAGTGAAGCTATATATCAACGAAAAGATTTTTTCACTTCATCACAGATTTTTCATCAAGAACGAACAAGGTAACGATGTCCTCGAAATGTCTAGTCAAATGATTTCTCTCGGTCGCAAGACCTGGATTAAGGATCTAAATGGCAACGAGCTAGCATACATGGAACAAGAAATCCTACATCTTATGCCGCATTACAATATCTACGTTAACGGCGCTCTACTCTGCCAGATTACGAAGAAGTTTAAGCTACTAAAAAACGATTACGAGCTATCTAACGGCTACAAAGTTGACGGAAATATTTTCGCATTAGATTTTACAATTGCCGACAATACCGGGAAGACCGTAGGTATCCTAAAGCGCAAATTCTTCTCTATTGGTGATAAATACGAAATTGAGATTCTAGACGAAAAAGATTACATACTAATTCTTGCAATTATTATGGCAATCACGAACGATGTTAATAATAAACAAAGAAGCTCAACTTACGATAACGATTAAGGAACGAAAGAAAAAAATAATACCAGTGTTGCGCCCGTAGTGCGTGGTATCGTAATTGCGATTATCATACTCGTAGTAGTTGCACTAAATACCGAATCCGCCTCTCTGGTGGCTTTTTCTTGCAAGCGATATAAATAGATAATGCTCCCGGGGCTGAGGCGCCCGGTCGTTATCCGAAGAAGCAAACGCTACGCGTTTTGTGAAGCAAGCTTCACTCACCCCATCGCGTAGTTTTCGCTATCTTCGAACAAGTTCGAGATAGACGAAAAGCCACCCGTTGGGGTGGCTTCTTCGTATAATTCGGCATCTTGCTAGTTTCCCGCAAAGCAGTATAATCGCCGCTACCAGGCTTGACTTCTGTGTTCGGGATGAGAACAGGTATTTCCCTGGCGCTATGGACACCGAGAAAAGACACTAAGGGCGTACCGAAAATCCAATGGTACTGTTTTAGTATCTTATCTCGATGTAAGATGCAATGAAATTTTAATTGACTTGGTGATTAAACACCAGTTACTAGTTAAGTCTACTCTACTTATTGTATTTATGCAAGCATAAAAGCAATAAGTAGAAACATAA
>JAKSSY010000030.1 GCA_024402845.1 Candidatus Saccharimonadota bacterium | reverse complement strand
ATTCCATTCATGCTCTTTTGGGGCTTGGGTGGCCTAATCTTTGTAAAGTTTGTCTATCCAGGGCTCTCGAAGTTGATTGAGTTGATTCCGAAGCGTATCGGTAATTTGATTATGCCGACATTCCTAATATTTGTACTACTAAGCCACGTCATTTCTTATTCCGCCCTATTTCGTTATGGGACGAGAGCCGAAGGGCAACCGGCATCTAATGCGATTGAGGTGGTGCTCGATAAATATTACGATGACGATTTGATGAAACAATATTACGAAAATTCTGCTCACGAAAAAATCGGCGAATAGTGCCTTTTTCGCTACTTTTTATTCTTTATTACGTCAAGCGTAAGGATAGCTTCACCGTCCTTTGTGATGCGAATAACATCGCCGACTTTGATTTCGTCAGTACTACTTTTGACCTTTTTATTTTTTGCAACCACCTGAATATCCACATTAGAACTGGCCAGGTTGCTCACATATAACTCGTCCGTCAGTTTGTCGATTTTGATACTAAATTTTCCGAAGCGCTTTTCGATAATCCAATAATACATGAAGACCAGCACTGGATAGACTAGCATATGGCCGTAATGATTATAGAATATTAGGAAGGAAATGGTCGCCGGAAGTGGCACCAAAATTATCGAGTAAAAGAAGAACTTTACACCTTTACGATTACGATAATCGTAGTACTTGGAAATAATCTTGAAGAGGCCGAAGAATACCGCGATATTTACTACGAAGATAGCAAGCCCGATGAAGAAAAAGCGCGGATCTGTTTCCAACGGCTCGATCGAGAATACGGTCGTAAAAAAGAAGCTTGGAATAAATAATGAAGTTAATAATACAACTAATAATGCTTCCCACCATTTAAAAGGTTTCATACCGTCTCCTTTTTAATGTATTAATAATAACGAAACCATCAATGGCATAGTAATAATTGAAAGAACCGTGGATATAGTGACGAGCTCGGATGCCTCTGTCTCGTCGCCGCCGTGTTTAGATGCAAAGAGACCAAGACTAGTAGCGGTAGGCAGCGCTTGAATCAATGTGCATACTACGATTACTTCTTGTGGAAAGCCCAGGAGCGATAGAAGCCCCCAGGTCGCAAGTGGGCCAACGACTAGCTGGATTAAAGCTGTTAGCATGAGCTTCCACTTTTTGATAAGCTTGAGGAATTTTGCATTGCTTAGCATATAGCCAACACAAATGATTGAGAGTGCCGTGGTGGCGTTGCTCGTAAATTGTACGGAATCTTTAACGAAACTCGGAAGCTTGAAGCTCGTTAGGAATACGATTACGCCAAGAATTACGGCAATAATGTTTGGATTCGTAATGACACTAAGGACGAGCTTGCCGTCGATTTTATGCTTGAATAAATACACGCCATACGAGAATAGTGCGATATTAAATGCAATAATAAAGCCGCAGTATGGGATAATTCCCTGCTCGCCAAAAGTGCTTGCAATGATTGGATAGCCCAGGAATGTAGCATTATTGAAAATCAGAGCAAACTGCGCGGCGCTGCGTTGCTTTTCGTTTTTGAAGAATTTCTTATTGAAGATTAATTTTGAGATTAGGATTACCGCCATCATTACGATAAAGCCGCCAGCGAGACCAGATAAGAACATACCGGATGTTTCGTCGCTGTAGCTTGCCGGAAATGCCACGAATAAAGAGGCCGGCATGAAGACGGTAAGCAATAGATTAACTAGGTCTTTGTTGGTTTTTGGCGAGATGAGTTTGAGTTTGCCAAGCAAAAAGCCTAGCGCCAAAATGATGCCGATTGTACCAAGTCTGGAATAGAAATCAGTTAACTCAATTTCCATTTTCTACCTTTTTGACATCCTTGCGACCGCCAACTTTTTTGTAGATTTCTTCTTCGAGGCTAAGGATTTTATCAAGTTTGCGACGAATACCCTCGTCGGTCTTGTAATCTTCTTGGGTTTTTTTGTCTATAGCATTGACGTCGTGCACAATTTTTTCAATACGGCGTTGCTCCTTATCCGCTGCCAACTGAGAGAAAATAGCGATTGCGATAGATGCTGCAGAAATTAATAAGATAATACAGTCAAAGAACAAATCCGCAAGCTCTTTTGAGGACATTATTAATAGAACAAGTCCCAAAAAAATTAGAACCGCGAACACGATTGTTAAAATGAACATGATTTTACGAAATTTACGCATCTGCCTCCCTTTTTAGTTATAACCTTCCGCCTGAAGTTCAAACATTTCTTTATACAAACCATTCTTTGCGATCAGGTCATTGTGTGCGCCACTTTCTACAATTTTACCATGGTCTAGCACAATAATCTTCTCTGCCTTTCTAACTGTCGAGAAACGGTGCGAGATAATAAGTGTGGTTTTATCCTTCTGTTTTTCGAGGATATTCTTGAAAATCATATATTCGGATTTTGCATCGACGGCAGAAGTCGGCTCATCTAGAATCAGGACGTTTGGCTGACGGAAGAATGCGCGCGCAATACTGAGGCGCTGCCACTGTCCGCCAGATAAATCAGTGGCATTTTGAGCATCGAAATCTTTGGACATGACCTGGTTGAGGCCGTTTGGATATTTTTCTTCTAGATTGCCAAGGCCGGCGAGTTCGAGCGCTTCCCTAATTGTGCGCGGACTATACGGGCGAGTTACGTCGCCAAACCAGACATTTTCGCCAAGTGTAGCAAATTCATAACGCGAATAATCCTGGAATAGTGCGCCAATTTGTTCAAGATAAGATACGCGCTCGATTTGCTCGAACGGAATATCATTGATAAATATCTCGCCTTCGGTTGGTTGATATGCTCCAATCATTAGTTTAATGATTGTAGTTTTGCCGGCACCGTTTTCGCCAACGATCGCGAGACTGTCGCCAGGATTCAATACAAAGCTAACATTGTCTACTGCCTTTACGCGCGAACGCGGATAAGTGAATGAAACATGGCGGAATTCTATCTTTGGAATATCGTTTATCATAACGGCGCCGGTTGGGCGGGCTGGCGTATTCATGAATTCCATGAAGTCAGTAGCGTTCACAACGCTCTCACTTGCGCTAGCGATGTTGGCGAACAAAGAGGTGATATTGGAATTCAGGTTGCTTAAGAGCGTACGGACCGTCATGAAAGCACCAAACTCAAACTTACCAATCATAATTTCAAATGAAATAAATAGTAATACGGAATAAGTTACGATATCTTCTATTGCGCGCGAGCTAATGTTTGGCCAGAAGAAAGATTTCACATCTGCGATATCCTGCTCTTGGCTGCGACGACGTGCTTTGACCATCTGAGAAATGAGCTGCTTCGAAAGGCTATTAAGCTCGATTTCCAGAGCGGAGTTTGAATTAGTAATCTTTTGCTGAATTGCAAATGCAACGCGGCGGTCCTTCGTAAATTCGCGCCAGTTGCGACGCTGTTTGGCGGCGAGACGTAGGCTGAGAATTGAATATGGCACCGATGAAAGAATTACGATGATTGCGACGATTGGCGAAACCGTAAAAGTAGAAACAAGTACAGCAATTAGACCAATAACGGACGATACAATATTGATTACATTGTTCGAAACACTTGCAACCGATGAACCAAAATCCTGCACGCGATCAAACTTATCGGCGAACTCTTTACTTTCGCGCGTAGCGAGTGGGATTTCGATATATTTCTCTGCTAGATGTTCGCTGACATAAATATATACATCCTGCCAGGTCGTAAGCGACAACATATTATTGATCTCGCGTAGAACCGTATTAATAAGCTGAATAATCAGCATTAATACCGCAATAAGCACAAAAGGCACAAAATCTTGCGTATCAACTGCGCGAAGGAGTTGGTTAGTGGCATGACCCAACAGCAACGCGGTAATTGATGGGACGATAGAGTTGAACGCACTATAGATCCAGAAGAAATATCGCTTAGCGCCAACCGCCTTACGATAAATACGCATTGTATACCAAACGGAACGGAGCGACATGCGCGGATAATTGGCACTTTTTCGCTCCGCTTCTTTTAGGGCACGCTTGCGCTCGCGTTCAATATTGCGAGCGTCGCGTTTTGCCTGTTTTTTCCGTTTGCTTTTTTCTGACATACTATTCTACTGTGACTGATTTTGCGAGATTACGTGGCTGATCAACATCGTTTCCACGTTCGATTGCGACATAATATGCGAACAACTGTTGGAGCGTATTTAGAAGAATTGGCATCAAGAGCTCAATCTTGCTATCTACGCGGACTATATCATCCGCCTCAATGTCCGCTTTGCTGTTAGTGAGAACAATAGCTTTGCCGCCACGAGCACGAACCTCATGGAGACCGCCGAGAGACTTGTCATAGAGCCAGTTATCCAAGATGTCGAACACTTCGAAGAAAGTTTCATCGACGAGGGCGATTGGGCCATGCTTAAGCTCACCGGAAGCATAACCTTCGGCGTGAATATAAGAGATTTCCTTGAGTTTGAGCGCGCCTTCGAGAGCGATTGGGTATGCGGTATCGCGACCAAGGTAGAGTGCGTCGTTGTATTTTGCATACTTCTTGGCGAGTTGTCCCATTTCGGCGCGATGAGTATTGAGAGTGTTTTCGATTTCTTTTGGAAGGATAGACAATTCTCTTGCGAACTTATGGATAAGTTCGGTATTACCACCGTGATAGCCAGCAAGCATGCCAGCAAACATCAACATCGTTACAACCTGCGCCGTGAAGGCTTTTGTAGATGCAACGGAAATTTCTGGGCCAGCATGAACATAAGTGCCGCCATCAACTTCGCGTGCGATAGTTGAGCCAATTACGTTGACGATACCGAGTGTCTTTACGCCACGCTTTTTGATTTCGCGGAGACATGCAAGTGTATCGGCGGTTTCACCAGACTGAGAAACGATAAGAGCGATAGATTCCTTCGGCAAGTGGAAGGAACGATAACGGTATTCCGATGCGATAACTACTTCTGTTGTAATGTCCGGTATTAATTGTTCCATGTAGTACGAAGCAAGGAGACCAGCATAATATGCGGTACCACAACCAACGATTACAATATGACGAACGTCGCGCATTTCCTTTTCGGTAAGGTTTGGGCCACCGAGGTGCATTGTGCCGTTCTTTGCATCAACGCGGCCAGAAAGCGTATTCGGCAAGGTGGTAGCCTGCTCCATAATTTCCTTGAGTAAGAAGTGATCGTAGCCGCCTTTCTGAATCTGCTCTACGTCGCCTTCGATTTTTTCTGGGTTTGGGTTGAGGTGCTTAAGATTTAGATTGAATACCTCGGCGCCGTTTTTGTTACAGACGGCAATCTCACCATCATTTAGATAGATGGCTTCGCGAGTATAACCGAGTAATGCAGAAGCGTCAGAAGCAATAATGGTTTCATCTTTGCCAAGACCGATAATGAGCGGCGAACCAAGACGCGCAACGACGATTGTGTCTGGTTCTTCTGGCGAGAATACAGCAATACCATAAGTGCCACGGACTTCCTTTAGGGACTTTGCAACAGCATCCTTGAGCGTAGTGCCTTCTTTGTAATTACTATCAATGAGTGCAGCAAGGACCTCGGTGTCGGTATCGGAAGCGAAGGTATAGGAGCTGAGTTTTTCTTTTAGCTCTTTGTAGTTTTCGATAATGCCGTTATGGACAAGGTAGATATTCCCTACATGGTGCGGGTGAGCATTTGTAACAGTAACGCCACCGTGAGTTGCCCAACGAGTATGCCCGATACCAAGATGACCCTCATGCGGTTTTGCCAACAACACTTGTTCTAGTTCTGAAATCTTTCCTACCGAACGCGCAATATGAGGTGCTTTTTCGTCGTCGAGAGTCGCAATACCTGCGGAATCATAGCCGCGATATTCGAGACGTTTAAGTCCGCTCAGTAAAACGTTCTGAGCAGTTTTATTACCAACGTAGCCCACAATTCCACACATTTTAACCTCCTGTTTTTCTTATGTTTAGTATAACTTTTTCTTATCTTAGAGTCAAAAAGACGGTCACCATAAAGGACGACCGTCTAGTTCGAGAAAAATATGATTTTTATTTTAGCGGCGTTGTTTGAGGCCGAAGTAGAGGCCAAAACCTGCAACGCTGGAAGCCGCAATTACTACGAATGCGCCGAAGCTGCCATCGAGAGTCTTTGGGTTCTTAATCTTGCGGTAGCGATAGATAACTTCCACATTGCCATCTACGGTACCGTTTGCATTCTCTGGGGTACCGACTAGCTGATAATCTTTTGGATTTTCTTCGAGTGGGTTGGTAGTGTATTCATCACCCTTGCCGTACTCTTCTTCGGTACAATCGACGAATTCTTTGCCGGTTTCGTCATCAATCCAGCATACCGTTACGGTATATGGTGGAGTGTAGCGATAAATGACGGTAACATCATCATTTACGGTACCACTTGCATTTTCCGGATCCTCTACGAGGACATAGTGTTCTGGAATTTCGTCAGATTCAATAGTGTCATAACGAGCACCGTGATCGTAATCTTCTTCGTAACCTTCAGCGATTTCTTCTTCGGTTTCGTCATCGATATAAATAACGGTGACAGTGTGCTGGATCTTTACTTCGACTGGATCGGATATTAAGGTGATATCGCTGCCGCCTTCTGGAGTGTAAACGGTTTTTGCTAAGTTTTCGATTGGCGAGACCGTGATTGGCGACTTTACGGTTGTTGGAATAGTAACCGTATAGATGTGGCCGTAGAAATTGATGCCAGATGCTGCTTTTGCAACTGCGGACACCGTGTTGCCAGAAATCGTAATCGTAAAGTTGGCAGTTACGTCTTTGTTATTTTCGTCAGTAATTTTGATTTTATCCTTGGATGGAAGAATTAGATGCTCATCGAAGGAGTCAGAGATTGTGAAGCCAGTATATAGCTTGCTGCGAACAATCTGAGAGTAATTCGACCAGAGAGACATAAACGCGGTAATGTCAGCCTCGGAAGAATAGTTGTTTGGTACTTCCTGGCGGATCTTGAAGGTTAGCGTATCGCCCTTCTTCGCTTTCGCCTTGTCTACGGTCTTAACTGGTTTTGGCATGCCGTATGGAATCGCAGAGCCAAACATAAAGCCTGCGCCGCAGTTCGTACCGCCATAGCGATAGGCCCAAGTGGAATTAGTTAATCCGGTGGTTACCGCAAAGATAGAGTTTGCGTAATAGATGCCGTTAAAGCTCGCACCATTAATTGCATCGACGGAGTAACCATTATCAGCAATACGTAGAGTAGTGTCAGTTGCTTTAGCATTTTTATCATAATAGATGGTAGTAGAGCCATTTTGAGGGACAATGCCTTCGTTACCTCTTAGGAATTCGTCGGCATAGGTTGTAATATTGCCATTCTCGTCGCGATTACCGTTTGGCACATCAAAGTCCCAGTGCGCGGAGCTGACATTATTAATGCCAGCTGGAGTACAGGAGTCGGAAGAGGCAACGTAAGTACCCTTCTTGCAGAACTGGACGCTAAACAAACTGTCTGCGTTACGTGTTTGGTTCCAAGCAACGATTGGATCGCCAGCCTTTAGCTCGGTTATAGTATGCAAATCGTCTTGCGGATGCGTTGCGGCTGAGGAACCATAAATTTGAGTATCGATAGAAAGAATCGCATAGGCATTTGGGTTGCCATTTTCATCATTTCCTTCGACCCATGGATTTACGTCATAAACCTTATATAGCACATCGAGCTTCTTGCCCTGAGCGTCAACTGCCGTACTGTCCTCGATTAGGAGTGTGAGGCTCTGGCCTTTTCCGATAAAGCTATAATTTCTATGGTCGGATACTTTAGTAACCTCACCAAGCGTAGCATTGCCGGCTGCTTTTACGACGGTGATTTTTGTGTCGTCCGTCCAATAAACTTTTGTGTAAGCATAAGTATTGTTCAGCTTCGCATCAAGCTGACTAAAGTCCTTATATGACACAGAGGCAGCCGCGCTTACATCGGCTGCTCCAAATAGCGGTATCGCCAAACTAGCAATGGCCGCCGTCAAAAAGGCACAAGTGTGGAGTTTTTTCATATTTTTCTCTTTTTATATTTTTATTTTGACCTTTTGTGGCTTTATAATAGCATCATTATCAACAAAATGCAAGTGTTTATTTTATATCTTGACTTTTTTCCGAGAAACTAGTACACTTAGATTACCTTCCCCTGTAGCTCAATGGTGGAGCAAGAAGCTGTTAACTTCGAGGTTGTCAGTTCGAGTCTGACCGGGGGAGCCACATAGAAGAAAAACGACCAAGCGGTCGATTTTTTGTGCTTTTCAGGAGATGGATTCTTTTATCTTTTTCGAGATATCGTCAATATACTGCTCTAGCTGCCTCCTCTTGTAAATATAGACGTAGGATGGGTGATAAACCTCGTGAAACGTCGCCAAAGTCGCGACATTGTTCTTCTTAAAATACCCCCGAACAAACTCGCCAACTTGCCTGCCGAGCAAGAAAACCACTTTCGGCTGATAGTTCTGGATTTCCTGCAGTAAGGCCGGCATCGCCGACTCCATCTCGCTAGAATACGGATACCTAAGTTTTCCGGAATTATCTTGTGGAGCAAATTTGACTAGATTGGTTCGATAGAAGCTTAGCTCACTAAACCGAGACTCGATTCCGCTGATTATCTTACCGCTATTACTACTCTCGTCGAGCGGCGGCAATTCGCACCCCGCCCTGCCACACTTCGCCGACAGCCCAATCCACATCACGTCAATTTTACACATAATAATATTGTATATATTATATAGATAATGGAATA
>JAKSSY010000003.1 GCA_024402845.1 Candidatus Saccharimonadota bacterium | reverse complement strand
CTGTTCATGACAAAATTTACAATTGCCATCTGGAGCTTGACCATATCACCCTTGATATAGGCAAAGCGTGCGCCAGTAACCTTAGCAGCGCGTTCCTTATCAATCCAGCCGCGAGCCTGGCCGATTTCGTAGTGGTTCTTCGGCTCGAAGTCAAACTTGGTAGGCTCACCAATAACCTCGGCGACTTCGTTGTCGTCTTCGGAGAGGCCAACCGGAACATCATCTTCTGGGACGTTCGGAACGAGTTTGAGCTTTGCGAGATATTCTGGCTCAATTTCGGATAATTTAGACTCGAGATCGGATAGTTCTTTTTTGAGCTCTTTGCCGCGCTCAATCAAGGCCTTGTCCGGCTTTCCGTTTTTCATCTGTGCAGAGATTTGATTGCGTTCTTGGCGCAAAGTGTCGATTTTCTGCGATAGACTCTTGCGCTCGTCATCAAGTTTTAGGATTTCATCGAGGTCAATCTCATAAGCCTTGTTATGAATTGCATCCTCGACCTTCTGGCGATTCGCACGGATATAATTAATATCTAACATGACTACATTCTACCATTAAACCACCGTTGTGACTAGCGGTGGTTTAAGATTAAAACAGATTGCGTAAAGCCTTAAGCGCAGGCGTAGGCAATATTGTGAGCAACAGCCTGCTGCTCGAGGCGAGCTGCGCGTGTTGCGTCATCGATGCTAGAGTTGACGGAATGCTTTACGCGGGCCTTTTCTTCGGCCTTTTTGCCATCATTCCAACGGTCGAGCGTGCCAACGAGATAACCGGTGATACGGCGAAGACGCTCAAACTTGCTACCGAAGTATTTCTCGTTAGCATCCGTGTATTTCTGGGCAGTCTCAATATCGCTGTTTTTGGCGATTAGAGCAGCGCCAGTCTCGACAAGGCGGCTGACATGGAGATTTTCGTAGTTCTCTAGATCCTTGAGGGCAACCTTGATATCTTCGTCGGAAACCTTCGCATAAGAGTTGAGGGATTTCTTGAAGCGATCGAAGTCGAACTTCTGCGCGTCGCTGGCGTCAAAATAAATGATGTTTTTCATGACATTTCCCTTCTTTTCTAATTGTTTTTACGTATTATTGTTGTGTTCTGAAAATAATTATAAGCACTATATATAGTGCCGTCAATACTATTTTTACGCTATATCTAGCGTTTATGTATATTTTACAAACATCCTATCTGTAAGACTCTTCCAAAAACATAAGCCGAATCTTGATTTTTTCGACAAAGTGTGCTATAATATACCATGTACTCGCAAAATATCCAGGTGTGAGTAAGTCTTTTTCAGCCACCGATTTTGGTGGGGGAAACACAAGGAGGTGTTTTAAATGGCTGAGACCGTAGAAAAGAAAGGCAAGAAAACCTACCCCGAGCTGCTCGAAGCGCTCGGCAAGACACTGCTTTATCAGGGCGAACTCGAGGATGAACTCGATAATCTTTACGCCCAGAAGGCTGAACAGCGCAAGATTGTCCGCGCAGCGAGATGGTTCTCCGAGGACCGCTACCGCAAGAAAGCGAAGTACTGGACCATCAAGGCCGACATCGTGGAACTCCGCAAATTGATCGAGGACAACATTAGGCTCAAGGAAAAGCTCGAAGCCGCAGTCATGAACTGCTACGAGAGACGTAAGCCTGAACCCGCTAAGCCCGCCGCGGCACCCAACAAGCCTACTGGCGATAAGCCCATCAACTAAGCAAGAGGAGGTTTTTAAGCACCGCCCGGCCGCAAGGTCGGGCTTTTTCATGCCCTAGATGATACAATATGCTTATGGATAAGAAACTTCGCAACTACATCGAATACATCAAAAAAGAGTCAAAACATCCAAACGCAGAACTAATCGATTACCATAAGACCATGACACAGCAGTTCCAGCATGAACGCTTTATTCATCTGATTGTAACGATGTTTTTCGCACTATTCTTGATGATTTTCTTTGTTTTATTCCTAGCGCTGACAATATTCTTGCCAAAGTCCGAAGCCGCAAACTTTATTATTGGCGGCATAGGTGCAGTAACGCTGATTTTCCTGATTACTACCCTGTTCTATGTGAGACACTATTACCAGCTCGAGAACGGCACTCAGGAGCTCGAAGACATAACCAGAAAGTTGTATAAAAGAGATTAAAAAATCTCCTCCGTCGCGGGAGGAGATTTTTGTTGACTCTAGCCTTCGTAGATTAGTTGGCCGGAATAAGTGTAATATTCGAGTTTGTCGTCTTTAGTGGCCTCGACATATCCGTCTTTGATATTGATCGTGTCGCGGTCATTCAAGGCAATGCCGTAATCTTTATTGAAGAGGACGAATTTGCCGTCATCATTTTTGGCAGTAATGGCGCCATTTTCAAACTTTATCTCGGAGTATTTACCAAACTTGAGTTTTTCTTTCCCTTCAGCATCGATGATACCCATTTGCTTTTTGTAATTCTCGATAAGATAATCACCATTATCCAGGAGCGTGATAGTAGGATATCCGACGTCCTTTGGAAGCTCAATTATCTCATTCTTTTCATTCACGATTGCGCTCTTATCAAGGAGATAATTGCCATTCTGATCTGGGCCATAAATGCTATAAGAATTCTTCGGGAACTTGCGAGAGGATTTGAAATTTTTGTCGTATATTTCTGGCGGTGCACTATCGTACACTACGAGATACTTATCATCATGAGCTTCGACCTTATAAACATTGTCCACGGTCGTCTCCTTGCCCTCTACGAATACATGCAAAGTCTTGTTATCGTACGTAATATAGGCGTAATGCTCTGAGTCGTAGTAAACGATGTGACCTCTTATGTGGTTCGCCTTTATTTTTTTGCCATCGGACCCCATAATCCAGCGGTTATCCGTCCCGTATTCGTCATAGTAGACGAAGTCTCCATCACTGTAGGTGAAAGGCAAATGCTTGTTACTGATATCCCACTTTACGAATTTGCCGTTAATGATGGTCATGTCGTACTTCCCTGTACGGATGTTTTTTAGCGAGAAAGTCGTGAGAGCTCTGTTGACGGAGTAGATATCATAAGCTTCTTTTTGTTCGAGTTTTAGTCTGATATCGCCCGTAGAAGCATCGATAATATACAGATGATCGTCGGCATTAATAGCGATGACACCACTACTGGCTTTCTTATCTCTAGGATTATCGTTTTTATTGAGCTCACCGAGCTTTTCGCCCTTGATTGTATATAGGGTAGTTTCACTATCGAAAACGGCAACCACAAGTCCATTTACCGCGTAGCAATCCGTAACATCCTCTATCTTCTCGCCGCTACCTTTTATAAGTGTTTTCTCGCCACTGCCATCTACGGCGATATAAAATACGCCGGCCGGAGTGATATCGGTATATTTATCGTAAGGCACGGATAGCTTGCCGTTGTTTGCGAGGATAGCAACACCTTTATTATCCTCACGGACAATCGCATAACCGGCGTCATTAAAGGAATATTTATCGGAATAGATGAAATCTGTTAGTTTTGCGCCAGCGTCATCAAACAAGGCGAAAGTTCCGTCGCCTTTCTGATTCTCGAGGAAGAAAGCCGTACGCTCTGGATCCGCCACGGCACCGCCATTATCTTTACCAAGGAATGAAGCAAGAGCCCAAACACCTAGGCCGACGAGCGCCAAGACAACCAAGGCGATTGCGATAAAAATCGGTGTTTTGTTTTTGGTTTTTAGCTTTTCTGCTGGCTTCGTCTCTTCTACTAGTGGCGATTCTATGGTCTTGAGTACGGTAGGGTCGGCCTGTGCTGGCCCAGCAGCAACTTCGGAAAGAGATTTTGGTTCATTAACTACGACTGGTTGAATTGGTGTTTCGGCTAGAATCGAGTTGTCCACCTCTGGTTCTGGCGTAGCAGCTTCGGCGGCAGCCTGTTCGGCGCCCATCTGTTTCTCGACGGCCGCAGTTTGCTCTGCGGTCTCCGAGGCCGCATTTGGCATACTATCTTCAGGGTTCATGCTTATCCTTATTTACTTAAACTAATTTTAGCACATGTGCTCACTTTACTTTTAGTGTTTTATCTGATATAATTGGCTGTAATTATGAAAACATCAATCCAACCTAAAGACTACCGCTTTGTAGTGTTCGCCGATGAGCAGGCTAAGTTTTCCTTTTTGACCCGCTCTACTGCAAAGTCGGACGAAACCATCAAGTGGACGGATGGAAACGAGTACCCACTCGTAAAGATGCAGATTTCTAGCGCTTCCCACCCATTCTTCACTGGCGAAGAAAAGATTATCGATACCGAAGGTCGCGTTGACCGCTTCAAGGCTCGCGCCAAGAAGGCAGCAGCTCTCAAGAGCCAACTCGGCAACAAGGTCGCAAAGGCACAAAAGGAAGCCGCAAAGAAGGCAGAAAAGGCCGACAAATAATCTATCTAGATTTCAAAAGAGTCTCCACGTGAGACTCTTTTTTCTTATGCTAAAATTATATTAATGAAGCCAATTATTAATAATAATCCAACTGCACCACAGATGCCTGAGCCAGATAATCCGCTCAAAGCGCTGAAGCCATTATTAATTTTAGCCATCATCGCCTTGATTGGCTGGCAGATTTACGACAGCTTCTCCTCATGGCTTAGCGACAATAATATGACCTTTGATGACTTTATCACTTTGCTCGAAGAAGAAGATGACTATGATTACAACAGCGATGGAGACAATATAAGAAAGACGCCAGTAGACCTAGCGCTAGAAAATTATCTCAGCAACACATATGGCGATACTTGTACTTTTGAGAATAGAGCGAGCACCGAAATAGAAGGATACACCGCAGGTTTGTTCGCTTGCGATAACGTGGTTAACCACGACGTCTTTGCGTATGGCAAATTAGACGAGAACGATGAAGTTACCGACGCGCATGATGGCTATCTTTATTCCTATTATGCCGATAACGTAAATAGCATTTTAAACACCGCAAACTTAATGTACTTCCCCACAAGCTCGACTACTATCGCCGACAACGATGAGCAAATTAGTGATTCGCTTTATATGAGCACCTTCAATCACGACAACTACCTGAGCTTCGTCCGCGGCTACGAGCACACCTATGATTTTAGCGTCAAAATTGATGCTCATACCGATGAGCCAGATTCGACCAAAGTCTCAAGAGTAGGAAAGCTCGTCTGCGGCACGATTCCAAGCTTTACTGCTACGTATTATTTCAACTATTATCGTTCTAGCGGACAGACAAAGATGACCCTGAATTGCAATAATGGCAGTTTTACGGTAAAATAACAGATATCATGGCAAGAAAAGTTAAAAAAGTTGTTGCGAAAGCAAAACTCAACCGCAACAATAATCACAAGCACAGCGAGAAGCGCAAACACT
The DNA here is from genome assembly GCA_024402845.1 of Candidatus Saccharimonadota bacterium. Taxonomy (GTDB): domain Bacteria; phylum Patescibacteriota; class Saccharimonadia; order Saccharimonadales; family Saccharimonadaceae; genus UBA2834. The sequence continues at coordinate 21,034 of JAKSSY010000003.1, read as the reverse complement.
TCAACTTGCGCGACGGCAAATAAAAAACTCCCCCTAGCGGGGAGATTTTTTATACTTCTTTTATTTCGATTGATTTTAATTTTGCGGGATTAATGAGGCCGTCGACTTTGTTCTCTTCAATAAACTTGCGTACGTTGGCATTCGTTGGCGAGATGCCAGCTTTCTTCATTTTGCGACCAATTTCGCGACCGATACCAGATTCTTCTTCGGAAAAGACACAGCCACAATATTTTTGCATGTACAAACCGATGCGGCGCGCCTCATCCTGCCCTTCTTGCCAGCCTTCACGAAAATCATGATAAACGAATTCGATACCGTACTCCGCCGAAAGGCTCGCCATAAGATCTTTGATGAAGTCGTGTTTTTGATAAATACTATAAAGCAAAGTAGTCGTGATAGCGTCAAAGCCTTCACTCTTGGCGAGCTCGAAAGCCTGGCGAAGACGTTTTGGGTAGCAATATTCCTGGCAACGCGTGGAAATTTTATCGTAGGTATTGCAGACGAATTCATCAAGGCCATAGACATCGTCTTCTAGTAACTCCACGTTTACGAGTTTGACATACTCGCGCAAACAATCGCGGCGCGCTTTGTATTCTGCGTACGGATGAATATTTGGATTGTACCAATACAAAGTCGGCTCAATACCTTCCTTACGGAGAGATTTAATACAGTAGACACTACACGGAGCGCAGCAGGTGTGGAGTAATAGCTTCATATGGGTATTATATAATACCCGCAAAAGTTTTACTCGCAGCTAGGCTCCTGCTCGAGTCTCCGAGAAAGGAGTAATGTGCGCATCCGCATCTCGGCGTGGCATGTGGAGATTACGCTAGGACTTCGATGGAAGACGAGACGTAAAAAATATCTCGTCGTTGGACGAGATACTAAAACCAAAATTAGGGCGGCATCCTAGATGGACGCCCTATATAGATATTATAACAAAATATACCCCGCATGGGCGGGGTACATTTTTTGAGAGATCATTTAGTGCGTCTCGAATCATAGTTCCAAATGTTCCGCGATCACCATACGTGATGCGTAACTATGATTATGTTTTAATTGTAGCACAGGTTATGCTTTTTGTCAATAGTTTTAACATATTCTATAGCGTTAGCCTCTATATAAAACAACTATAAGTACTTTACTTTTTGGCGTTTTTGTGCTATAATAATAGTATTAATCGGTTTTTGGGAATATTATGGAAAAGGTTATGGAATATCTCTGCTATCACGGCGTCAATATAGCCGACAATAGCGGAAGCAAGATGCTCAATCGTAGCGAAATGCGCGCGAAAGCTCTCGATATGATTGAGAATACCCGTAAAGATACCTGTAGCAATACGCGCCTTACGAAGGTAGACGGTATTGCTTGGTGGAAATTCATTAGTCTTTGTCTGCCAATTAATTACGAACGAGCACTAATTCATAGAAAAATCAAAGAAGATATGATTATTGGCGACCTTGATGGCATTGAAAGATTAAACATTAATGATTATTTTGAGCTCTATAACCTTCCCCGCGTAACCGCCGAAAATGGCATTATTTCCGTAAATGGCATTCCAAAAGTCCGCTATGCAAACCGCATGAATTATTTTAGAGAGCGCAATATTTTTACGATTGCGCATCACGATAAACGCTTTTATGTCTGGAAAAAGGTACAGCTAGAAAAATGCCAGAACGGACATTGTGCCTGGTGCAATAAGCCCATAGAGGCAAAAGAGGCGGAAGTAGACCACGTGTTGCCATTAATATTCTTTGGCAAAAATGAGCCTTGGAATATGGTAGTATGCTGCAAAGATTGCAATAAGCTGAAGGCCGCAGACGTTAGTGGCTGGAATGAGGGTGGCGATAGGTTGGTTAGAAATAAAAAGCCAAGTTGGATCAAGAAAAATAGCTACGATGCGCTCATGAAGAAAGTACTGATTGAGGCCGAAAAGAAATACGACGACGAAAAAGAAGAAGAGCGTGGCGCAGTAATGTACGTAAGGCAGAGAGTGGCGGCGTAAGGCACACTGTATTAACGTAATCTTGCATATGAGCGTGGCTCATACGACTTTCTTTTGCCAGGATTTCTTGTGGCATTTTGGACAAGTCATTTTGCGCGTGCGGCCGATATGCCACGCAAAGTAAACGGCCGAATATTTTGGCACGTAGCGATAGCCACAGTTTTTACATTCATATTTCCCGGCTTCGGTCTCAATTTTAATACAGAAACTTCCGCCCACGAGCAACAAGACCAGGCCAAGCACAATTAAAAACACTTGCATAGCGGTATTCATATCGACATACTTTGCGACGAACATGAGCGCCAGACAGGCTGCAGTAGATATGAGGCCGATTACAATTTCATACATCAAAAACTTTTTGTTCTGCGCCGTTTCGAGTTCGGAAAATTCTTCAAGTTTTTGCTCGGCGAATTTCTTGTAATCTTTTTGATTGATATCTTCGCCACTCAAAAGTTCATTGTATGAAACATTGAAGAGTTTGCAGAGTTTTGCGAGATTATTGGCGTCTGGCAGACAAATTCCCCGCTCCCATTTGGAGATTGAGCGATTAGAAATACCCAGCTCTTCCGCTAAGCTCTCTTGCGTGAAGCCTTTTTCTTGTCGTTTCTTTGCGATATATTTGCCAATTTTATTTAGATCCATATTCGCCCTTTTCTTTTATTTTAGCCCCATTTTAAGGAGATGGAGACGAAAACACCACAAACTGGAGGTAGAATCTTAATTCCTACAATGCCAATTACAAAGCTTTGATGATATAATATCTTTAAGTACGTATCAATATTATGTCCTTAGCGCGATACGGAAATTAGTCTTTATACTCTAAATCTTGATAACCCATTAATACTCCAAGGATTTTTATGAGTAAATCTTTTCACGGCTCGGAGCATGCGCATCATTCACATCACCATGCATATAAAACCGAGAAAAATATATTAATAGCATTTCTTCTAAATGCCAGCTTCTCAATATTTGAGTTTATATGTGGCATTATTACCGGAAGCATCGCTATCACTTCCGATGCAGTCCATGATTTAGGGGATGCTTTAAGTATCGGCATTGCATATGGCCTGGAACGAAAAAGTAAGAAAGGGCCAGACGCGAAGCATACTTACGGCTACGCACGGTATTCATTAGTTGGGAGCATTATCACGACGGCAATCCTACTCGTCGGCTCTTCATTCGTGATTTATGAAGCAATTCAGCGTATCGCAAACCCAGTCGAAGTAAATTATGACGGCATGATTATCTTTGCGATTATTGGCTTAGTCATAAATAGCATCGCGAGTTACGCCACACGCGATGGCGATTCATTAAACCAAAAATCAGTAAATCTCCATATGCTGGAAGATGTACTAGGCTGGGCAGTAGTACTAATCGGTTCTATCGTGATGAAATTTACGGGAATCGCAGTTATAGACCCAATTCTCTCACTGGGCGTCGCAATATTCATCTTAATCGAAGCCGCAAAAAATCTACGCGAAATCGTAAAGATATTTTTGGAGATTACGCCAAAAGATATAGATTTAGAAGAAATTAAGACAGATATCAAAGATGTTAAGGGCGTTATAGATATTCACCATATCCACGTTAGGAGCATAAACGGCGAAGAAAATCATGCCACGCTCCATGTTGTAGTCAAAAAATACGACAAGAATATTAAGAATACCGTAAAGGAAGTTTTGAAGAAGCACAATATTTCGCATTCCGTAATAGAGATTGAGGAAGCGGATGAAGGGTGTCAAGAAAAAATTTGTAAATAGCATATACTTCAAATGGATATTTTGGCCAAATTGCATTTGGTGAGCTGGGTGGGACATGAACAATGCGCCGTCGTTTCCTGACGAAAACCGGGCATTGGGCGAACCCGCGTGATTTCTCGCCACATTCAGCGCGCCAGTTTCGGAAACAAAAAAGAACCCGATTGGGTTCATCTTGTTTCCGAAATGGTGAGCCGGGTGGGACTCGAACCCACGACACCAAGCTTAAGAGGCTCGTGCTCTAACCAGCTGAGCTACCGGCCCATGACTCACCTTTGGATGAAATCTTGAATTATTATACCAAAGTTTTTGGATTTTAGCAAGAGTTTGCGGTAAAATAAACATAAGATGGAAAATACTTCTCCCGCAACAATCAAAAATAACCACGATCACACAAACTTGTTGGCCGTCCGCGAGTACGTTGATGACCTCGTAAAATATTGTTTTGGCATTTATGCGTCTTTCCAGAAAACGCAGGCCGAAGAAGAACAGCGCAATGAGCGCCTAAAGCTAGAATACCGCGAATACCAGTTCCGCAAAAGTTACGCCGCGCACTGCGAAATAGTCATCTATGCCGGCAATCAACGCACGGAATTTAAGGATTATGCGGCCTTCCAGTCTGCTCTGCTTGGCGGGATGATTATAGAGCTAGATTATTTGCAAATTAGCCTAAATCTAAGCCATTATGTGGGCAAATACGACAGTCGAGACGAGCATCAGCACGAATATACGATTCGTTTCGAGCCGGGTAAATCTTATTTCCAATACACCGCAAATATGAACGACCAAAATATGAATATCGTCGAGACGCAGATCGAAGAACGCTTGAACTCCTTCCCTGCCTCAGTAACGATTTTCTCGAAGAAAGGTATGTAGATGTACGGGGTACCAATTCATAGCGAAAACAAGATTATTACCAAAGATGATCTAATCGAAATCTTTAATAAGATTAATGAAAAGGTTCAGGAGTGCCGTAAGTTTTATGCGACCGAAAAAGAACAAAATGAGAAGCTAAACTATAGTTACCAAAACTGGACGATGTGGAATTATTCCGACCACGTACGCTGGATGGTAGATTATTACGATAATCGTCAGGTGACTTATGATGACTTCCAGAGTTTTTTGGCCGTATTTAAGAATCAGGCCTACGCGATTAAGTGGATACATGCCTACTGTTCGGTGAGCTACGGCATCAAGAGCGAGGGCAGCAGCGAAGTCGAACATGTCAATAACAATATTACGATAAACATCCGCGAGGATAAGTTTGAGGTAGAGTCTAGCGTCAGTAGTAAAGATCCGCGCATGACGGAAGTTTATGACTTTATTAGCCAAAAGATTAATAGCGCCCCACCAAAGATGGACCGCATCGTGAAGCAAAAAGAGCTGATTATTATGAAGATTGGTTTTGCGCTGGGGCTTTTGCCGGCAATTATTGTGGTGTTTGCGAGTATTTTTATTCCGCAGCTACATGGTTTTTATAACCAGCACTTCTATTTCTTCCCGCTTTTGATTCTATTTCTTGGTTTTATCTTTGCGATTTTCCTTGGTGGCGCCCGCACAAGCAAGAGTTACAACAAAATCATCCCAAAGAAATACGACCGCTACGACGTAAACTCCGGCAAAAGCATCTATAATGACGATCTTCAGACTTTGTCTAGTACCTGTGATGTTTTGATTGGCCACAAGTCTGATATCGGCACCGAGCGTCGCCGTATTGCCGAAGATGAAAAGCGCCTTACAAAAATCATTCCGATTTTGCTTGGCGTGGCAGCCGTAATGACGCTAATTGCATTCTTTATTACGCGATGAGTTGGGAAATTGCGAAGTGGATAATCCTTGCGGTGGTGTTTATTTTTGCGCTTACTGCACTGACTGGCGCACCATATGTGCCGTCAAAAGTCTCCGAGCTACGCAAGGCTTTTAAGAAACTTTATCCGCTTGGCAAGAAGGATTTATTAGTAGATCTTGGTTCTGGAGACGGTGTAGTTCTGAAGGTTGCAAATGAATTTGGCGCGCGCGGTTTTGGCGTAGAACTAAATCCGTTTTTGGTGCTTTTTACAAAGCTGCGCTTTTTGCGAAGCAAAGATATTCAGATAAAAATGGGTAATCTATTTAAGGTCAACCTCCCCGTCGAGACGACGGTGGTTTACATTTTTGGCGACGACCGCGATATTTCTAATATGATTGACGCCGTCCAAAAGCAGGCTAATCGCATCGGCAAAGATTTGTATGTGATGTCGCACGGCTTTGAGATTCCGAACAAAAAGCCGGTAAAGAAACACCGGGCTTATTTGCTGTATAAAATTACTTGCGTGCGCGACGGCGCGTCTGCTTAGATTTCTTCTTTTTGGTTTTTGACTTTGTTTTGGCTGGGCGCTCGATGAAATCGTCTTCTCTTAGCACATACTGCCAGGCGAGTTTTTCGCTGACGATTAGGAAGTGACTTTCGCCGTCTTCTTCATAGAAATTAATTGGCATTTTGACGGTATTATAGACGTCTAGTAGCTCGTCAAAATCCTTGACCGTGGAGACATTGAGGCCTTTGATTTTTGGCGCCCTGTCGATGTCGACGATGAGATTATCGTATTCTTCGCGAAGCTTACTAACAGTATATTCGTAGCGATGCGTGCGGCGCGCAATGATGGCATCGACGATAAGTTTGCCGATGAGATAGAGTGTGCCGACAGCAAGCAACAGACCCGCCAAGCGGCAAAAACGATGTTCGCCAGTTTCGACGCTGATATATTTTGTATAAACTTTGCCGTTATTATCCGTATTAGTCTCGACTATGATATCGATAGACTCTTCGGCGAGCGGAATCGAAAGACTGATTTCGGAGTCGAGCAAAGCTGGACGATCCATGATTTCGGTCGTAAAGTCGCCGGTGATGAGCATAGTAACTTTGAGCGTACCCTTGGCGGCAAGTCCGTATTCTTCGCGGAAGGCTTCGAGGTATTTGGCGTACTGCGCGTAATCGATATCCACATGCTCCGTAATGACAAGTTTCTGACTATTGTCGATGCTGGCTTGTTTTTCTTCGGTGAGATCGTAAGTTTTGGTCCAGTATTTTTCGCCGTTATCGCGCTCTGCACCGATGGTTGCGACGAATTGATAAGCGTAATCGCCGGAAACTGGCGCGGTAAAGTTCGCTTGGTATTTATAATAAGCTGGGATTTGCTCGACGAGGCCGGCGAGGTAGGTATCGCCAGATTTTAGTTCGGTTTCTTCAAGGAAATTGCCCTCTTTTAGCTTGACGGAGTAATCAATATCGCCGCCCTCTTTGTAGCCAAAATGAACTTCTTGCTGCGTTGCAAAACCAGATAAAACTAGATAGCCACTAGTGACAATAAACACCGCAATCGTGCAGATGCAAAAGATAATTCTTGAGTAGTTAGGTTTTTGTGCTTCCTGTTTTTTCTGCATTTATTCCTCCCGACCAAATGCCTCGTTTAATAATATTGTAGGATATCCGACGTAATAATTCACGACTTCAACGCGACCAAGTACGTTTTCTGGATCGACAAGGTAGTCGTCGGCGCTATCAGCATTGTCGCCCTTAGTGCGGTAATAGGTGCCGCTACGTTGCTCCACGATTTTTTCGATGCGGTGCGCAATAATTTCATTACCTCGTTTAAATACGATTACGTCACCCTCTTTTATATCCACATCAGCGCGATAAATTAACGCATCGCCACGCGAAATTTGCGGGCGCATAGAATTGGATGCAATAGCAACAATGCGGTACGACGTAATGCCACTAATTAGCACGACATAAGCCGCAAGAATTACGATGATTGGAATTGTTAGGAAGCTAATACTAAAGCGTCGGGCCTTCTTGATGTGGCGTTCGGAATATTTTTCGTGATGCAGGACGAGAATAAAACACAATAAAGGTGTTGCGATAGTAAAAATAAGAGATAATGCCCCACCGAGATGCGGTTGATATGGAATGATTAGCGGCGCCATGACGATAATTGCGTGGTAAATAATTGCCGGAATGAGGCTAATTCTAAGCGAGAAATAGCTACAAATGAGCTCCGTAGCGAGAATTCCCAAAAATGTTGTAATAATTACAACGATGGGCGAATTCGTCTGTGTGATTGTTGTAATATTTACAACAGTAGTAAAGCTAATTAGCGTCGATAATGCGATAAATGCGGCGATTAATTCCCATCTTTCGCGATGATTTGCGAGTAAAGTGTAGCGAAATAGCTCAATTGCGACGGTGAAACCAAAGATTGGAACCGCGATCCACGATAATTCGACCTTTTGCATGCCAACAAAACTTCCAACGAGTAATAGCAGGATGCCAATCAAAACATAGTTCAGTACCACTAGTCTTGATGTGGAAAAACGAAGGATATTTTTGTCGTTTTTGTAGCCGATTGTTGATAACGCGAAAATTTCTAGCGCAACGAGCGCGATTAGCCAATAAATGAGGCAAACAATCATTTCGGCGCGCGCCAAGAATAGTTCAAAAATCAAAAACATCGCCAAAAAAGCAATTAATATGGCGATGATAGTTTTTTGGCTGCGCTTTATTTGCATGACAAGAAATGGAGGCCCCGTGCGGATACTACACGGAGCCCCGGATTAAATTAGACGGCTTGTACGAATTCGAATTCTGCAAAGGTAGATACGTCGATACCTTCTTCTGGCACGACAGTACCTTCTTCTGGCTCGTAGCTGATTTTGATCATGATGTTTTTGACGTTACTGCCAGCATCGTGGTTGATGGCGGCGGCGATTTCACTTTCGCTGCCGGTGAAGACCTGATCATTATCAAAGGTGACAGTGTATTTGATATAGCTTTCGTCGGAGCCTTCGTAGCTTGGCATGCGAATAGCATCAAGGATGGCATTATAATCGCCGGTATTAATGACATCTAAGGAGGCGAGATAATATTGGCCTGCCTTGTCGAAATGGACCGCGACATCGAAGCGATCGTCGCTGATTGTGAGAGATTCGGCTTTTACGCTACCCTCGCCGAGCTGATAGCTATCAGCGTCGAGAGAAACGAAATATAGCTTTTCGCTAGAGAAATTGGCGCCGTTAAGGTCTAGCACCTGTGAATAGGTCGCGAAACCGACCGACATAAATAATACCGCAAAGGCTAGCACGCCAATAATGGCGAAATGCATACTCTTTTGTTTTTCCATTTTTGTATCCTTATTTGACTTTGCCTATAGATTAGCATAAGCGTCGTATTTTGGCAAGTTTTAGCGTATAATAGACTCATGTTAGTTGTAGGTTTTTTACAGTGGTGGTATACGCGCGGCTGGATGGGCTTTGCGCAAGGACTGCTCGACAAAATACGTAGCCTAGCGGATTTCTTCTCTCTAGGTCTTTTACTCAGGACATTATTTTACCCGTTTAGGCAGATTTCCGCCTATTCCGACGAAAACGCTTCCCTGCAAAAACAAATCAGCGCATTCTTTGATAAGCTACTTTCTCGCACAATCGGCGCAGTAGTTCGTCTTGGCATTTTGATTTTCGGTATTCTCGCAATTACGGTTGAGGCCGGGCTCGGTGCAATTCTCGCATTTGCATGGCCATTCATTCCATTAGTTCCTATCGTCGCAGTGTTCTGTGCAATCGTGGGGGTCGTATGAATAATACTTACAATTACAACTCACTCCGTGCAAAAGAAGCCCGCTTAGGCAAAGTTTTTGAGCACTGGTTTATCCGCACTTTGATGAAGATTACAGTCGTAGCATTACTTGCGGCGGCGGTATATTTGCGCTTTGCGCTACACACTTCGCTTTGGTGGCTATTACTTGGTCTCGCGGTACTACTCGCGATGTTCTTGGCTTGGCATAAATACGAATTGTTACGCCCTGCTACCGGCAAGGCAGATGATATTAATAATATTTTGTCACGCGATTTACTTATAGCGATGAGCCGAAAGCCGAATTCACGCAAACTTGCTGAGATCGTCTGCAAAACACAGAGTGGGAGCTTTTTGGCGCTACGTTATGCGATTACGCCGTCTTTGCTAGAGATTCTGGCGGCAGATTTGCCAGAAGATCCGACGCCGATTTATGAAAAAGCGCGCGAAATTATGCAGAAGACTGACGCCGAGCAGATTGCTGGTGGCATGATTAGCGTAGCAATTATTGAATGTCATCCAAATCACGAAGACATTCTAAAGCGCATGAAACTCTCGATTGATGATCTTTATGGCGGCATCACTTGGTACAACTATTTGCACGGTCTCGTAAAGAGCATGAATAAACCGCGCCATACTGGTGGTATGGGTCGCGATTTGATGTTTGGCTATACGCCACTTTTGCAGAACTTTGCGATTAATATTTCCCGCTCGCGCGAGGGTATGATTAAGGAGCAGGTCCACCTTGCTGCGCATGATGAAATTGTCGATAAAATGGTACAGACTTTCTCGAGCGGTGGTCGTCAAAACGTGGCTTTGATTGGCCCAGAAGGTAGCGGCCGTTCCACGATTGTAACGGCGTTTGCGGATAAGATTTTGAATGCCGATAGCAAGATTTCTTCCCGTCTGAAGTTCCGCCAGATTTTTAAGCTAGATGCTGCAGCATTGATTGGTTCCGCTGGCGAACGTGGCGAAATTGAACGCCTAGTACGCAACATCTTGGCGGAAGCATACATGGCAAAGAATGTCATTATTTGGCTCGACAATGCGCAGTTATTCTTTGAAGAAGGTGTCGGTTCGGTGGATATCGCGAATGTACTTTTGCCGATTCTTGAAGGCGGAAGACTTCGTATGATTCTTACGATGGACGAGCAGAGATTCTTGGAGATCTCCGCGAAGAACAGCTCGCTTGCAAACGCTTTGAATAAAATTATGGTTGCCGAGGCGAGCCAAGACGAAACAATGAAGATTATGCAGGATCACGTGCCAGAGCTCGAGTACCAGCATAACGTGATTTATACGCACTGGGCTTTGACAGAAGCGTACCGCCTATCCGAGCGCTACGTGCATGATTTAGTCATGCCTGGACGTGCCTTGAATTTGCTCGAATCTGCCGCTGGCCATGCCGAATCTAATCGTTTCGTGACAGAGAAATCCGTCCAATCTGCGATCGAAAAGACCTATGGCGTAAAGATGCAATCTACGCAAAATGAAGAAGATAAATCTCGCTTACTCAATATGGAAGAGCTCATTCATGAGCGCATGATTGATCAAGAAGGCGCCGTAAAGGCCGTCAGCGACGCTCTACGTCGTGCTGCGGCGGGCGTGCGCAATGAGAATCGTCCAATTGGCACATTCCTCTTCCTTGGCCCTACCGGCGTCGGTAAAACCGAGCTCGCAAAGGCCCTTAGCGAAGTATACTTCCACGGCGAAGGCACGATGATTCGTATCGACTTGAATGAATTCGTTTCTGCCGACGACGTTTCACGTTTGATTGCGGATGGCGCCACCGACGAATTAAGTCTTACTTCGCAAGTTATGAAGCATCCATTTGCCGTCGTACTCCTGGATGAGATCGAAAAGGCACATCCGCAGGTTCTCACTACCCTACTCCAGCTTCTCGACGAAGGTATCTTGCGCGATATCAAGAACCGTGAAGTTAGCTTCCGCGATACGATTGTTATTGCGACAAGTAACGCTGGTGCTGATAAGATTCGCGACTATATCGACCAGGGCCTCACTATGACCGAAGTGAAGGACGAACTCACAAATGAGCTAATTAAGACTGGCGCGTTCAAGCCAGAGTTCCTAAACCGCTTCGATGAAATCTGCGCCTTTGAGCCGCTTTCGAAGGAGGCTTTGATTCAGATTATTGATTTGATCCTTAAGGGCGTAAACAAGACGCTAGAGCCACAGAAGATTAGCGTGACGGTAGACGAGGGTGGCAAGAAGCTACTCGTGGATGCCGGCTACGATCCAAAGCTTGGTGCTCGCCCAATGCGCCGCATTGTTCAAAAGACAGTAGAAAATATCGTTGCAAAGAATGTTCTTAGTGGCGAAGCCGAAAGTGGCGAAAAGATTCACATCACCACAGAAATGATTCGTAACGAATTGGCTAGTTAATTGTTAGAAACTTTCCTTGCGAATTGTTTCGATGATATTCTGTTTCTTGATTTCGCGTACCGAATAGCGCATAACCCCCGCGACTAGGATTGCGACGGATGCCACGGAGATAATAATTGCGCTCCATGGGAAGATCCAGCCAAAGTCCGTTGCTGCAGCGTCGAATAATTGTGAAATACCATACGAAACTAATAGACCAATCGGAATACCAATCATCAAGGCACGCGTAGAATACATGATACTTTCGAGGCGAATCATGCGGTTAAACTCTTTATTAGTCATGCCGACAGATTTTAGAATAGCGAATTCTTTCGCGCGCAAGGCTACGTTGGTCGTGATGGTATTAAAGATATTCGTCACGCCGATCAATGACACGATAATAATGAATCCATAGGTGAGAATTTCGGCAAGAAGAATAATATTTTTTAGTATGCGTGTTGTTTTCTCCATATTTTCGAAATAGTAATCACCATATTCGTCGCGGGTAGATTCTAAGGCTAGATATTGCTCGATTTTATCGCTCTTATTCTCGTCGGCGATATACATTTCGCCGGATTCATCCGGTAGGAAAATATTATCTATACGATAATAATCTTCAGATATGTATAGAATCGGAAGCACATAACTACTCTTATGGTACCCAAGCGGAGTGACATCCTCGGAGATTGTAGTGATTTCTATTTCTTCCACCTTCTCTTCTGGAACGTAAACGATTATATATTGATTCTCTACTATTTCTTCGAGTTCTTCTTCGGTGGTTTCGGCATCGTCATTATAAAAGTCATCAATGATAACATCGCCGTCTTTTATGGCATCTTTTACGAGCTTCTTCTTTTCGACATATTTGACCGTTTTAAGATTCAGCTTGTCTCCGGCTTTTAGCGATGTGGCTCTACCGATTCTTGGACTTCCGTCGCGCGCATATGTAGTAATAGTATTGAAAAGAATTGCCGCGTGAGAGAGATCCGCGTTCTCCTCTCCAGCATTTTTAGCGAAACGCGCAAATTCATCGCGGGATACGACTGTGGTTAGGACAGATTTTTTACTATCAATAGGACCTTCGTTATCATCATGAATAATTGGTAGATGGCTATAGATGGCATATTCTTTGAGATCAAACTTTTTTACCAAGTCTTCGTATAATCCATCTTCACCGCCCTGAACTATAACGTTTGCGCCGGTAAAACTGATGAAGAAATCAATAATTTTGTGACTATAGTCCATGAACGAGACCACACTGATGAGCGCAACAACGCTAAGGACAATTGATATTACCGTTGTGCGATATTTCTGACGGCTGCGCTTGAGATTCTTGCGCGCGATTACGCCGCCCATGCCCCAAATCATACGCGTAAGCTTTGACGTACGAACCTTGCGCGCTTTAATCTTTACGTCCTGATTGCTGCGGAGCGCGTAAATTGGACTATAGCGGCTAGCAACAATTGCAGGCGAAGCGGCGGATAGAAATACTATAATTAGGCCGACAACAAAACAAATAACGATAGCTTGCCACGGAATGAAGAATAACATTTCTGAACCGATAATCGTCATGATATCGATGAGAAGATTATTGACGATTAATACGACGCCCAGGGTTAACAATGCGCCAAGGAGTAAGCCGAACGGGAGCGCGGCTAGACCGATCAATAATGCTTCTTGGTAGATCATGCGACGAATTTGGCGCGGGCGAGCACCGACGCTCGAAAGCATACCAAATTGACGTACGCGCTCCGTGATTGAAATGCTGAATGAGTTCCTGATAATAAATGCCGCAATGATAGCCATGGTGCCGATAGCTAGCGTACTTAGAGACATAAATAAAATTCTTCCAGTCTTGCCAAGATCACCTTCAAAAATTTGCAAATCTATATTTACGCGAACGGTTACTGTGTCGCAGCCGGCATCACCCAAGGCGCGGGTCTGCATTCTCTCGTCGTTTTCCGTACTATCAAAATCTTTATATTTTAGGAACACGTTATATACATGTTCTTCGTCGCGAACAATATCCTTTTGTTCTATAACCTTATAACTTTCTTTTGGATATGGACCAATCCAATATAGATGTTTTACGCCCTCTTCATCAATAACTTCGCTGACATGCTCGGAATAATACATTACGTTGTAGTACTTTGATTGTTCGAGTAATTCAATTTTGTCGCCCGGAACATCCTCGTACATTGTGTGATAATCGCCATATCTACCACGCGCATCTTCGACAATCGAATACCATATACTCGTAGCGATACCAATGACCGTCAAAATTAAAGTAATAGAAAGCGCAACGCCTACAATTGTTACGGCGGTACGGATACGGTTTTGTTTGAAATTGACGAGGTTAAGCCGCGTTAGAACTTTCATTCTCGGCCTCAACTTCGCGTTCTATTTCTTCTAACTCCGCAATTTCTTCGGCTTCGGTTGGTTGTGCTTTTGGTGTCGGCGCAGGACTTATAGCCTCACGCTGAAGCTTATCGGAAATAATTTTGCCGTCCTCGAACGTAATAATGCGGTCTGCCTGTGCGGCGATGTTCGCATCGTGCGTTACAAGAATAACCGTCTGATGATACTTTTGATTTGCGGTTTTTAATAAATTTACAATTTCGTCGCTGGATTTTTTGTCTAGGTTACCGGTCGGCTCATCGGCGAGAATAATCTTTGGATGGTTGAATAATGCGCGGCCAATTGCGACGCGCTGTTGCTGACCGCCCGATAGTTGATTTGGCAGATTCTTTACGCGGCCAGAAAGGCCAAGCGTCTCAATCAAATCTTTTAGATATTCTTCGTCGATTTTTTTATTTCCGAGATCACACGGAAGCGTGATGTTTTCGGAGACATTTAAAACTGGAATGAGGTTGTAAAACTGGTAAATAATGCCAACTTTTTCGCGACGAAAAACTGCAAGTTTGTCGGAATTGTATTTGGAAATATTTTCGCCATCAATTACAATGTCTCCCTTAGTAGGATTATCTACCCCGCCAATCATATGAAGCAACGTGGATTTGCCGGAACCAGAGGCGCCAACAATCGCCACAAACTGCCCTTCTGGCACAGAAAGAGAAACATCGTCAACAGCTTTTACGAGATTGTCGCCTTTGCCGTAAGTTTTGATAAGATGGCTAATTTCCAAAACGTTCATGCTTTTATTATACTACTTTCCTTAAATATTATCGTTGCGGATGGTCTCTATAATGTTTTGCTTTGAAACTTGTTTGACGGAGTAATTCATTATGATGGATACCAGCAGCACTACTGCAATAATCGCGACCAGTACAGCCTGCCACGGGAACACGTAGCCAAAGTCCACGCTATTGGAAAGTGCTTTATATATTGCGAACGAGATCGCGATGCCGATTGGTAAGCCGATTAACAGCGATTTTAGCGAGTAAAGCGCGCTTTCGAGGCGAATCATACCATCAAATTCTTTCTGCGTCATGCCGACGGATTTTAGCATTGCGAATTCTTTGGAACGCAACATGATGTTAGTCGTAATCGTGTTGAAGATATTCGTCACGCCGATTAGGGCGATTACGACAATAAAGCCGTATAAGAAGATAGAAATAAGCAACATTAAGTTATTCATGATGCGGCGCTCCTGCGCAACATTATGAATCATGTCGCTATAATATCCGCCATCATCTGGACGATTTTTATCGAGGATATTCTTGATTCCTTCTTCGACGTCATTGGACTTGTTTGTATTAATGAAGACCTGGTAGTTTTTGCGCTGATATGTTTGCTCAAATTTTTCAATGTCACGATAATCTTCCGACACAACAAACATTGGTGAATAGTAGTTACTGAAGACTTCTGGCCATTTATCGGTAGACTTTGAAATCGTAATTTCGTACTCGATCTTCTCGTCTGGATTATAACTCTCATTGTCTGCGTGAATTACGTTAATTTTTACCGTATCGCCTGCTCCGTAGTCAACGACGCTTTTTATGGTGTGTTTGCTTCCATATTGCTCGTCTGCGTAGCCGTTGAGAATCACTGTATTTTCATAATCAACCTTCGCTCCGGCCTGTTTTGCGTATTCCGCAAAAGAATCTTTGTCGAGGACGAATATATCGATTCTGTCAGTAGCGATCGTACGCGCAACAGTTAGTTTATCAATATCTGAAAGCGCTGTAATATCCGAAACGTTTTGTTTGTTTGCTGTTACGACTTGCATATCATACGAGACGCCGCCATATTCTATTTCAACCGCGCGTTTACCGTAGTTGAGAAAGCTTGCAAGACCAACAAAAGTCGCGATGCTCACAATTAGCGAGATTACGGTAGTACGATATTTTCTGCGACTACGGCGTAGATTTTTATCCGCAATCACGCCACCGATACCAAAATATTTCTGAATTAATTTAGAAGTCTTGAGCTTCTTGTTTTTGACCTTAGTATCATTGATGCCGCGGAGCGCCTCAATTGGCGAAATCTTTGCAGCCCTGCGCGCCGAGGAACGGCAGGATAAGAAAACTACGACAAAGGTTAGCGCATATACGATCATAAAAATCCAGAATGGGATTACAACGCGAATGCTGTTCATATCATCGACAATAAATAGTTCGGTCGTAAGTGCGTTTACAATTTGCACTAAACATAGGATAGCGATTATTCCGACTGCTGTGCCCAAAATAATCCCAGTAATCGCGATAATTAGTGCCTCAAAATACATGGCAGAGCGGATTTGGAAGCTGGTAGCGCCAATACTGCGCAACATGCCAAATTCGCGCGTACGCTCGCTAGCAGAAATACTAAACGAATTGCGAATAACGAAGATGCTCGTAAAGACGATAATTGCGATTACGATGCCCGCCAAACTGAGGACGGTGGTAAGAGTTGTGTCGCCCATAATACCTTCGTAGCGTAAAAGTTCGGAGTTCGTAATAACCGTTACTTTTTCGTTGGTCTCATTTTTAATATTTCCAACAAGGCGCTCACGAATCTCCATATATTGCTGTGGATTTTTATAATAAACCATCACGGCGCTATATTCCGCATCGGCGTTATATCCATCGGTCTTTTCGATCATGGTGGCATCAAAGTATTCATTGATGTCGGCATTTATCACGCCATAGCTGATGTTTCTTACGTCCGACTCGTCACTAAAACAATGTAGCGCATCGTCTGGCACGTTTATATACATATCGTGATAATCGCCATAGTGAGAAATCGCAAAATCTTTCATCATCTGTTGGAAGCTTGCAAACATGCCACCAACTGCAATCATGAGCGCGCAGGAAAGCGCGACGCCGATAATAGTCACAATTGTGCGCTTCTTATTTTCTTTGATGCTATTCGCCGTAAGCTGCGCGATAATGCCCATTATTTTTTATTCCTTTTGTCTTTAACGATTTTTCCGTCCTCGAATGTAATAACGCGATCCGCCTGCGCGGCAATATTCGCATCATGAGTAATTATTACGATGGTTTTATGGAAATCTTTGTTTGCCTGCTTTAATAGACTGATAACTTCTTTCGAGTTGCTAGAATCGAGGTTGCCGGTTGGCTCATCGGCGAGAATAATCGTAGGGTCAGAAATTAGTGCGCGACCGATCGCAACGCGCTGTTGCTGCCCGCCAGAAAGCTGGCTTGGCAGATGATTTCTTATGCGCGTAAGTTTTAGTATTCTTAAAATCTGTGCTAAGTGCTCTTCGTTCACCTTTCTGTGGTCTAGCTTTAATGGAAGCGCAATATTGTCCGCCACGTTTAGCGAAGGAATGAGGTTATAGAACTGATAAATAATACCAATTTCGCGACGACGATAGATAGCGATTTCGTCATCGGAATAATTAAAGATATCTTCCCCATTTATTAAAACGCGACCAGAACTCGGACGGTCAACGCCGCCAAGTAAATGCAATAATGTAGACTTACCGGAGCCCGAGGCGCCAATAATAGCAACAAATTCGCCAAACTTAACTTTGAGCGTTACATTATCGACGGCAGTAACTTTGTTATCACCCTTGCCGTAAGTCTTCGTGAGCTTCTCTGTCTCAAGAATATTCATTAGCTTTATTATAGCAAAGCTAAGAGATTAGCGGCAGACGGCGACTACTCTTCAACTTTTGGCAGAGCCTCAAGCAATGGACGATACAAATCGTAATCTGGTTCGATTTTGAAATTATCCATTGAGGCTTTGTCGGAATATTTAATTTTGAAGTCGCCACGCATGATTACGATTGGCGTGCATTCGCTATTCTCGCCCATCGTATTTACAGCCATAGCGGCGAGAGGATCAATCATGTCTACCTGAGTTAGATGCATTTCGCGGCCAAATAAGTCCTTCTTGCCGCGGATATCTTCGAGCGGTTCGACGCCAGCTAGGCCAATCGCAAGACCGGTGACACCCCAACGCAGAGGCGTGGTATGAGAGTCTGTTACGACAACACCGAGCTTTTTGAGGCCATGCTTTTTCATGAGGCGCGTTCGAACTTCGCGACAAAATTCATCAATATTGCGTGGCCATAGAATGTAGTGATTATCCGCATTACTCTCATCGATGCCAGCCGCTGGAATTAATACGCCGTGAGCCACTGTAAGATTAACACTATAGTTCCCCGTCGGATTGCGGTAGGTAATCATGCGCTCCGCTTCTTGACGAATAAGGTCCTCTTTTGCGATTTTATCTTTGCTAACCGTATGACCTTGATGAATAGCGACAATTTTTGACGTAATAAAGATAATATCACCATCTTTTACCTCTAGGTTGTCGATGATGTCCCAAATTTCGTCTTTTGGCGGGTGTACGATGCGAGTTTTGATTGGTAGTATCTCTATTTTCATAAAAATCTCATAAAAAATTGGTACGCCCGACAGGATTCGAACCTGTGACCCCTTGTTTCGAAGACAAGTACTCTAATCCAGCTGAGCTACGGGCGCATGGGGATATTATAACACTTTAAAACACCCCTGCGATAACAGAGGTGTTTATTGATGCTTATTATGAGTTCACTTCAAGATATTCGCAAATCTTTTGCGTGTCGCCATATACACTATCATTAAACTCTTTAATGCTTTTCATCTTCGTCTTCGAAAGAAGATCGTGGAATTTATCCATGGTACGCCCGGCAGGAGTCGAACCTGTGACACCTGGTACCGGAAACCAGTGCTCTATCCACTGAGCTACGGGCGCACTTATCTATATTCTATCACTTTAAAATATGCACCCCATGGTATAATTGAGATATGAAAATACGCGAAAATGTACCAATATCCGAATTAACAACCATGAGGCTCGGTGGCGCCGCTCGGTATGTCATCGAGATAGAGGAAGATAAAGACCTTGCAGAGGCTTATCGTTTTGCGCGTGAGAAAAAATTAAAAACTTATATTCTTGGCGGTGGCAGTAATGTTATTGGCCGCGATGGAGGTTTCGATGGAGTAATTTTCGTCAATAAACTGAAGGGTATCTATGTAATAGATAGCGACAAAGAGACAATTCGTCTATGCGCAAAGAGTGGCGAATTACTCGATGATTTGGTAGAGTACAGCGTAAAACTATGGAATGGTGATTTTTACGGTTGGTGCGGCATTGAGGCGCTCAGCAAGATTCCTGGTACCGTCGGTGCTGCACCGGTACAAAACGTCGGTGCATACGGTCAGGAAATCGCCCAGACATTGCATTCCGTTTGCGCATATGACTGCCGCGATAACTGTTTCAAACATATGATGGCAGACGAACTAGATCTTGGCTATCGCCATAGTATATTCAATACTGGCGATGGCGTTGGACGTTATTTTATTACAAGTGTTACGGTGAATCTACACAAGAATTGGCTCAAGCCACCGTTTTACACTTCCCTCCAGGCGTATTTTGACGAAAATAATATTACCGAGTTTAACCCACAGGTGATTCGCGATGGCGTAGCGGCAGTACGCGCCGGCAAGTTGCCTGATCCTGCAGAATTTGCGTCTGCTGGCTCAT
The DNA here is from genome assembly GCA_024402845.1 of Candidatus Saccharimonadota bacterium. Lineage (GTDB taxonomy): Bacteria > Patescibacteriota > Saccharimonadia > Saccharimonadales > Saccharimonadaceae > UBA2834. The sequence goes on along the minus strand of JAKSSY010000003.1, from coordinate 1,344 downwards.
TCTTCAAGAATGTATACATTTCCGAAGAAGAAATTCCGGCCGCAGAGGAAAAAGGCATTCCGGTTTGGGATGGCGGCAAGATTCCAAGCGGATGGCTGATTGAGCATGCCGGCCTTAAAGGCAAGGAATTCTATGGCATGCGGGTGTCCGATAAGGCATCACTTGTACTTATTAATGAATCCGCAAAGAGCTATGCAGACCTTGCAAAGGCCCGCCAAGCTGTAATTGATGCAGTATACGAGAAATATGGCTTCAAACTCGAACAAGAGCCAATGGAATTAGGAGAAGAATGAAAGAATTAAATGGACGAGAATTAGCCGGCTATGTAAAGGAACGCCAGGCAAAACAAGTTCGCCAGCTACGCGCCAGAAAAGTATTTCCAAAACTCGCAATTTTCTACGATAACGATTCGCCAGTAATTGCCAAATACATGTCCCTAAAGCAACAATACGGTGACGATATTGGCATTGGCGTAGAGGTAATCAAAATCTCCGCTGATGATGCAGACGAAAAACTACGCGCGGCAGCAGCGGACGATAATGTAACGGGAATTATCGTGCAACTACCACTAAAAGATTGCAGCATAGATATCTTAGATTTGATTCCGGTCGAAAAAGACGTGGATGGCTTGCGCGGCGAAACCGACACCGCCACTGCAATGGCGATTCATTGGCTACTCACTAGCTATGGCGTAGATTTGCAAGAAAAGAAGCTAGCAATTGTTGGACGTGGTAAACTGGTTGGCGCCCCGCTCGAAAAGATGTGGCAAGAAAGCAATTACGATGTCACGGTATTCCATAAAGGCGACGATTTGAATAAGCTTGCCGATTATGACGTTATCGTGACAGCTACCGGCGTACCTGGCCTAATTAAAACTGAGATGATTAAATATGGCTGCGTAGTCGTAGACGCCGGCACCGCCTCGGAGGGCGGCGTAATTAAGGGTGATCTCGATGAAGCCGTACGCGAGCGTGACGACCTCACAATTACGCCAAAGATTGGCGGAGTTGGTCCACTTACCGTCTGTATGCTATTCGAGCATGTATTGCAAGCCGCAATGAAGAAATAACAATAAATCTCGAAGCAACAAAAATCCCCCTTTCGGGGGGATTTTTTAGTGGGCTATTATTATGCCGCCACCGGAACTACCGCCATCAGGCTTGTTTCCACCGTTATTATCGCGGCGAATGTTATCTACTGTGCCGCCACCTAGTATGATGCCGGAATCAGTCTTATACTCGCCTGGACGATCACCCTCGCGGATATTTACTGTACCAGCCCCACCTTCAACTTTTGCTACGACAGGCTTTGCTGGAGGATTGGAGCCGCCACTAGATGGTGCGC
>JAKSSY010000029.1 GCA_024402845.1 Candidatus Saccharimonadota bacterium | reverse complement strand
ATCTTCAATATGAACCGTATGCCGATAAATCAATCATTAATAATGACGGTTCTGTAGTGGTTGGCGATTATGGTGATGTTTGCTACTATGGCGCAAACGCATCGCTCGTGCGCTGTGCTGGCCAGGATGAAGATGAAAATGTCAGTTATTACCCAGCTGGTTTTGACGGCAGCATGATTCGTAGTGACGACAGCATTATCCTTGTTCGCGTTATCGATAGCGAAGAGGAGGAAACTCTTGAGCTCGTTAGGGCAACGAGAGATCTAAAGACTATTACCCCAATTACTAATGTCAATACAGACGGTTTTGACGGCGTATTATTCGGTAATAAAGATGGCGACTTTGCTGTTGTTGACTGTATGGCTCAAGCAGACGATGTAGCATTTGGTAAGATGAGTGCACTTGCCGGTGAGGTTTCACAGGTAACATGCAAGATTGTTAGCTATGACAAAAATGGTAATAAGATTGCCGAAAAAGATATTAACGATTTGGGTATTGATAGCGTCGATAAAATCATGACTAAAGATTTCGTTATCATTGAGAGTGATGGCACCTTGGTGCGCTTTGCTCGTGATCTAAATATTGTCCTCAAGCACACCTTGAGTGAAAACGAAACTTTAAACGATGTTGCTCCGCTTAATGACGGTTCTGTAGTGGGCGTTGGCGTATCTACTGGCACGACTGATAACTACGAAGTTGATACTAATGCAAACGGTGTTTATCTCCGCTTGGGCGCACCTGCAGAACAACCTGCTGCTCCATCAACTCCAGATAACGTTAAGAACCCTGGCACGCTTGATGCGATTCAGATCTTTGCTGGCCTTGGTGGCGTTATCTTACTAGCTGGTGTAATTGCCGGTCGTAAGCTAATGACTCGCAGATAATAGGAGACAATAGCCAAACAAGAATATATCCCCACTGGTAGGGGATATATTTTTTATCTAAGGCCTTTATTTTGCGCTAGGAGCGATTTTTATTTCGGTTCCTGTTACGATTACGGTTTTTATGCTTGCCGCCGTTCTGCGCGTTCTGATTGGCTTGTACGACGACTTCGTTTTTATTGCTACCGGAAGTGATAGTAGGGCGCCGCTTTAAGTCTTCTTCTACGCTGTTATCTGCCTGTTCGTCAGCCTTCTCCTCTTCGGCGTCTTCGTATACTTGAATATTTGGGCTAGCCTTGCGGAGTTCGTTGGCTTTCTCGCCGAGGAGCTTGCTAAGATCCTTTAGGCCGTTTCCAGTTTGTTCTTCTCCCTGCGCTTGGTTTGGGGAGATTTTTTGCTTGCGGAAATCTTGTTGCGGCGTAGGTACGAATTTGTAAGTTGGCTTTTCGCCTGGCTCTTTTGGCTCGCTACCGCGAGAACCGGCTTCTCTACCAGAATCGGATAGGTCCTTCTTCCACTTCTCTGCTGCTTCGATGTTGGCGCGAATTTCGGCCTCAACTTCGTCGCGCGTGCGGGCGTAAGTCATGCGGGAGTATTTGACGATACGTGGCATGAGATCGTTCGGTGGTTTTGGAATGCTAAGGGTTGTAGCCGAGAAGGCTGGAGTCTTTTCGCCGCTAATAATCATGGAGACAACAAAGTGGCGGTTGTTGAGGTTGAGGAGGTCCTGCGCCTCAAAGACTGGCTCGAATTGTTTCGATAGAATTGGCGCATCATCTGCGGAGACGCGGAAGCTAATCGTAGTACCGACGTTACCGAAGACGGCGTCGCGGACGGCATCCGTCATCTGGCTGGTATACTGGTTGGCTACGGTAAGGTTGAGGCCGTATTTGCGCGCCTCGGAAAGAATAACGGCAAAGGAATCAGTCGCAAAGTTTTGGAACTCATCTACGTAGAGATAGAATGGACGACGATCGTCGACGTTTTCGATATCGGAGCGGCTCATAGCAGCAAGCTGAACTTTGGTGACTAGGAATGCACCAAGAATGGCTGCGTTATCTTCGCCAATAAGACCCTTAGAAAGGTTTACGACAAGAATCTTGCCTTCGTCCATGATCTTGCGAATATCGAAGCTGGACTTTGGCTGGCCGATGATATTGCGGATGATTGGGTTTGCGGTAAAAGCACCGACCTTGTTTAGGATAGGTGCTACGGATTCCGTGACCTGCTTGTCGCCCCAAGAGCCGAACTCCTGCTTCCAGAACTGAAGAACAGTAACGTCCTTACAATATTCGAGAGTTTCTTTGCGGAAATCTTTATCCGTAAGCATGCGGGAAATATCCAACATGGTTGTTTGTGGACGATCAAGAAGTGCAAGAAGTGTATAACGAAGAATGTGCTCAAGGCGTGGACCCCAAGATTCGCCGAACATACGCTTTAGTACGCCGATAACCTCGGAGGAGATATTTGGCTTGCGGGCTGGATCGTAGACTTCGAGTGGGTTGAATGCCATTGGATACTGCGTATCGGCTGGGTTGAAGTAGACGACGTCCTTGATGCGGGATTCTGGGATGAACTTTAGGTTGTCTGTGGCAAGGTCGCCGTGTGGATCGATAATACAGTAACCCTGGTTGTGATAAATATCACTGAGTGCGAAGAGCGTCAAAAGACCAGACTTACCAGAACCGGTCTGACCAATGATATATACGTGACGAGAACGGTCGCGACGATACATACCAAACTGGTGTTTGATGCCGCGGAAGTCGGTAAGACCGAACGCGGAAATGTTTTCGTCGAAGGTTGGATCGCCCGTGAGCATTGGAAGCTTTGCTGGTGGTTCTGCGGTTTTGCTGGATGCCCAAACGATGTTTGGTGTTTCTACGTTTGTGTGTGGCAAGTGATAAACCGATGCCAACTCGGAAATATTAAGAATGAAGCCTTCGTCGGTAAATTGGCGAGTTTTGTACGCGTCGAGTGCATTGCGATCGAAGGTTGCGCCAGTCATCTTGAAGCCGTTGAGGTTCGTGGAGTTGAACTGTTTGAAGGTACCGACGAGTGCCTGCATGTTGAGCTTTGCGTTCATCTCGTTGCTACCAACGTAGGCGAGGCGAATCTTAACTTGGTAGCCAAGTTTTGTGGCCTTCTCTTCTGCCTTAGCAACACGGGTTTTGTCGCGCTCGGAAAGCTCTACTTTTACTGGTTGTTCGGTACCGCCCTCTGGTGGGCGCCATAATGCAGCAAGAACTTCGAGGAACCAACGCCAGTCAATATGGAAGAAATCAAAGCCGCCTTTGCCGTCTTTGACGCTCTTAATCCAGTGGTCGGATTTGGTATGCCAATCATCAGCGATTGGGCGAGTGAGAATTTGAACCCAAAGCTCTTCGCCGCCGTTTGGATTGAGCTTTGCGAGTGTACCGGTAATACCAGCAAGTGGATCAACCTCGAATGATTCGAAAGTTTTTATTGGCAAAGCTTCACTTTCGACGAGGGTAACTTCAGAAGTGTATGCAACCGGATAATTATCGCGATGATCGACATAATCTTCCTTCATGCGATAAATCTGGACGCTTGGATACTGGGAATAAATCTGGCCTTCTACGAATGACTGGAGGATTTTTGGCACCCAAACAAAGAAACGAATTTGGTTGCCAGTAGAGGCGATTTCGAATGAAAGATGCTCTTGGACGCCGCCTGAATTTTTTAATTCACTTTTGTCGCGCAAGATACCGTGAAGAGACGCAAAAAGTTGCTCTGCGGCAAGCTCTTTTTTGTCGTTGTCCTTCGGGATTTCGAGCATCAATAGAACGCTCTCGACGTTTAGGACTTGAAGGCGATTTGCTTTTTTGTGGTTGCGAATCGTTAAAATTACCAAGATGACGACAATCGGTATCCATACAATCGGCATCGTTAAAAAGCGAATAATTTGCATGCTAGTATTTTAGCATAAATGGTAAACTAAAACTATATGGATAAAGAGATGAATGTAATCGTTATTGGTGGTGGTACTGGCAGCTTTATGGTTTTGTCTGGCCTGAAGGATTATTGTGGTCACATTACGGCACTTGTAAGCATGGCGGATGATGGTGGTTCGACTGGGCAACTGCGTGACGAACTTGGCGTTTTGCCGCCTGGCGATGCGCGCCAATGTTTGGTGGCGCTTTCGAATTCGCCAAAGTTGCGCGATTTGTTTAATTATCGCTTTGATGAAAGTTCGCTTGCGGGGCATTCTTTTGGCAACTTGTTTATTACCGCCCTAGAAAAGACGACCGGCAGTTTTGCGGATGCGGTCGAGACGGCTAGTGATGTGTTGGATATTGGTGCGCATAGTGTTCTGCCGATAACTTTGGATAAAGTTACGCTGGCGGTGGATGATGGCGAGAAAAAGATTTATCACGAACGCGAGATTCGCGAGGCTACATTTGCGAATACCCGCCCAAGAATTTGGCTTGAACCAAAGCCGGAACCAAACAGCGCTGCTCTGCGCGCAATCGCAGATGCGGATTTGATCGTGATTGCGCCGGGTGGTTTGTATGAAAGTTTGGGCGCGTCATTGATTGTGCGCGGTATTGGGCAGGCGCTTGCGCAGTCGCAGGCAAAGAAAATCTATGTCTGTAATTTGATGAATCAAGAGCGTCATACGAAAGATTTTACGGTTGCAGATTTCGCCGATGAACTTGAACGTATTGCTGGTGTAGATTTCTTGGATGAGGTTATTTATAACACAAATGAGCCGAGCGAAGAGCTGGTAAAACGCTATGCTTTGGAGGGCGAACACCCGGTTAAATTTGAAGAAGTCGAGCGCCATTACGAATTCCGCGGCGTGGATTTATTGTCGCGCGCGATTTGGAAGAACAATGCGAAAATCGATCCGCTCGAAAAACAGCGCGCTTTGATCCGTCATGATAGCGATAAGCTTGCGAAATGTATTCTTGGCAGCTACGAAAAGACCGCCGAAAAAATTAAAGAAGTTAAATCGTTGTACGTGGTTGATATGGACAGAACACTTATTCGTACAAGTATGTTGTTTGAATGTCTTTGCGAAGCATCAAACAAGTATCAGGACCATTTGGGCGATGAGCTCCAGCGCGATTATGGTGATTATTTGATTGCGCGCGATACGGAATTCGGCGAACTGGATTTGAATAGCGAAAACGAATATGTAAAAATGCGCCTTGCTGGCAAACACGCGACTTTTGATCCGACGACGGCGCTCAATCGTATTCTTGCGAAACGTCTGAGTAGTGCTACGGCGCATGATGTATATAATTCTATGGCGATGCAGCTGGCGGAAAATGATAAATATCAGGATTATTTATTGCCGGGCGCGGAGGATCTTCTGAAATATATCAATGAGCGCGAAGACGCCGAGATGGTGGTTTTGACTTATGGCGAGCATGCTTTTCAGGACGCAAAATTCACTTCGGTTGTTCTGCCGTTGTTTAGGAAATTAAATATCTCACCGCGTTTTATAGCGACGCCAGATCGTAAAAAGCGCAGCTTCTTTACGGAATGTCAGGCGCACGATGGCGGTTTTGAAATTAGTGGTTTTTATGGATTTGAGAATATCTATGCACGCGAAGCCATTCAAATTGGCGATGAGCGTGATGATATTATCGATTTTGAGGACGTCAGTAATTACCGTGCTTACTGTGTAAAATCCCCACTCGATCATTCTAATCGCGCCTGGCCAACCGAAGAAGAGCTAGCGGAAAATCACTGTTCCTTATTTGAAAATCTGCAGCAAGTAATTGACGCAGAAAAACATTTGCAATAAAAAAATATCTCCCATGCGGGAGATATTTTTTTGGTTAGGCTGCTAATTTGTAATCGTCTTTGCCAACTTTGGTAAATAGGCTCTTGTTTTGGAGGTTTAGAAGAACGGTGGTTTCTTTTACCTTGCGTTCCTTGAGAACTTGTTTGACGATTTCCTTGCGGGAAAGACCTTCGTCGCCGGCGTTCCTGAGGATCTTGGTAATAATGTCGGAAACAGTTCCCTTTTGGTAGCCCCAGCTGTCGAGTGCATAAATGCCGCGGCCGATTAGGACGAAGCGAGAATCTTTGATGAGCTCGTTGTGGATGGCTTGAACGGTAACGTTCTTGCGTTTGAAATCAGAAGAGCTAATTGCTTTTGCGATGTCGTTGAAGTGCATAGGTTCTTTGTGCTCTTCGAGGACTACGTAGATTTTGTCGCGAATGTTCTTTGGGTTAACGGTTGGCCACTTAGTAAGGCCCCATTGATCATTGAGGGTAGAAAGTAGCTTGCTGATGCGAGCGACGGCTTCGATGTGAGATGGATGCTCATAGTTGAGTTTTTCGTCTAGTTCATCGATGCTGAGTGGCTTCTTATTGGTCTTAACCAGAGAAACAATTTCGTCTACCTTAACGCGGAGGGCTTTTTCGTCGCCATATTCGGCGATACCAATAGCATTGTGGTACTTGTCGTTTTCGGTAATGATAGTCAAAGCTGGAGAGATTTCTCCGAGGAAACTAAAGTTTGCCTTGTCGACTGGAGTGGCCTCATGGCCAAGGATTTTCTTTGCTAGATCGGAGCTACGTGCAACGCGGCCCATTTCAGTTAAGTTGCGGATAATAAGTTTTTCTGCGGCGGCGAGGTTTGCGATTTTGCCTTCCTCTGCTGCGATGCGGAGACGAATAAGAATTGCTTTCTCAAGCTGGCGAACACGTTCGCGTGTGATAGATAACATTTCGCCGATTTGTTCAAGGGTTTCCTTGTGGCCGTTAAGCCCAAATCTACGCGAGATGATTTCCCGTTCACGTTCTTGTTCAATTATACTGAGGCTGTTTTCGATCGCCTTAGCAATCGTATCCGCATTATTCATGCTACTGCTTCCTTATTCTCCGTCGTTAGGGTTTATATCTTGACTTTTAAATATATTAACATGATTATTCCATGTTGTCAACAAGTAAAACTCTTTACTCACTAAAAATATTTTACCACATTTTTGGCATTGTCCATAATAAATTGTATAAAAGTTTAAGCGTAAGCGGAATTGTGATGCGAGACTATGCATTTTTGTCCATTTATATCCTTATATACAGAGTTTTATGTAGCGTTAGCATGTTATAATGAATGTAATAAATAGTGGCGTTAGCATAGTGCAAAACAGAATACAAAGCGGCGTACTGGTACTGTTGGCAATTTTTGTGTCGCTTTTTGCACCGATGAGTACCTACGCGAAGATAGAAGACTATATCGACAAATTTGCGGCGAATAATATTATGTTCTACGATCCGGACGCCTGTGGGCCAGAAGATTGTTCGCAGATGACTGCTGGCGCGTACGACGGTGATGGCTCAGACGTAACATGGATTGGTGATTCCATTTCCGAAATGTCTAAGGACGTGATAAAGCAGAAGATTCCGCAAGTAGATTTACATGCCAAGGTTAGTAAACATTTCTGGATGGATGCTTCGGATAGTGCTGGCGGTGATAGTGGCCTTACGATTTTGGAAGGACTGTCTAAGAGCAACCAAGTTCGTAAAGTGTTGATTTTTGCGCTTGGTACGAATGATCCTAACGCTGTAACTACCGAGCATATCAAAAAAGTACTGACACTGGCATCCAGCGCGGATCGCATCGTATTCACTACTAATCACACTACTACTCTTAACTATGACGACAATAATAAAAACTTCAAATCGATAGCCGACAGCGAATCAAAGGTTGCCCTTGCGGACTGGAAGGCCGTAATTGATGGCAAGGAGAGCGAATATCTTGGCGATGGCGTGCATCCAAAAGACCAAAAGGCGATGGAGACTTTCGTTGATACGATTCTTGGCGTTGCCGGCGGTAGCAAAGTCTCGAAGACCGAGATCGATAAGGGTGAAGCGTTGGCTAATCACTCTACGGTAACCTTTTATAGTTCTGACGCCTCGGAGAACGGTGGTAATGCTGGTAGAAATGCTAGCGAAAAATACAATGATGGCAAATTGGCGGATGGTCAGATTGCGATTAACCAACATGACCCAGATTTGAGCCTTGGCGACGTAGTCTATATTGAAACCGAGAAGTCTGGCGAAGGTTCTGCGGCGCACGAACATTTCTATCTCGTGACCGATACCGGTGCTGGCAATGGTGGCGTTTCTGGAAACTACAATATCGATGTCTTCCATGATCCAGCCTCGGAAAATACTTCTTCCCCGTATGGCATGAGCAAAAATGCGAAAATTTATAAGATTAAATCTGATGTCTCTTGGGAGGATTACCTAAGTAAATATAAAGATGGCACGACGGATATCGCAGAGTTCTGCGAAGGTAATAGTCGTGGCCAGGCCGTAATTAAGGGTGATACGGCAAAAGAAAAAGTTTGGTCTGGTTTGACCTCTATCGGCTTTACCGAGGAGCAGGCAGCCGGCATTATGGGCAACATGCAGAACGAAAGTGGCTTCAATCCAGTCCGTCACGAAATTTCTCAGCATAACAAATACTGGCCATACGATATCGAACATGCCACCGATCATCCATACGGCATTGGTCTAATTCAGTGGTCAAATGGCCGTCGTGTAAACTTCTTGGGTTACATTAGGCAGCAGGCGCCGGATTTGATGCATTACTTCTTGGAGCCAGAAAAATATGACGTTAGTGGCGGCGACAACTTTATCCAGGCAGCAGACAGCGAAACTGACGTTAACGATTTGATGTCGCTTTCTGTTACCTTCCTCTACGATGAGGTTGAGCAAAGCTACAGCAGTTTCTTGAGTGTAGATAAAGACGTTACGCAGGCGGCCTTGCGCTGGTCGGTTGATGTCGAGGGCTGTACGCAGTGTACGGAATCTTCTACGGAGACCGCTAGCCGTATAAGCAATGCGAAGGCTATCTATAACGAATTGCAT